>CAIKHZ010000047.1 GCA_903827375.1 Akkermansiaceae bacterium
CCCGCCCACATTCTCAAGGAGGGTGGGCGTCCCGCCCACCTGTTTCGAATAACCCAAAAAGTCCCCCCCCCTCAGCCTGGCCCGCTCAGGATTCTTAGCAACGTAGTTCAGGATATTGGCCCGATGTTCGCCATCCCTGACCATTCGATCCCAATAATCCCTTTGCCAGAGCACCCCTTCCCGCCCCAGCGCGGCATTGATTTTCTTTGCCGTAAAACTTTTCCACAATTGGATCACGTCTTCCAACATCGACCCTGGAGCGAGACCGAAGAGCACATGAACATGGTTAGGCATCACCACGAACGAATCGATCGAGTAGCGTTCGCCATCAAAGTGCAGCAGGGCATCGGCAACAATTTTGGCGATGGCTGGATCCTTGAGGACACATTCACCGCTTCCAGCGTCCAACCAATGGTCGATGCTTTTGGAAAACATGGCGTGATACTCCTCTTCCGTTGCAGCGCTCCACGGTTGCGGGTGTTGCATGGTCCACTCGTCTCGCTGCCTCGTCCATTCCTGAAGCTTGTCCGTCGGCAAGCTGTCGGCGAGACGCCACGTGACAAAAAAACGTTTCTCGCCTTGTTGCCAATGGGGCAGATGAAGGGGTTTGTGTTTCTGAATTTCCAGGTCTGGATTCAAGTATGGAGAACCCGTGGGCGGGACGCCCACACTCCTTGAGGTGGGCACGCCGCTCACGCCATTCTCAACCACCTCGACAATCGGCAGGTCGAAGCGCCGGGCGAATTCAAAATCGCGTTCGTCGTGAGCAGGCACAGCCATGATGGCCCCGGTGCCGTAGCCCATCATAACGTAGTCTGCGATCCAGATCGGGAGGAGTTGGTCATTGACGGGGTTGATGGCGAAGGCACCGGTGAAGACCCCAGACTTGTCCTTGTTGAGATCGCCACGGTCCATGTCGGACTTGGATGCGCAGGCTTTCTGATAAATTTCGACGGCCTCCCGCTGCTCCTGGCTGGTGATTTGGCCAACGAACGGATGCTCGGGCGCCATCACCATGTAAGTGGCCCCAAACAAGGTGTCCGGACGGGTGGTGAAAACCTCGATGTCAGTGGCAAAATTAGCGATCTGGAACCGTACGGTGGCACCCTCGCTGCGGCCTATCCAATTTTTCTGAAGCAGCTTGATGCCCTCGGGCCAGTCCAGGGCGTCGAGTTCATCGATAAGACGCTGGGCGTACTTAGTGATGCGCAGCATCCACTGGCGGAGGGGGCGGCGCTCAACGGTGTGGCCTTTGGCCTTCCATTCCTCGACTTCTTCGTTAGCCAGCACGGTCCCGAGGTCCGGCGACCACCAGACGGGGGTATCGGCAACATAGGCCAGGCGGACGGCATCCACCTGATCGCGGGACAAACCCTTGGCCACGAGTTCGGCCACCGGCTTGGCTTTGCAATCCACTTCACAAAAATACGATCCGTAGAGTTGGAGAAATATCCACTGGGTCCAGCGCACGTACTGGGGGTCGGTGGTGGCGAGTTCCCGGTCCCAGTCGTAGGCAAAGCCGAGCGCCTTGAGCTGGCGGCGGAACGTGGTGATATTCGCGGCGGTGGTGATGGCCGGGTGCTGGCCGGTTTTGATCGCGTACTGCTCGGCTGGCAGGCCAAAAGAATCGTAGCCCATTGGATGGAGGACGTTGAAGCCCCGCATGCGTTTGTACCGCCCGACGATATCGGTGGCGGTGTAGCCTTCCGGGTGGCCGACGTGCAGGCCGGCACCGCTCGGATAGGGAAACATGTCCAAAACGTAGTATTTCGGCTTGGCCGGATCAAAGCCATCATCCCCCGGACCGGGAGTGCGAAACGTCTTGGCGGCATCCCAGCGGGCCTGCCAGGCTGGCTCAAATTCACTGAACGGAAATGGTTTGCGGGGGTCGGACATGGGCGTGAAAGACGGCCACTGTGGGGACTGCCAGCCCGCTTGAAAAGCAAAACCCCCGCCGCCATGACAAACATGTCCGGATTGCCAAGTGCCCCCACTGCCGGGTCCCGGCCTGAATGGCTGGCTAATGGCCGAATCTGAAAGAAGCTCCTCCCATGGCCAGTATGCCGCAACGCATACCCTATGAAACAACCAATTCAGCTCGCTGCGACTGTCCTGCTGGCATCCCTCACGATGAGTCACGCCCAATATCAGGGCTGGCAACACGAAGGATCGTTCCACATCCTAACAACCCCAGATGGGGCGAACCTTCCGGCCACTGCGGCAGAGGAAAACTTCCCGGTACTGGTGCGGTTGAACCGTGAAAGCTTCGATTTCACCCAAGCGAAAGCCCATGGCGAGGACGTCCGGTTCGCAGCCGCCGGCAAGCCGCTGGCCTATCAAATCGAAGAATGGGATGCGGCCAAAGGAAGTGCGAGCATCTGGCTGCGTATTCCGATGATCAAAGGCAATGCGCGACAGGAGATCAAGATTTCCTGGGGCAAGACGGATGCAGCCAGCGAATCGAATGGCGCGGCTGTCTTCAATGAGTCCAATGGATACCTCTGCGTCATGCATATGGGCGACTCCGTCAAAGACGAACTCGGCACCGTCTCACCCACCGATACCGGCACCGTGCCAGCACCGGGCATGATCGGCCAAGGACGGCGTTTTGACATAGGCAAGGGAATCAACTGCGGCGAGAAACTCACCACTCTGCCCGTCGGCAGCAGTCCCCACACCACTGAGGCCTGGATCAGAACTGAAGCCACCAACGTCGATGTCGTCGGCTGGGGTAACCAAGAGTGGCAGGGCAAGGTGGTGATGCAGGTGACCAGCCCCCCGCACCTCAACATGGATTGCTTCTTTGCCGATTGTAACGTCGCCGGAACCAGCAAAATCCCGATGACTCAATGGATCCACGTCGTCAATACCTACAAGCGTGGCGAGTCGCGGGTTTACATCAATGGCGTTTTGGACGGCGAAAATTCCGGAGTTTCAGCGACCGGTGCCAGAAACAACCGCGGAACCCCACTGGCTATCAAAAATCCCGCTAGAATGTATATCGGTGGCTGGTACGGCAATTACAAGTTTGTCGGCGACATCGACGAGGTGCGCCTCTCCAAGGTCGTCCGCTCGGCTGACTGGGTGAAGATGGAGTATGAAAGTCAAAATCCCCGGCAGACGATGGTTGGTTGCCTGGTCAAACCGGGAGACGCATTCGTCGTCTCGCCTGCCACTGTCACCGTCGAGGAAGGAAAGAGTACGACCGTGACAGCACAAGTCGGAGGGGCCCAAAAGACGTATTGGATTCTCAAGCGCGATGGTGTCGAATCTGTAGTTGGTGTGGACCAGGCGTCTTACACGTTGGATGCCGGACGAGTTGTGGGAGATACCTCGCTGGTCCTCCGGTTCAAGGCAGTGTGCGCCAACGAAGTCAAAACCAAAGATGTGCCGGTGACGATCAAGGAAATGATTCCCGAACCGGCTGTGACGCTTAAGGCACCTGCAACATGGAATGGCCGCGACCCCATTGAAGTCATATCTAACATAAGCAATTTGGCCGCGATGACGGCTAAGGGTGCCGGGCAAATCCATTGCAAGTGGACGGTTAGCGGCGGCGCGGTGACCAAGGAGGTGGTGCGCGGCAAACTCATTCTGAAACGCTCGCAATACACCGGCCCGATCACCGTGACGGTGGCGATTGATAACGGTGGCGCGGCCACCGTGGCGACGGCCGTCATCCAGATCACCGAGCCGGCAAAAGACCCGTGGGTTGAGCGGATTGCCAGCAAGGATGAAAAGCCTGAGGACGGCCAGTTTTTTGCCCGTGACGACAACAACGAGGGAATCCTCCATTACAACGGCACCTTATCTAGCAAAGCGGACACGGTGTTTCTGAAGGTCTATGCGGATGACAAACTGCTCAAGACAGAAACCCAAACGCCCACTGCGGAAAATTCCTACTCACTCACTGCCAAGCTCAAACCGGGCCTGATCAAATACAAGGTGGAGTTTGGAACCAAGACCGGCGGGACCGAGACGCTCGTTCAAACCGTCAACAACCTCGTCTGCGGCGACGCCTATCTGATCGAAGGACAATCCAACGCGTTGGCGACTGATACCGGGGAGAAGTCGCCGCCGGACACCAGCGAATGGATCCGCAGTTACGGGCGGCCCGGTGGCGAGGAAAAGGGACCCCACCGGAACCTGTGGTGCAGCCCGGTCTGGAAAGCCGAAAAGGGCGAGATGGCAGAACTCGGTTGGTGGGGCATGGAACTCGCAAAACGCCTCGTGCAAAGCCAGAAAATCCCCGTCTTCATCATCAATGCCGCCGTCGGTGGCACCCGCATCGACCAACATCAGCGCAATGAAACCGACCCCACCGATCTCAAAACGATTTATGGGCGGATGCTCTGGCGGGTTCAGCAGGCCCACATGACCCACGGCATTCGTGGCGTCCTGTGGCATCAGGGTGAGAGCGATCAAGGAGCTGACGGGCCAGATGGTGGTTACGGGTGGCAATTCCATCAGCAGTATTTCCTCGATATGTCTGCGGCCTGGAAACAGGACATGCCAAATATCCGGCATTACTATATCTATCAAATATGGCCTAACTCGTGCAGCATGGGCAACGGGCATGGAGACATGATGCGCGAAGTGCAGCGGACGCTGCCACGCCTCTATTCCAACATGGACGTCATGTCCACGCTCGGCATCAAACCGATTGGCCCCTGCCACTATCCATTGGTTGGCTGGTCGGAATTCGCACGGTTGATCCAACCGCTCGTCGAGAGGGATTTCTACGGCACGAAGGTTTCTGATTCCATCACAGCTCCAAACCTCAAGCAGGCATATTTCACCAGCCCCGCTAAGGATGCGATCGCTCTGGAATTTGACCAACCGGTGATTTGGTTGGATTCGCTGGCAGGCCAGTTCTATCTGGATGGCGAAAAAGACAAGGTGGCCTCGGGCACGGTTACTGGCAATGTGCTAACGCTCAAGTTGAAGGCACCCGCCACAGCAACCAAGATCACCTATCTCAAGGAAATGAATTGGAACCCGAATGATTTGGTTTTCGGCAAAAACGGAATTGCAGCTCTAACGTTCTGCGATGTTGCCATTGGTGGATCGAAATAAATAGATTCCACTCGACGGTGAGTTGCTGCCAAGCTGAAGAGGCAGTGAGCCCGATGGCGTCAGTTTTTCGGGTTTAAGAGTTGCAGCGAGCTGGGGGCCAGCTGCATGCTCGCCAGCGATGCGCGACGACACCCGCCGATGGATTGAGGCCGATCAGGCCCATTGCTGGCACCCGTTCACCCGCCAGGCTGAGTGGTGCGGGTGCGAACACGAACCGCTGGTGCTGGTGCGCGGCGAGGGCGTCTGGTTGTGGGATTCCGAGGGCCGCCGCTACCTCGATGGCAATTCCTCAATTTGGACGAACATCCACGGCCACGGCCACCCGCACATTCTCACCGCCATCCGCGCCCAGCTCGAACGGGTTGCCCACACGTCGTTTCTCGGATTCACCCACCCCGGTGCAGCCGAACTGGCCGAACGCCTGTGCAAGCTCTTCCCTGGCAACACTCTGGAACGTGTGTTTTTCTCCGACGACGGCTCAACTGCCATCGAAGTTGCACTCAAAATGGCGGTGCAATACCGCCAGCAAACCGGCAACGCACAGCGCAGCGGCTTCATCGCGTTTGCCAACGGCTACCATGGTGACACCCTCGGCGCGGCCTCTCTGATGGGAGTTGGCCGGTTTTTCGAGCGCTTCAGGGGGCTCGGCTATCCGGTGCACCACGTCGCATCGATGGACGAATTGCGCGGCTTGCCTGGTGCTCATTTCGCCGCCACTGCCGCCGTGGTCATCGAGCCGCTGATCCAAGGGGTCAATGAAATGCGGCCGTGGCCAGCGGGCATGCTAGTCGAGCTTCGCAGTTGGTGCGACGATCACGGCATGCATCTGATACTTGACGAAGTGATGACGGGCTTTGGCCGGACTGGCAGCATGTTTGCCTGCCAGCAGGAAAACGTCATCCCGGATTTTCTATGCCTGGCCAAGGGGCTTACCGGCGGCTACCTGCCGATGGCCGCGACCCTCACGACAGCCGCGATTTACGACGCCTTTTTGGGCGATGGCGGGCGGGCGTTTTACTATGGCCATAGTTTCACGGCTCATCCGCTAGGTTGTGCTGCGGCGTTGGCCAGCCTGGAGGTTTTCGAGCAAGAACGAACCTTGGAAACTTTGCCTGCCAAAATCGAGCATCTGCGCCTCGGTTTGGCCA
Source organism: Akkermansiaceae bacterium (assembly GCA_903827375.1). Taxonomy (GTDB): domain Bacteria; phylum Verrucomicrobiota; class Verrucomicrobiia; order Verrucomicrobiales; family Akkermansiaceae; genus Luteolibacter. The sequence goes on from CAIKHZ010000047.1 coordinate 6,225, forward strand.
CCCTCAAATCCCGCCATCCGGTGATTCATGCCATCCGCCAGTGCGGGTTGATCGCGGGCATCGAATTGCGTCAACCCGACGGCAGCCATTTCCCGCCTGCCGCCCGAATTGGCGAAGCTGTCTGTCTGGCAGCCCGCCGCCACGGCCTGCTCACCCGGCCGATTCTCGACACGCTGGTGCTGCTGCCGCCGCTGGTAATAACTTTGTCCGAACTCAACCATGCGCTGGCCGCCGTGGATGCCGCTCTTGAAGCTGCCATTCCCCCCCTATCCTTGTCTGCAGTGACGCCCGCCGGATTCCTGACGTGACTCCCGCCGAAGACGTGTGCAAGGTGCCGGCGTGTCCGAGACATCTCCCCAGCATCAGCGATTTGGCGGCATCATGCGGCTTTATGGCCTAACGGCTTTGCAGCGATTTTCACAAGCTCGGGTAGCGGTCATCGGTATCGGTGGCGTCGGATCGTGGGCCGTGGAGGCTCTCGCACGCTCGGGCATCGGCCACCTCACGCTGGTGGATTTGGATGAAATTTGCCTGAGCAACGTCAATCGCCAGTTGCACGCCATGGACGGGCAAATCGGCCGCCAAAAGACGGAAGCCATGGCCGAGCGGGTGCGGGCGATTCATCCCGGATGCGAGGTCGAGGTGATCGCCGCGTTTTTCAATGAAAAGAACGCCGCCGCGATTTTGGATGCGGGCTTCGATGTGTTGCTTGATGCCATTGATTCCACCCGCCACAAAGCCCTGTTGCTAGCAGAATGCCGACATCGTGGGATTTTCACGATCACCTGTGGCGGGGCAGGTGGGCGGCGCGACGCAACACGCATCCGGGTGACAGATCTGGCTTTCAGCGGCAAGGACCCGCTGCTCCTGCAGTTGCGCCGCTGCCTGCGCCGCGACCACGGATTTCCCAAACTGGCACCTAACGAGAAACCCACCGCTCTGGATATCGACGCGGTATTTTCCGACGAGCCACCGGTTTACGCTCAATGCGACGGCAGCGTGTCTGACCAACCCCCAGAGGGTGCCGAGCTTCGCTTGAACTGCGCTTCTGGCCTGGGCACGGCGACCCACGTGACCGCGAGTTTCGGGCTGATCGCCGCCGGGCGCGTGCTGGAGCGCCTGGCCCAAGACTCGTGAGTCAAAGGCCCAGAACTCAGGGTTCGACCTAAAAAGCGCCACGAGGTCGAGCACTGGATGCAAAGACAGTGGGGCGCAACATCGTGCCTGAAGCGCGAAAAATACCTCACTTCTTGACGGGATAATTGGAAAGTGTCGTCCCGCAGTATCTTTCCGCGGGATCGTTCCGAAGTCGGGTCAGCCGCCGATGTCGGTGCGCCCGGAAAGCTTGGCACCTTCCTCCATCGAGAAAACCTTGGATTTGATGTCGCCGCTGATCCAAGACTTGTCCTTGAGCTCGCATCGCTGGGACGTAATCTTGCCTTCCACTTTGCCGTAAATTTTGACTTCCCCGGCGCTGATATCGCCGACGATGGAGGCATTTTCGCCGATGGTCACGCGGCCCTTGTCGGACATGATTTCACCATTGACCTTTCCATCGATGATCATGTCATTGGTGAAGCGGATAGAACCGGTGATCTCGATTCCGTTAGAGAGGACGTTTGTCGGGTTGGCCATGACGGGCCGAATTGAGCAGAGGGAGCGACCATTTGCAACGCAAATCAAATTCCGTGGGATTTTCCGTGATTATTTTTGCCAAGACGCTAGAAGTCGTTGAACCAACTGCTTCCCGCCATGCCACGAGTTACTATTACCGTCCCGGACAAGATGCCTCAGCCTTATCGGTTTCCGCTGGATCGGCAGGTGGTTACGATCGGGCGGGGCAGCGAAAGCGACATTGCCATTGATTGCGGGTCCATCTCAGTGCGCCACGCCGAAATGCTGCGCATTGAGGGCGGCTATGAATTGCGCGATCAGGGCTCGACCAACGGCATCAAGCTCGACGGCCAGCGCAGTGACACGATTGCCTTGCGCCACGGGGCCACCGTGAGGTTGGGCGATGTGGCCTTTGATTTTCAATTGAGCGAGGAAGAACGCGATGCTCTGCGGCGCGAAAAGGTGCTAGACGAGACGCCGGAGCGCCGGGAGCCGGAGGAAGCTCCCTCGCCGGAAACTGCGGTGGCTGTGCGCAAGGTCGAAGCCGAACCGCACAAGCGGGCAGTTGCCTCGTCAGGCAGCGGCAAAGGCTTCATGATGTTCTTGGCGCTGCTGCTATTTGCGCTCTTGGCATTTTTCGCCGGTCTCTCGATCCGTCACTACAAAGAATCCGGCGGCTGGTTGTTCAGCGCCATTCAAGCCAGAGGCAAAACCCTAAAGGCCAGCCGCATCGTACCGGCAGATCCGCCAGCACCAGATCCCTCCACCGTTACACCCACTCCGGCTCCCACGGTCACACCGACTCCGGATCCCACCGTCACACCAACTCCGGATCCTGCCGTCGTGCCAGCTCCGGATCCAACCGTCACGCCAGCTCTGGATCCTGCGGTGAACTCGACAGTCCCGGAAACATCGGGCACGGCTCCCGGCCAGTGACATTTCCTGAGCTTGATTCGTGCTGAATCTCGTGTCCAAGCTCACATCAGAAATCAGGGTTCATCAATCGGCAATCATCAGTCGTTCGACTGAGCTCACGCCGAAGTCGTCGTCACCTCCCTCTTGGTTTGAGGCTCCACCTCGCTAAAGTTTAAGTGACTGCCTGCGCCACACTCGCCCCAGGTTTGAGGCTGGATTTTAGAACGGACAAAGAGTGGCAGCGGGCCTCGCCCCATACCATCCGTCACACGCAATAAACCTGCACCGCCCCAACCCCGGGGCCCTGCACCCGACGCAACTTCTCCACCGCGCGCTTCACCATCACCGCCGCCGCAAATGCCTCCCCCATCGTGTTAAGCGTGGAAAAACTAAATCGCAGACTACTTCTGGCACGCGTCTCGTCAATCCCCATGGCCACTTGCACATGCGAGGGCCGCTGCCTGCCGCTCATGCACGCCGAGCCAGCCGAACAAGCGATGCCCGCCTCATCTAGCAAAATCAGCAAGCCCGCCGCCTCACAGCCATCAAATGACACATGACTCGTGTTGGGCAGGCGATGGCCCAAATCGCCGTTGACCGTCACTCCAACCAATTCATCTAGCAATTTTGCCTCGAACGCGTCGCGCAGGTGACGCAATGCCGCATGTTCATCCACCGCTGCTTGCTTGCACATGATGGCTGCAGCCACCCCGAGGCCAACGATACCCGCCGTATTTTCGGTACCGCTGCGCCGGCCGCCCTCCTGTCCGCCGCCTATCAAAAGTGGTGAAAACCGCAAGCCGCTGCGCACATACAGCGCGCCGACGCCCTTGGGTCCATGAAGTTTGTGAGCCGAAAGTGACAGCAGGTCCACCCCCAATTCCCTCACCTTAAGGGGGATTTTACCCATGGCTTGGACCGCATCCGTGTGAACGACCAACCCCCGATCGCGGGCCATGGCACACACTTCGCGCAACGGTTGGATCACCCCAGTCTCATTGTTGGCAGCCATCACCGAAACAAACGCCGCCCCGTCCAAGCCCTCGGCAAACGCCTCCACATCGAGCCGCCCACCCCCATTCACCGGTGCCAGTCTGAGCCCGCGCGGCAGGGCTTCAGCATATCGAAGCACCGCCGAGTGTTCGACGGCCGACACCAGCGCTGGCCCAGGCCCGGCATGGGCATCAAGCGAATGCAGAGCTGTGTTCACGCTCTCCGTGCCGCCGCTGGTAAACACAATCTCCTCCGGCTGGGCCCCAAGCCACTGCGCCACTTCTCCGCGCGCCAACTCGATCGCTTGGCGGGCCCGCTTCGCCGCCCCATAGGTGCCCGACGGATTGGCATAGCCATCCCGCAGCCACGGCAGCATGGCCTCCAACACCTCCGGCCGCAGCGGCGTGCTCGCGTTCGCATCCAAATGAATCATGCACGCAGCGTGACTCAGCCCACCACGCAATTCAACCGCGAAAACTCACCTGCTGCATCAAAACGCCCCCTGCCTGACACACCACCCGATACCGGCATTGGCCCAGCGCCAAGCCACGTCGCCCCACGTCGCCGTGTAACGAAGCCAGTCCCTTCCAAAATCTCGGAAATGTTCCCACAGGGAGCCATGACCCGCCACGCATAGCAAGCCAGCCAGCACCAATACATTGCCAAATCCTATCAATACCAAAGACAAAAACGTGCCGTTCTCCTTCAAATCCGGCTGTTCCCGCGGCAGCATCCACAAGGTCCACACCATGTGAAACGTCCACGTCAAGCCTATGACCGCGTAAAACAACTTGTCCCATTCCGTCGAAAACGTCGCAAACACCTTCAGCAACCCATACAGCACCGCCGCCTCCATCGACCAAATCGGCAGAAAGTACGGCGATAGCGCAATCACCCAGTTCGTCTTGTTTGTGGTGATATACCCCCCTTGCTCGCTCACGTGAAATTCCGATACCTTTCCGCCCAAAAACGTCACCACCAGCGCATGGGTGAACTCGTGCCCAAACACGTACAGCTTCAAGAAAACCCCGTGCATCAACCCCGACCAAAACCAGCCCAACATCACCAGCACCCCAATCGCAAAATGCCATAACTCCGCACTCTGCCACATCTGTTGGTGCAACGCCGCCTGCGAAAATCGCCGCACCAGCGTCCACGCCGTCACCAAACAAAACGGCAGAATGAGCAACGCCAACGTCCAGCGCAGCAAACGCTTCGTCCATCCAACCTCACCCAACTCCTCCACCTCAGGCCCTGCTGCCGCTATCGCCGCACGCATCGATTTCCCCTCGCGCCGCTTGCCACGCCGGTTCTCCCACTCGGCAGTTGCCCCTTTCGTCACTCCCAGGACCTCCGAAAATGCCTTGCGCGTCCGCCGCTGGTTTGGCGGCGGACGGCCGGTTGACTTTCTAGCACGACAATGACCCATGACGAGACGCGAAAGTAGATTATTCACATTTCTTAATAAATCAAGCCCCAATCTTCAACCCCGCCGGGTTTGGGTTTTGCTTTCGAGCCGGAATTGACAGTCCAGCGCTTGCCAAAGCGGCGACGCTGCCCTAGCGTCGCCCCTTATGCACTGCCGTCCCGCCCTATCCATCTTGCTGTTGTGCCCGCTTGCCGCCTCGGCGCAATCCTCCAATCTCAAACTCCCGGAAATTGATGCCGCTCGCATCAGTTATCGGCAAACCGGCAATTTGGACATGGGGAGCGGGTCCGGCCAATTGCAACTCTCTCAGCTCGAAGTGCGCTCGCTGCTGTCGCGGCCCATCACACTGGCCGACGACTGGCTGGTGGCTCCCTTTGCTGAGTTCACCCTTAGCAACTTCGACCTTGGCCACTCCGCCAGCCCGACGGGTTTTCCGTTTCACAACGAGGACCTGTACTCGCTCGGCCTGAGCGCCTTTGCCGTCCACATCAATGATACTTCACCATGGATCTACGGCGGCTGGGCACGAGCCGAACTTGCGACGGATTTCGAACACGTCACCAGCGACGCGCTGACCTTCGATCTGGCAGCCGCCGGGGCCTACCGCTTCAATGATCATTTCACCCTTGGCTGCGGCGCCGCCGTCTTCAACCTCAACGGCCACGTCTCGGGCTACCCCGTCGTGGGTTTCGATTGGATCGTGAGTGACACCGTCCGCATCGGCCTCTACGGCCCGTCCTTCGTCGCCGCCTACACCCCGTCCCAAGACTGGAAATTCAGCTTGCTCGGCAAAACCATCGGCGGCATCTGGAACGTCACCGATGCGACTGGTAACTCGCGGGCCATGGAGCTAACGACCTATCAGATTGGCGTTTCAGCCGAACGCCGCCTCAGCGGCAAATTGTGGCTTTCCGCCACTGTCGGCGCAAGCATCGGCAACAAATTGGAATACACCACGCTCACCGGTTCCTCCCTCTATAGGCGGGCACCGGAGGCCGGCGCCTTCGCTCAAATCGGGCTGCGACTCAAGGCATGGTGAGCCATCTTAGCTTTTTCACCGCCGGTTTTGCCCGCCGGTTCCCCACCTCCACCTCCACGATTTTATGAGAACTCACACGATTTTTCTAGGTCTTCTTGCCTCCACAGCTGTCGCTTGGTGTTCCCCTGCCCTGCCAAGCGACCCACCGCCGTCACCCGCCAAGCCCAACATCATATTCATCCTTGCCGACGACCTCGGCATCGGCAACGTGAGTTGTTATGGCGCGGATCACTTCAAGACCCCCAATATTGATAAACTGGCAGCCAGCGGCACGCGCTTTGAGCATTGCTACGCTTGCCCGCTCTGTGGGCCATCACGGGCCTTGCTGATGACCGGGCGCTATGCCTACCACACTGGCATGACTGGCAACGACAGCGGCCCGCTGCTCAAACCGGCCAACGAGGTGATGATGCCGAGGATGCTCAAACCGGCAGGTTATGTAACGGCGATGTGCGGCAAATGGAGCCAATTGCCGCTGCAACCGGGCGACTGGGGGTTTGACGAATACCTGCGCTTCAAGGGCAGCGGTGATTATTGGAACAGCCAGGAACGCGCCAAGGAGTACACCGTCAATGGCAAACCCAGACCCCTGCGCGACGGCGAATACCTGCCCGATAAAATGCACGATTTTGTCGTTAACTTCATCGACCGCCACCAGCATGAGCCGTTCTACGTCTATTATGCCATGTCGCACGTTCATGCCGACATTTTGCGCACTCCCGACAGTGCTCCGGACAGCAAGGACTTCTACAGCGACAACGTCGCCTACATGGACAAACTCGTCGGCAAATTGCTCGCAGAACTCGACCGCCTCAAACTGCGCGACAATACCTTGATCATTTTCGCCGGCGACAACGGCACCGCCCCACCCTATGCCCCGCGCTCCACCGTCCATGGCAAGGCCCTATCCGGCCACAAAGGCACCATGCTGGAATGTGGCGCGCTGGTCCCGTGCATCGCCAGTTGGCCGGGCAAAACCCCACCTGGCAAGGTTTCACCCAACCTTCTGGATCTGAGCGACTTCTTCCCCACCCTCGCCCAAATCGCCGGCGCCAAATTGCCCAGCGGCGTCACCATCGATGGCAAATGCTTCGCTCCTATGCTCCTCGGTCAATCCGCACCATGGCCCCGCGACTGGATCTTCGTCGAACTCGGCCGCCATTGGTACGACCGCGACAGCGGCTGGAAATTGAACCAAGCAGGCGAACTCTTCGATATGAAAAACTCGCCGTTCGCCGAACCTCTGGTACCCGCTAACACCCAGGATGACGCAGCCCTAACCGCCCGTAAACGCCTGCAGGCCGTCCTCGACCAACTCAATCCCGCAGGCGGCAAAGTGGACCCGGGCGATGGCTCGGGCAAACATGCTAACAACGTTAAGAAAGCTAAGAAGGCCGCCAAGGCCGCCAAGAAGCCAGCAGCCGCTACCAGCGACAACGCCACCAACGACAACGCCAACGCGGAGGACGAATAACTCTGGAACGATCGATGAGAACTCCTGAGCTCAGTAAATCACCAAGCGCGCCGACTTCGGTGCGAAGGGCTCGACATGAAATGCGTTAGATCCAGGTTTGAGCAGACGGGTGACGTCCAAGCGGAACGGTTTACCGATGAAGCCACCAGCGAATTGGCCGTTGACGGTGATGCTGGCGGCGGCCTCTGGGCTGAGATCGTCCATCTCCAAAAAGACCCGTGATGTTGCCAGATCCAGATCGGCGGGAATCTCGCATGTGCCGTCAAACGGATTGGCCGTCACCGGGCTGACGATGGCATGGCGTCCGGCAGCGGCGCGCAATTCCTGCTGCTCCTGCGGAGACGGGTTGGCACTCAGAATCACCGTCTGAGTGTCATCACCTTTGATAGTTATCGATTTGCCATCGGCAGTGCATTCGGCGACCAGCCCCTTGACGACTCCAAAGGCCGGATCATCCCCATCTGCCAGACGTTGCACTTGCAGCAGGCGTTCGCCGGCGTCGATGCTCTTTTGAAGGCGTTCGCGCACGTCCCGACTGCGTTTGGCATCCCCTGCCACGCCATAGCTGGCCTTTACCACGACGAGTCTTTGGGGCGGCGATGGCTTGTCGGCAACGGGACGGCTGTCGCGCAAGGGGAATTGGCGTAGCGGCTTCAGGTCGGCACTGATCCGGGCTGGGAGCTTGCGTGGGCTGTCCTGAAAGACGACGAGGACGCTTTCCATGGGTTCGAGGGTTAGGGAGAATTCGGTGCCGGCGGCGGTTGGTTTGCTAGAGACGGAGGCCATTTCGTTGCGCATCGGATCCCAGAGTTCAGGGGCACCCTTGGCGGTGGCGCGGAAGGTGAACGCCCGGGCGGCTCCCTCACGATTCTGGTTACAGACGAGAAACACCTCACTACCGGCCTTCTGGCGGTGCAGCACATGCAGCCAGTTGCCGGTATCGCCCGCCAGTACTTCCAGAGTTGGATGAATACCGGCATCCTTGGTGAGGACTTTTTGCAGGTCCGCAGCGCTGAGTTTTTCCGGCAGAAAATAACTGCGCCCACCCGCCGCGTTGGTCTTGCAAACACCCAGACCCGGGGTGGCCGCACCCCACAGGGCGTCGCGTAATGTGGCGATGTCCTTGGAATCCCGGCCGATGGTGGCAGACTTGCCAGGCAACATGCCATAAGCGAGCACCACGCCGCCATTGTCAAAAAACTCGCGGGCCTTCACCAAAGTTGGATAGGGAATAACCTCCACGGCGGGCATCACGAGCACCTGATAGGCTTCCTTGTGCAGGTTGATTTCCTTGCCTTTGAGTGTGGCATGATTTTCCCATGCGTCGTATTGCAGCCAATCGCAGTCGAACTGGACGTCCTGCAAGGCACTGGTGAGTTCCTCGGGTCGCTGCTTGGCACCAACATGATAACTCTGACCGAGATGCAACATAGCCACCGGAGCCACGTGACGACCGCCGGTGAGCAACAGGCTCAAGCGGTTGGTGTAGTCAGCCCAAACCCGATAGAGCGGCCACCGGGGTTCCTTACCGCCATTGTAAAAGTAGGGCGGGTAGTCCCCGTCATAGGGTGCCCGCGGATTGAACGAATGCGGAATCAGATAGTTCACACCCCGCACTTGATGCCAGTCGGCCAGCCATTTCATCGTCGGATAGGTCAAGTCCTGATTGTAACCACCAAAAATCTCGCAGAATGCAATATCATCATCCTTGTTGTAAGTGTGCGAAATCGAACTGGCAATCTTGGCCATCTGGTATTCGTTCATGTTTCGATTGCCTGGCTGAAGCTGGCCGCATACCAAATCAATACCGCCCATATCGCTGTACTTCTGCAACTGCATCATGTTTCCGCCAGACATCTCCCGGTTGAAAATTTCGTTTCCATGCTCCATGAAGTGGCCCATCGAGACGACCTTGTGCTCGCGGCACCAGCGGCTCATGCCACCATACATCGTGCGGCCCCACGACTCCGCGAAGCAGTCGAGATAACTATAAAACGCGGCCGTCTGGTCATCGCCAGCGAGCTTGAACTTGTAGGCGACTAGCAATTTATTGAGGTCGAGGTTGCGCTCGGCCACAAGCTTGGGGAAATCACTGCCCCAATCGCCCGGAGTCTCCGGCTCATCGTAAAAATATCCGGTGATGGTCTTGCCAAAATCGTCCTTGAAGCGGTCATAGTGCGGTTGATAGACAGTCTTGATGAACCAATCCACGCAGGCCGGATCAGCCCCGTCAACAGACACATATTTTTGCTGGGCTCCCTTGGATCCGTTGAATTTCCAACTGAACTTCATGACTTGCCAGACACCCGCCGGTGCCTTCCACTCCAAATTGCCGTTGTGCACCGACGAAGTGAGGTCCACCAGTTGTGAGCCGTCCACCGCGCCATCCACCTCGCGCCCCGCAATCACCCGAATGAGGTTAGGGTCTCCAAAGCCACTCTCACTAACAGATTTTGGGCCATCGACGCGCGTCTCGCTGGCAACCAGGCGCTTGCTGCCATACTTGGCGGGTACCCGTCCGCCCATCATTTGGCTAGGCCACCACCAGTCGTCGTAGATGAACATCGTCAGGTCATTCTTCCGGGCAAAATCCAGATTGATGGCGAGGTCGCGGTACCAACCCTCGCCCAGCCAATCCTTGTGTGGACGGGGCTCGGCCGTGAATGTCCCATTGTGGCCTTCCAGCACTTTTTGCAATTCCCCCTCCAACTGGCTGCGCGTCTCATCGCCGTGCATCCAGAACAAGGGGCCGGTGTGGCGGCGTGCTGCCATCGGCATGGTATCAAACTGTTCTTCCAACTCCGTCCAACCGCGGTCCTTTGCGGACAGGGTTGGGATGGCGAGCAGGGCGAGCACGCTTGCGGTGAATACGGGTGCGTTCATGGATCGTGATGGTGCCAGGTGGTTAAATCAAGGCAGGTGTTAGCGCTGCCTTTGCTAACACCCATACGCAACTATCCCGCAGGTATTTCATGGATCTGGTGGCAATTCCACCCAAACACGGAAAAAATGCCCGCTTCCCGGCTGATCCTTCAACCCTCACCATAACAAATTGAAAGCAATCGGTTGCAGCTGCCGTTTCAAATGACCACTGTGGAAGCAGAGGCTAAACAACCGAAAACGCAAGGACATCCACTTATTAGAAACGAATCCGTCATACTTATGCAATACCCACGACCTCACTCACTGATGTTTGCCCGCAGCGCAACGCCACCCGCAGCCACCTTGCGTTATCAGACTCCCGGCAACCGTCCCTGCAGCGGCACGGCCCACAAGTGGCCCAGCGCCGGATCGAAGGGCTTGGCTGCGGGTGCCATGGCTTTGCTAGTTTGGGTGGGGTTAGCGGCCGGGGAGGATCGGCCGACAGCAGCGGAACCGTCCACTAAGGCAGCGGTATTTTCGGATGCGCCAGTGAAGCCGGAGGAAGTGGGTTGTGATGAAATCCTCTTTGTGAAACGCAAACCCTATTCTTCAGATCACTATTATACCGATATCAACAACGGTACCAACGGCGACCGATTCGTGCCTGAAAACGGTATCTATTCCTATAACCTTCGCAGCCACTTGGAACGGCCCGTCGTCACCGCCGCCACCCTACCCGGTGGCAAAGGGTTTATCGGAAAAACCAGCCTGTCATTTGATGCCAAGAAGGTCGTCTTCGACTTCCGCCAAGATCCCGGCGCTGGCTTTCGCATCTGGGAAGTGTGCATCAACGGGTCCGGCTTGCGCCAAATCTCATTCCCACCAGCAGACGAAGCCCAAAAGGTGGCTCGCTGGGGCGGCGGTTGGCATACCGACGACATCCATCCCTGCTATCTCCCAGACGGGAAAATCATTTTTTCCTCAACCCGCTGTGAACATACGGTCTTGTGTGGTGGTTCATCTGGGCTGGCGGCACCGGTGCTCCATCGGATGAATGCCGATGGCAGCCACGTCGAACAACTCAGCCACAGCCTGGTAAGCGAATTCTGCCCCGTGGTCCTCGCTGACGGCAGGGTCATGTATCACCGCTGGGAGTATATCGACCGTGGAGCACGGGTCGCCAAGACGGTGTGGGCGATGCACCCGGATGGCACCAAACCTCAGGAACTCTATGGCATGGCCGACGATGACACGACTGTCTATATGTATCCCCAACCCTTGCCCGGCAGTGATCACAAATTCGTCTCAGTGGGCACCTGCCACTATCCGCAGGGGGGCTGCCTTGGCGCCATTTTGCTGGTGGACTTCGGCATGGGAGTTAGAGAACGCGGACTGGACCCCGATCAACCAGGATACGTCCAGTGGGATGCCAAATACCCCGTCGTCAACCTAACTCCGCAAGTATTCATCCCCCGCCGCTCCGAACCCGGTTGGCGGTTCTTGAAGCCAGACGGTACCCGCGTGGATGACGGCGAAGGCCGCCAAGGGCACCTCTACACCCATCCGTATCCAGTCAACGAACACCAATTCCTCGTTTCCTACAAAGTCAAAGCCACCGATCATTACAAGGAAGTCGCCAATGCCTATGCTCTCTACCTGATAGATACGCAGGGACTCCATCGCCCGGTGCATGCCGATCCCACGCTCTCCTGCTGGCATCCCCTGCCGTTGCTAGCCAAGCCCGTGCCGCCACTCATGCCCATCGCACTCAACCCCCAATATGCCGCGAACAATCAGGCCTTGTGCATCCTAGCCGATGTCACCCATGGCATGGAGGGGGTGGCGGCGGGACAGGTCAAATGGCTGCGCATCAACGAGGCGGTGCCGCGCTATTGGTCCACCGGCACGCATTGGAACCCGGCATCGAGTAGTTCCGAGTGGAAGGCGAGCCTGTGGCCACGGGTGCAATGGGGGGTGGTGCCGGTTGAAAAGGACGGCTCCGCGCAGTTTGTAGTGCCCGCTGGACGAAATATCTTCTATCAGGCACTGGACGCCAATTTCCGGGAAATCCAGCGAGAAAGAACCTATGTGAATTACGCCCCCGGCGAGGTCCGCTCCTGCACCGGGTGCCACGCCCAATCCGGCCGCAGCGAGTCTGGACGACCCTCCGTTAGCCCGCTGGCACTCACCCGCCCGCCTAGCGTGCCGCAACCGCAACCCTGCGACCTCCCAGCCGCCGGTGGCAATGGCCTCGCCGGCCAAGTCATTCACTACCCCAGCGATATCCAGCCAATGTTCGATGCCAAATGTGTTTCCTGCCACGGGCCAAAGGATCCTGCCGGCGGGCTCAGGCTCACAGGTGAAACCACCGTCCTCTATAACACGTCCTACGAACAACTCGCCAGCAAAGAACTGGCTGGCCCGCTCATTTCTGAATTCACATCGTTTCTCAAAGGCGACCAAGGCAATTTCAACGGTGCCTATCTACCCCCGGAAACCCTCGGCGGCACCCCAAGCACATTGCTCGCCGTACTCACCGATCCCGCGCATCCGAAAAACACCAAGGACAACCATTGCCAGATGCTAACAGAAATGGAGTTGATGGTTTTGTGCCGTTGGATGGACAGCAACTATCAATTTCACGGCAGTTTCTACGGCCGCCAACACCCGCAATGGATCAACCGGGATCCGGCAGTGCCGGCCTATGATCCAGCAGACTTCCGGCGCAAGGCCACCTTCCAGGAGGCCACCAACTCCGCCGCCCCACCTTGGCACCGCTAGCCACCATGACGACTTGCCAGCAGTGGGATGCCGATCTCCAATCCCATCCCTGAACCAACAACTGCTATGCTAACAATCCTAACTGCTGCGTGGCTCAGGATTCGCCGCAAGCCCTGATTCCTCACCTCCTGCTTCGAAATTCACAGGGCATTAGAGCCGTCAATGTAGCATTTAAGCAAAGCTCTCAATTCCCGTTGTCAAAGAGGAATAAAGTCATTCCAGCGGCAAAATCGTCACATTCCTGAGATTCCTGAGATTGCTGAGATTGCTGAGATTGCTGAGATTGCTGAGATTGCTGAGATTGCTGAGATTGCTGCACGCTTGCCTGAGGGAGAAATAGCAATTTTGTCACCGGTCACTTCAAAATGCACCACCTGCGGTCACTTCAAAGTGCACCACCTCGGATGGCGTTTTGTGACGGGTTGAGGGGGTAGTTGGCAAGGCGATTGTGGTGCGGGAG
>CAIKHZ010000048.1 GCA_903827375.1 Akkermansiaceae bacterium
GCTCCGCGCCGCGGCGGACAAGTCCGCCTCGCCCAAAGCGGTGACATGTCACCGCACTCCAAGGCCGCCGGACCCCATGCTGGACCGGCGGCGATGGCGCTGAGTGCTTTGGCTCGCTGCTGCAATCGCGGACAACCAATCACCGACAACGGACAACTCTTCATCATTACTTCTGCGTCACCACCAGGCGGGCGAAGAGTTTACCGCCTACCGCGTCAGTGGGCAGGGTGTAGGAGATGGCGGAGCCGTCGTTCACATCCGGTGTGACTGGGGTCCAAGGATTCTGAAGGTCGGGCGAGGTTTCGATGGCGTAGGTGACATCGTTGTTAGTGACCGCGTCAGCACGCTTGGTGAAGCTGAGTGTGCGCCCCGTTAGGATTGCGGGCGAGCCATTGGTGCCGTCCGTCTTGAGATCGAGGGCATAGACGAGCAAGTTGGTGAGCCCGTCATTGCCCACGGCCTCCGGGTGGATAGGGTCAAACCTATTGGCAGTGGCCCAGTCGGCGTAGGTGGAGCCGCCGCCATGAGCCACCTGATAAGCCGCGATCTCGGAGTAGATCGAATTGTTAGATGTTGCGCCGTTGGGACCCGGATCCATGATGTGGAATTTCAATGCGTTGACTCCGGCCAGGCCGGGGATGACACCTCCGGAGTTGGCTAGGCTGATCCTGCGGAGATCGCGGTTGCTAGCTTCCGCGCCTGAGTTTTTATTCACAGATGTAACAAATGTCCAGCTTGCGCCACCATCCGTGGATCCATAGAGATCGTATTTTTGGCCGGTGCGGCTGGGGTCCCAAAGTGTGAAGGAATCGATCCTAGCGATATTATAGTTAGCATCCAGAGTGAACACGAGGTCCGCAGGGCCACTCGATGGCCACCCGCCGTTGTTGGTGAACAGGCACATCCCATCGGTGTTGTTATCCGTCAGCTTGGACACTTGCAGACCATCGTTAATATTCGCCAATGAGCAGCCAAGACCCGCCGCGATGTTGCCGGCGGCCATTGCCACGGTCGCGTGATTCTTCAAAAGGTCGTTGACCATATCCACCGGGGCGCTGCCTTGGTCAGTGGTCCATTTTTCGATAACTTGGGAGTCGTTTTCGCCAGTGGCCATGTGGACGATGGTGTCGGTGAGCGGGAGTGCATACACAAAGGACACGGTGGCCGTTTCAGGGATTGGCACGCTGTCGCCGGTGGCGGTGAAGACCGGCGCACCGACGGTGGCGGAGCTAACAATAAAGGTTGCCACTCCGTTTGCATCGGACGTATTGCCCGAGGCCGGGAGAATCGTGTCTGGCGGCGTTCCGCGATCTGACACCAAGGAGACATCCTTGCCCGCCACCCGATTTGAATCGGCATCCATCAAAGTCACGGTCACCGTCGAGGTGGCGATTCCGTCGGCTATCGCTGTTGCCGGGGAGGCGGTCACCGTCGAGGTTCCGCCAGCTACGGGTCCTGGCGTGAACGTCACGCTGGCCGTTTGAGGGATTGCGATGCTGTCCCCGGTGGCGGTGAAGGTGGCATCACCCGCGATGGCGGAGCTAACCGCAAAGGTCACCACACCACTGGTATTGGAAACACCAGTGGTCGGCGAAATGGTGTCCGGCGGGGTGCCGCGACTGGAAACCAGCGAGACGGTTTTGCCATGGACGGCTGTGCCGCTGGCATCTTTCAAGGTCACGGTGATCGTGGAGGTGCCGCTGCCGTTGGCCGTCACCGTGCTTGGGTCAGCCGCCACCGTGGAGTTGGCCGCACTCAGCGCTCCGGCTTCAAAGGTCACCGTGGCGGTTGAGGGCGAGATGACGAGGTTGCTGTCACTGACATCCGTCGCCGTGAAAATGGCAGGACCCGAGGTCGAGGATTTCACGCTGAAGGTCACCACGCCGACACTTGAGGAAGGTCCCGAGGCTGCTGAAATCGTATCGACCCCTTCGGCACGGCTGGAGGTCAAAGTCACGGTTTTGCCAGCGACGGGATTGTTGCTGGCGTCGCTCAAGATGACGGTGATGGTGGAAGTGGTGGTGCCATCACTCGCAACCGTGGTCGGCGCAGCCACCACGGTGGAATTTGCCGCATCGGCGAGAACGGGCACGGCCGCCGCGTAAGCCGCAATCTCGGTATAGATCGAGTTGTTATTTGTGGCTCCGCCAGGACCCGGATCCATGATATGGAACTTCAGTGCGTTGACGCCGGCCAAACCGGTGATGACTCCATCGGAATCCGTCAGGCTAATCCTGCGAATATACCTATTTCCATCGCTGCCGGTCGCATCCTTACTGACAGACGTCACCTGATTCCAGTTTGCGCCGCCATCCGTCGATCCATAGAGATCGTACTTTTGCCCCAGCCGGCTGAGGTCCCAAAGCGTAAACCCATCGATCTGTCCGATGTTGTAGGGGGCATCCAAGGTGAAGACGACGTCCACGGGGCCGCTTCCCGTCCAGTGACCGCTGCTTGTGTACAAACACACTCCATCCGTGCTGTCGCTGGTTTTCCCACCGCTCAGCATCAAGCCATCGTTGATATACGCGGTGCTGCCAAGACCAGCGCCTCCCGACAACATCGACATGGTCGCATGATTCTTCAAAAGGTCGTTGGCGGTATCCACCGGGGCGCTGCCCTTCGCGGTTGTCCATTGAGCGACAACTGAGGCGTTGTTCTGGCCCCCGCCCGCCGAGAGCTTAACAGTGTCGTCGGAGGTGATGATTGCCGCCCGAGCCACGGGCTGGCTGAGACCCAGCGCCGCGAGGGCTAGGGCGATGGCTGTGAAGCCCCGGAAATATCGGGGCGTGGTAATGTTTGTTTTCATGGTTGCTGGGGTTTGCGCTTGGGTGTGATTGGTGACAACGCTGAGGTCTGTCCCTGGAACCGTGATGGGCAGCTTATTAGGCGCATGCATGGCTCCCGGAATGGGCTGCGTGTGGATGAAGATATCCAATCGCCGGATTCCTGTCGTTGTCCATTTGCGTCTTTTTTGTTGTCGTTTTGCGACAGGCGGATTGGGGTTCCGCACACTGTGGCGGCGGCCCGTTCAATACGGCTGATTTGGCACTTCAGAGCCACTTCATGAGCTGGAGACCCAGATCACCCAAAGCTGAGTGCTTTGGCTCTCTGCTGCAATCGCGGACATGATGGTTGCCGTCTGTCATGTCGGATGAACATCGGACATGACGGCTTGCGGGAATGATGAGACAAAGACGAAGAGCTTGCTGGACGGGATCCAGAGGCCACCCCATGACCAACCATGAACCAACCACCCATCGAACGCAGGAATTTTCTCAAACGCCTAGCCACCACCGGCGCCATCGCCGCCGCTGCGGGAATCCTGCCGCAATCAAGCAAGGCTGCGGCCACGCCGCCGAAGAAGCTGCGGGTGGGAGTGATTGGTTGCGGCAATGTCGCGGGCAGTTATGTGCCAAATCTTATCGCCGCCAGCGACATCCTCGAAATTGTCAGCTTTTGCGACATCATCCCGCTCCGGGCGGAAGCATTCGCCAAGCGCTATCAAGTGAAGGACTACTACCCGGATGTGGACAAAATGTTGGCCGGGGCTGGCTTCGACCTACTGGTCAACATCACCTCAATGCCGTCGCACTATGCGGTCAACAAGGCCGGATTGCTGGCTGGCAAGCATGTGTGGAGCGAGAAGCCGATGGCACCCACTGTGGCGCAAGGCAGGGAACTTTTGGATTTGGCCAAGACCAAGGGCGTGCGGTTTTGGCAGGCCCCGGTGGTGGTCATCACGCCGCAGTTCAGGTTCATGGCGGAACAACTCGCCAGCGGCAATCTCGGCACCGTGGTGGCCGCCCACGGCAGCTACGGCCACGGCGGCCCCGATTGGTCGGCGTGGTTCTATCAACAAGGCGGCGGCTGCCTGTATGACCTCGGCGTGTATAACATCACAACCCTGACGGGCTTGCTCGGACCGGTGCAGGAAGTGGTCGGCATGACCGGGATCGTCACCGCGACGCGACGCTGTGCGGACCGTGGCGAGATCCAGGTGGAAGCGGATGACAACACCATGTTGCTGATGCGGCACGCGAGTGGGGCGCTTTCCCATGTGCAGACGGGTTTTTGTTATTCCGAATTTGAATTGCCACCGGTCAACAAGGAGGCGGTGCAGCCACACACTCTCGATATCATGTGCACCAAAGGCAGCCTCCATCTGCAAGGGTGGGATTGGGGCCCCCGTTGCGTGGATGTGGCCGTCACTGGCAAGAACCGCCTCCAGTCATTGTGCAAGGAGGAGGCCCCGAGTTGGGCCGGTGGCGCGTCCTACGTCGCGCGCTGCCTGGCAACCGGCGAACGCTGCCTGATCACACCCGAGCACGCCTTGCACGTCCTCGACGTCATGAATGCGTGCCACGAATCTCAGCGCAGCGGCCGCCGGATTGCCACCACCACCCAGTTCCCCTGGCCGATCATCCCAGCGGTGTGAATGCGATTTATGGATACGCTAACACCCCCAACTCACGGCGTGATGGAAACCTGCATGGCGGTTGAGATGGCAACCGGTGACAACGCCTTCGCCCGCAATGGCCAGCTTGCCGTCATAGACCGAGAGGTGATGTTTGGTTGCGGGACCGAATGAGGTGCCGCCAAAATCCACTGTCACAAACCCGCAGCCATAACCGAAATCAGACACACCTCAGTCACGTGGCTTGATTGGCAGTGGGCACTGCCACTGCCTGGCAGACATCCCGCCAGCCGGGAAAATTCCATCGGTTAGGGAAGCCTGCGCATTGGGCCGGTTTGACTGGGTGGATCCGGCAGTCGGCACCATCTAACATGCAGCACTCATGGTTGGCTTTTTCCAACAGTGAGAGCCCCTGCCGGTTCTGGCGCAGGCGGGTAAAGCGATCGAGGAACTCGGTTTCCGAGATTCCGAGGAAGGCGGCGATGCGGGCCACCTCGTCGTCCTCCAAGCGGACATCTCCCGGCCATTTGCAGCAAGCGGTGCAGCGCTGGCAGACGTAAAACACGTCAGGGTCAAGATGGACGCCGGGATTCACCGGGCTGCCGTGGTCTTGGAGCATCGGATCAGGTGGCGCTGAGGCGTTGGTAGTGGAAATTGACGCGCTTGAGAAATGCCAGCCACTTGGGGCCGGGGCGACCGTGGTCGAGCAGAAGATGGGGGCAATTTTTATTAGGCGGGTGTTTGCCATGGCGTGGCCAGTGGTAATGGGGGACGACGTTGCGCAACGGGATGTGGTTGCGGTACATCAAATAGGCGGTGAGTTTGGCACTGCGATCGAGAGTGGCCTGCCAGTTATTGCCTCGGTTCTCGCACATTTCGATGCCGATGGACAGGCGGTTTCCCGGGCCATTGAAGTCGGCGTGCTCGCCCTGCTCGCTCAGCGGCATGTGTTGGATCGCCACCCCGTCGTCCACGGTGAAGTGCCAGATGAGGTAACCGATGCGGTTGCCGCCCGGGCGCTGGGCGGAGCGCAGGGTGCCGCGTTTGAGGGCCAGCGCGTGCAGGGCGGCGTTGGCATCCTTGTTCTCGGTGCTGTGAATGGTGATGTAGCGCGGGGTCATGGGGCGAACCACTTTCCGGCCGTGGGTGCCGCGTGCCACCATGTCCACTTTCAAATGCACCTCGCGCAGCAATGCGTCGGCTGAAACTTGGCCACCGCGGTCGCCGTGGCTGCCCTTGCCACCTTGGCGGCCCTGGCCATTATCAGCCAATGCTGGGGCAGCGTTGGTGTTGGACGGGCTGGGATGGAGTTGGTGCCAAGGATCGGGCCCGCCGCCGGGAGGACCGATGGGTTGGCACTGCAGGCTGCAGAGGCACAGCGCCACCAGAGAAATCAAATAGCAAAAGCGGGTCATGCGCGGCACTCATACCACTGAAGCGGCCCTTGCCAAAGCTATTGTACTAACACTCAGAAAATGCCCAAAATTCAGAGTTCCCGATCCGGGCGAAGAATGCCTTGGTGCCTTACCGCAACACCAACACACAGCCACGACTGATTTTTGCAAGCTGAACCGCCACGTGGATTTTCGATCCGGTGGGCGTCGCAGCCCCCCCAGGTGGACCCACAATTCTCTTGGCAAGCCACTGGCCATCACACACACTCGTCTGAGTCCAAACCCACGCAAAAATTGCCGACCCTGGCAGAGATTTCGCCGCTCACCCTACCGACCCAAC
>CAIKHZ010000049.1 GCA_903827375.1 Akkermansiaceae bacterium
CCAGCCCAAACTTTTCTCCCCAGACGCACCGAATATTTACACAAAAACCCCCGTAAACCATTGATTTACAGGGGGTTGTAGTGGTACACCCGAAGGGACTCGAACCCCTAACCTTCTGATTCGTAGTGAGTCGCAATTCCTTCATAATAAGCATGTTACAGCTTTTATTTGCCGTAATTGGCCGCTATTGGCCATCAGTATTATGCACCATTTTGGCCAACTGGAACCGCGGTGGCTAACTGGTTGTCACCATTTGTCACCACCGTGTCACCACCCGCCCGGTTGACATGGCCAGCACCGGTATGGACACGCCAAATGATTCGCCGCGCACCGAAAACCTCGCCGCCCTAATGACCGAGAAAGAGACATGCTTCTACCTCAAGGTGAGCAAACGCAACCTCTACTGCTGGCGCATGGCAGGACGGATCCCCTATTTCAAGATCGGTCGGGCGGTTAGATTCAGAAAATCCGAGGTGGACGCCGCGCTGGAGCGGATGCGGATTTCGGCTGCGTTCATGAATGTTTGAGGGAATATCGACCGGTCTTTTTTCCGCCGATTTTTTCCACCAATCTTGCTGCCAGCAGCGGACGCAGCAAATCCATCGCGCCCTGTCGGGAAACCTCGAGCATCGCCCAGATCTCGGCGGGGGATAGGCTGCCGTGGTCGCGCAGCAACTTCAGCAGCAATTCCTGTTTGGGGCGCAGCACGAGTTTCTCCGGTGATTTGACATTGTAGGTCTGCACTCGCAGCCACACTTGTTCCAGCGTTTGGCGCACCCCCTCGGCACAATATTCCAGCCAACCCGTTAGGTCCTCCCCTGCCACACGCACGGCGTCCAGCGCAGCATAGTAGCCCGGGCGGTCTTCCCAATAGTATTCATCCACGGAGAAAATGTGATGGCTGTCGAATCCGCGCCGGTAGAGTTCCCACAGCGCCAGGGCACGGCCGGTTCTTCCGTTGCCATCGGCGAAGGGATGGATGTGCTCGAACCGATAGTGTAGGATCGCGGAACTGAGCACCGGGGAAAGCCCCGTGGATTGCTTGTTCCACCACTCCAGCAGTTCAAACATAAGCCCCGAGACATCGGCCGCGGCGGGCGGGTAGTACCTGCCCACCCGGACCTGGATCGTCCTGTAGCTGCCTGCCGTGCCTTGATCCATCACGCTGTCCGCCAGAATCCGGTGCAGCTCAAACAAGTCTTCGTGGCGGATGATTTTCTTCCCGGCGTACTTCTCCACGTATCGCAGGCCCGAGAAATAGTTCAGCACCTCACGGCTCGAACGCGTATCGGAGGCAGCGAGTTCGCGGCCTTCTTCCAAGGCTCTCACCTGCTCCAGCGTCAGCGGATTGCCTTCGATGGCGGTGGATGCGTGGCCGTTGCGCGTGCGGCTGTCCTTCTGCAGCGCGGGAATCCACGAAAGTTCCACCGCCGCCCCCAGAATCCGCTCCCGCAAGGCGGCAATCACCTCCACCAGTGTAAGCAGGCGTGGGCGGATCGTGAATTGCGGTTCGTAGGCCACGGCGATAAGTCAAGCGTAAGTCCAGTTTTTAGTCAAGCGGTCATTGTCATCCGGCATCACCCGCGTGACATCACGACCGACGCAGGACCGGAATTTTCAAAAGTGGAAGTATCGGCATGTACCTTCCAGCGGGCACGCGCGGCACGGTCCGGAAGGAAATCTGCCGGTCCTGCCAGATCAGGCTTCCCACATCGCAGTCGTCAGGCTGGAATGCGTCCTTGTCGGCCGTCACATATCACCATTAAACCAATGATTTCCACCATTGAATCCGCAGCCGGGAAATGCAACCCGGCGATCTACCAGTTGAAGGTCGTTCTGCTAGACAGCAAGCAGCCTGTATGGAGGCATCTGCAAGTGCCCGGCGACGCCAGCCTCGACTGGCTGCATGCCGTCCTTCAAGTGGCGATTGGCTGGACTAACAGCCATCTGCACCAGTTCAGGGTGGGCGAGGACTGCTACTCCGATACGCGCCACCACTTTGCCGAGTTTGAAGACGATCCGGAAATCCTCGAAGAACGGAAGTTTACACTTCAGCAAATCGCTCCGCGCGAGCAGGACATCTTCGGTTACCAATACGACTTCGGCGATTCCTGGGAGCACGAAATCACGGTGGACAAGATTCTGCCGACCGACGCGGCTGCCGCCAGGACCGCACTCTGCCTCAACGGTGCTCGTGCCTGTCCACCGGAGGATTGTGGCGGTGTGGGGGGATACGAAAACCTGCTCAAGATTCTCAAGAACCGGAAACACCCGGAGCACCAGAGCATGAACGAATGGCTGGGTCGCGCGTTCGACTCCGAAGCATTCGACGTGGAAAAAACCAACTTCTGGCTGCGAAAACTGAAATGGCCGCGCGTAACGGAAGCCAACTTGCGCAAAATCCTCATGGGTCGTGACGATTACCATGAGTGACCAGCAACACACAAACCACCTCACACCCAGAACCATGAATTCCCCGGCATCCGTAGGTCGTAACAACCCGTGTCCATGTGGAAGCGGCAAGAAATACAAGAAGTGCTGCATGGAAAGGGATGCGGCGGCGAAGGCGAGCCAACCGTCCATCGATTGGCAGAAAGCTGCGGCGAGGCCGGCAGCAGCGGAACACGCAGGCATGGGTGGACACCCCTATGCAATGGTCAAAATGGTGACGAACCCGTCGCCCGATCTCTTGTCGCAATTGTCGGAACGCGCAATCGCGGCACTCAAGGATAAGTGGAGCATCACCAAAGTGGCCAGATTGGAAACGAGCGAGATTGTGTCGCGCTTGGAAAAACTGGGAATTGACGGGCACCAAGCCGCGTTTGTCGTGTTGACTGACGGGCGAACCTCGGCATGGAGTATTGGCAAAACGTGGATGGAGAGGCTGTCGTTGCCGGGGGATGGCGATGTGGATTTCGTCTGTCTGGCGGCGTGCGAGTTGTGGAAACGGTATTGCCCTGAGCGCCCGTCCATGGAAATGCTGGATGACTGGCTAACAGAAGGCTATGACCTGTGCGATGCGCGCAAGAACGTTGAAACGGTCGAGATCTGGCTGCGGGTTTGGGAACATGTCCGCCCCAGGATCGAACCGCACATGACCACCTTCGAAGCCGCTGACGCGGTGTTTCAGATCTCGCAGTTTTTCGGAAACTGGATTCAGGATTTCACCATGGAAATTCATAATGCGGCGATCGATGACAAAAAGTATGCCGAGATAGGCATCCAGGTGATTCATGAGGTGCTGGACCAGTTCGTGGATGAGAGTTTGAACACAGTGCTCAACTTCCGTTGTGAACTCGGAACTCTTCTGTTTTCGGCAGGCCGTTGCGAGGAAGGTGACGCGGCCCTCCAAGCCGTCATCCGTGAGCATCCCGATCAGGCTTGTGGATATGCCGAATTGTCGTCGGCGCTGGGGTGCTCCGCATACGGAATGCCGGACTATCCCCGTGCGATTGCCATACTCGAGCAAGCACTGGCGTATCCGGTTGTTGACGCAGACGACTGGGATCTCGGCGTTCGATTGGATGACCTCCGTGAAAATTTGCGGGCGCCGACACCAGAATAGAATTTCGGTTGTTAGGTAATTTCGTGTCGCGGATCCGCCGCGTGCATGGTAGGTTCACGCAGTCATCGACGGGAATCTGGTTAGGCGCAACCCATGAATCCGGCGGACCATGCAACAGATCATCGCATTTTCTGGCGGCCCAGAGGAATACGTGCGTGATGGCGCGCACCGCAAGATGGCCCGCCCGGACGAGTGCCCGATCTGCGGAAAATCCGGGGGAATGCGCCCTCACGGCTTTTACCCAAGATCGGTTACGATTCCAGGCCCGATCATGCGTCTGCTGATCCAGATACGCCGGTTCCTTTGTTCCTTTTGTCGTCGGACGACCAGCATGCTCCCTGATTTTGCACAACCTTACCGGCTGGTTGCGACGGACACGGTGAATGAGTATCTCGCAGGATCAAGGGATAGCGCCGAGGTGACAAGATGGTCGGAGCACCTCGGCCGCTATCAACAGAGGTTTGAGGACCGGATCCAGGAAACTAGAGAAGCTCTGGCAACGGCATACAATATCGGGGAGTTGTCGCTTGTTGCAACGGACCTGTGGGGCGAGGTCTGCCGGGACTTTGGCGGGGCACGCAGGTTCACGGCGCGGTTTGCCGGCGAGGTGGGAATGACCGTGTTCGGCATCTATCGCTGCCACCGTCCGACTGAAAATTCTTCCAAACACATAGATAATAATTTGGCACGCGGGCGGGACCCGCCAATATCGGCGCTCGGGCATGACAACGGACCTAACAACCGATCAAGATTCTCAGGCGCTGCAACTTCGGTGCCAGTGGTCAGCCGGTGAGGGCAGGGAGAACCAAAAATGGCGTTTCCCATTCGCAAGCAGCGCCATGCCTGATTGCACCATCTGATCCCTGACCCGAATCACCAGCACCTATCATGACCACTCTACCTCAGCACTCTAACGATGCTCCAGCCGACCCAAACATCGGCAATGATTTCCCCAGGGCGAACGCGGCTGCCTATGTCCGCATGTCCACCGAGCATCAGCAGTATTCCACCAGCAACCAGATGGACGCGATCCTGGAGTATGCCGCGCGCCGCAATCTCGACATCGTCAAAATTTATTCGGACGAAGGCAAGAGCGGCCTCAACATCCAGGGGCGGGACTCGCTA
>CAIKHZ010000050.1 GCA_903827375.1 Akkermansiaceae bacterium
AGCCCCGTGCTGTTGGAGACTTTTGTGGAGTTGGAGCGCTTCACCGGCACCTGCTACCGGGCGGCCAACTGGATCGAAGTCGGCACGACCTAGGGCCGCGGAAAACTCGAAAAGAACCACCGGCGAGTCCTCCCCCTCAAGAGCGTCCTGGTTTACCCTCTCCCAAAGAACTTCCGAGCCATTCTCGCCCCCTGAGCCCTGAACCAGAGGGGCACCGAATATTTACCGTTGCTTATCCGCTGGGCAAGCTCCTTTTGAGAAATTTCTGCTCTCCCCCCGAGCCCATGCCCGTACCCGGCATCAATTACTTGCGAGTTTCGGCTTGCAAGGCGACTTCCCCCACGTTATGAAGCTCCCCGCACAGCTTCTGACGAAAGAAAGGAGTGGGTCTCGCACCCACTCTTTTGCGTCCCCAGATGCCGCCCACGCTGCCCGCACATACCGCCCGCCATGACCAACGACATCGTCGCTCTCATCGAATATTACGAAAAGGAAAAAGGAATCGACCGTGACCGGGTCGTTGCCGCGCTTGAATTTGCGTTCATTTCGGCCTACCGCAAGATGGTTCCTGGTGCCGACGCCATTGAAACTCTCCGCGCCGATGTCAACACCCGCAAGGGCGAAACCCGCATCTTCGCCGTCCTCACCGTGGTGGCCGATGGCTGCCAGACGGATAAATTCAACCAAGTTCAACTCGCGGTGGCCCTCAAGAAAAGCCCGGCCGCCCAACCTGGCGACTTGCTGGAGTTCAACGTTACACCCAAGGATTTCGGCCGCATCGCAGTGCAGACTGCCAAGCAGACGATGATGCAGCGCTTGCGCCAGGCGGAAAAGGAAATGATCTACGAAGAGTTCAAGGACCGCGCAGGCGACATCGTGTCGGGCACCGTCCGCCGCTTCGAGCGCAACGACGTGATGATCGACCTCGGGAAATTTGAAGGCATCCTGCCCAACCGTGAACGCGTCCAAGGCGAAGACTACAACATCGGCGACCGGATCCGCGCGTATGTGCTTGCAGTTGAAAACGAAGGCCGCGGCCCTGAAATCATCCTTTCGCGCAGCCACCCCAACTTTGTGCGCCGCCTCTTCGAAGCCGAGGTCAACGAAATCTCCGACCACACCGTCGAAATCCGCGGCGTCGCCCGCGAAGCCGGCTTCCGCACCAAAATCGCCGTCTGGAGCAAAGACCCCAAGGTCGATGCCGTCGGTGCCTGCGTCGGCATGCGCGGCGCTCGCGTCAAAAACATCGTCCGCGAACTCAATAACGAAAAGGTCGATATCATCCGCTGGAGCGAGGACCCGAAAGAATTCGTTCGTGAAGCGCTCAAACCCGCCGACCTCAAAACCATCACCATCGATGAGGCGGCCCATGTGGTGCACGTCACCGTCACCGATGAGGACCTGAGCAAAGCCATCGGCCGCAAGGGCCAAAATGCCCGCCTCTCATCCCGCCTCATGGGTTGGGACATCCAAGTGCGTCGCGACGAAAGCAAGGAAGAACAATTCAAGGAGAAAATTGGTGGTGCCGCCCATACCTTGGGCGAGCAACTCGGCATCAGCGAAGCCCAAGCCAACACACTCACCCTGGCCGGCGGCTTCACCCCGGAACTCGTCGTTGATATGCCCGCCGCTTTCATTGCCGAGCTCCTGGACATCCCCGAGGACGACGCCGAGGCCCTGCTCTCCCGCGCCAACGCCTTCCTCGGAATCACTCCAGCCACCACTCCTGAGCCATCCTGACAGCCTCTTTTCCACTCTTTCCCCGAACTACGCACACCAGCCGGATGCCAAAAAACAGCGACAGCTCCCCCGAGAAGCCCAAGATTCTCGACCTCCTCGACGACGCCAAAAAGCTCTCGCGCCGTGAGCGCAAACAGCAGGTCGCCGAGCCCCCACCCGAGGTGCCGGAATTGCCCAGCGCCCTCGACGTTGCCAAACGTGAGGCCCTCGATCTCTACGCCGACGAACAAAAGCCCAAAGTCCGCAAACCGGCCCGGCCCGGCAAATCCGTTCTGCCCACCATCTCCAAACTCCTCGAAAGTGAAGAGGAAGCCCTCCAACACTCGCTCAGACCCGCCAGCCCGTTAGATCAGCCAGCCCCGCCCACAGAGGCCGCTGCACCGATGGTTCCCGCAGCCGCCGAGTTGCCTGAGAGCCCGCCGGACGAAGCTCCGGACGATCCACGCCTCATCATCATCAAGCCGCCCATTCTGGTGTCGGAACTCGCGTCGCGCCTTGGTCTCAAGCCGTACAGCATCATGGCGGACCTGATCAAGCTCGGGGTGTTCCCCGGGCCCAACCAGCCGATCGACCCAGAGATTGCCGCCAAAGTTTGCGACCTCCACGGCTTCATCTTTGAACGCGAAAAACGCGATAAAACCAAGGGCATCCATCAGGTGGTGGAGATTATCAAGGAACCGGAGCTGCCCATCGCAGAACCCGAGGACCTGCTCAAAACCCGCCCGCCCATCATCACCATCATGGGCCACGTCGATCACGGCAAAACCTCCATCCTCGATTACCTCCGCAAAACCCGCATCACCGCAGGTGAAGCCGGTGGCATCACTCAGCACATCGGGGCCTATCAAGTTGTCCATAACGACCAACCCATCACCTTCCTCGACACCCCCGGCCACTCGATTTTCTCAGACATGCGAGCCCGAGGTGCCGACATCACCGACATTGTCGTGCTGGTCATTGCGGCCAATGACGGCATCATGCCGCAAACGCTCGAGGCGATCAAGCATTCCAAGAAGGCGGGAAAAACCATCATCGTCGCCATCAACAAGTGCGACCTGCCCTCGGCCAATCCAGGCCGGGTCAAGTCCCAGCTGGCGATGCAAGGATTGCAAACCACCGACCAACAAGGGGACACGGAGTTTGCGGAAGTATCGGCAGTCACCGGCCAGGGAATGACGGAATTGCTCGACCTGATGGCCCTGCAAGCGGAAGTGCTCGAACTCAAGGCCAACCCCCGCTCCACCGCCCGCGCGGCAGTCATTGAGGCACGCGTCGTGCCTGGCCGCGGCACCACCGCCACGGTCATTGTCGAAAGCGGCACTCTCAAGATCGGCACCCCCTTCATTTGCGGTCCCTACGCCGGCAAAGTCCGCTCACTCATCAACGACCGCGGCGAAAACATCAAGTCCGCCACCCCCGGCACCCCCGTGGAAGTCATCGGCTTCGAAGAACTTCCCAACGTCGGCGATCACCTCACCGAGATGAAGACCGAGCGTGAGGCAAAATCCCTAGCCTCCGAACGCCAAGAAGAACAACGCTTGCTGCGCCTCAAACCCCAGCACCGCAACCGCATGGAAGACCTCTATTCCATGGTCAACGACGGCGGCGGCAAGGCTCAACTCAAACTCATCCTCAAGTGCGACGTCCAAGGGTCCGTCGAGGCTATCAAAAAGGCCATCCTCGGGATCGAGTCCGCCAAGGTCGAAAGCACTTTCATCACTGCCGCCGCTGGCCCCATCACGGAAACCGACGTCCAGTACGCCGCCTCCGCTGACGCCATCATCCTCGGCTTCAACGTCAAGGTCGAGGCCAAGGCCGTCAAGGCCGCCAAAGCCGCCGGAGTCCAGATCAAGCTCTACTCGATTGTTTACGAGCTCATCGATCAGGTGCGCGAAGCCATGCTCGGCTTGTTGGAGCCGCTCAACCGCGAATCGGTCATCGGCCATGCCGAAGTGCGCAAGGTGTTCAAACTCTCCCGCGGCCGCGCCGCCGGCTCGTTCGTCACCGATGGACGCATCCACCGCAAGGCCCATGCCCGTGTCCTGCGCGACGGTGTGCCCGTCTTCGACGGCAAAATGTCCACCCTCCGCCGCTTCCAAGAAGAAGTGGAGGAAGTCCGCAACGCCTTTGAATGCGGTATCCGCCTCGGCGAATTCAACGAGTACCAAGAAGGCGACATCATCGAGTGCTACAAACTTGAGAAAATCCCGCAGACGCTCTGAGGAAGACTGGAGACTGCAACATATCATCTTCCCCCCATGCGCCGCCTAGACCGTGTCAACGAACTGCTCCGCCGCGAAATCGGCGCAGTCATCCAGCGCGATTACGCTTGGCATGGTGCCTTGGTCACCGTCAGTGATATTGAAATCACCCAGGACCTCAAGGAAGCCAAGGTGTGGATGAGTATCCTCGGCGGCAACGTCGCCGCCGTCTTGGAAAAACTCAACCGCGCCCACGGTTCCATCCAGTCTCGCATCATGAAACGCGTGGTCCTCAAATCCACCCCGGTGCTCCATTTCTATCACGATACGTCGGCCGTTCGCGGCGTCGATCTCGTCAACCTCCTTGAGGCCGTCGATAAGCTTCCCAAGGCGCCCGAAGAAGAGCCCGAGGAAGAGTCCAAAAAGGGACCCGAAGCCTGATGCCTCGAGCGTGAGCCTCCATACCCGCGATTTCGATTTCCTCCTGCCAGACGAGCTCATCGCCGCTCATCCGCTGGCAGAACGCTCGGCATCACGCATGATAGTGGTCCACCGCGACACCGCCCGCATCGAACACCGATGGTTCCGCGAGCTTCCCTCCTGCCTGAATCCTGATGATTTGTTAGTTTTCAACGACACCAAGGTCCTGCCCGCACGAGTCCTGTCCGACGACTGCAAAATCGAACTGCTCTGCCTCGAGCGCCTATCAGACTGCGCCTGGCGCTGCCTGGTTCGCCCTGGCAAGCGCATGAAGCCAGGCCGCACGATCGTCGTCGGTGGCATCACTGGCACCGTTGCGGAGGTGTTTGCCAATGGCGACCGCCTGCTGCACTGGAGCTCGCCACTCGACCTCTATCAGCACGGACAACTCGCCTTGCCGCACTACATGGGCCGCCCTCAGGAGGCAGCGGATCTCCACCGCTATCAAACGGTGTTTGCCCGCAATGAGGGTGCCATCGCCGCTCCCACCGCAGGCCTCCATTTCACACCGGAGATGTTAGAAAAACTTCCCCACGCCTTTCTAACGCTGCACGTCGGCGTAGGCACCTTCCGCCCGGTGAGTGCCGAGTTACTGGCCGACCACATCATGCACTCGGAAAATTTTGAGGTACCGGCAGCCACCGCTGCCAAGGTCAACGCTGCGGCACGGGTGGTGGCGGTAGGCACCACCGTGACTCGTGTGTTAGAGCATTTGCACGCCTCTAATCCAGCCCAACGCATCGCACCCGGCCTGCATCGGGGCGCGACTGACATTTTCATCCATCCACCCTATCAATTTGGGGCGATCGGCGGCCTCCTAACCAATTTTCACCTACCTCAGAGCACCCTGCTCATGCTGGTATGCGCGTTTGCGGGCCGCGATCTGGTGCTCGAGGCCTACCGCCAGGCGGTGGCACAATCCTATCGCTTTTACAGCTACGGCGATTGCATGTTACTGGTGTGATGCTGGGCAATGCAACATTTGGGCCATACCAAGATCCTTGAAGACCGCGTCGTTGCCTTTGCCTCCTAACTTCTCATTGACCCTAAAATGGCTGCACGGGGGCGCTCGTCAACTTAGACCGGGTGGCGGACCGGGCAGGCTAACATTGCGGGCGAAACCATGGTTGAAGTCGATGGCCAACATGCGGCCATACAGCGGCTCGCCCAGCCCAGCCAGCAGCTTGATCACCTCGGCGGCGGCCAGTGCGCCGATGGTGCCGGCCACCGCTCCAAACACCGGAAATCGCCGCGTCCACCACGTTGGCCGTGCGGGACACCAGTCGCTGTAACGCGGCGAGTGGGGCGGATGCACGGTGGTGACGTATCCGTCCATTTCAAACATAGCCGCCTCGACGCAGGGAATCCCGTAATGCGCGGCGGCAGCGTGCAGCGCATGGCGCTCCTCGAACAAGGGTGCAGCACTCACGACCACATCGGCCCCGGCCGCATGGAGAAAAGCCAACTCCGGCGTCGGGTGCTCAGGCACTACATCAACGAGGATGCCCGGGTTGAGCGCCCGCAAGCTGGCAGCGGCGCACTCGACCCGCGAACTGCCCAGCGCCGCGCTCCTCATCAGAATCTGGCGGTTGAGATCGTCCATCATTAAGTCGCCACCATGCATCAGGATCAAGCGGCCGACGCCCGCAGCAGCAAGTTGCTGGGCCGCGCAGCCGCCGACGCCGCCGATCCGCGAAACGAGCACAGTGGCCCCCTTCAAGCGGCGTTGACCGAGCTCGCCCACACCGGGCACGGTCATTTGCCATGCGTAGCGGGCACGGTCTTCATCGGTCAATTCAGGCAATGGGTGCTGCATCATGGCTGAACAATAAATGGCTGGCGATGCATAGGAAATGGCAGGCTACGCAGCGGCGGCCCGACGTTATCGGCATTTCGCAAATCATACACAGCACTTCGCAAAACAGCCATTGCCACACCGCCCGCGATCATGTGTAGTCTCGTCACAAGATGCTCAAAAAACCCACTGTCGTTGCGCTGGCAGCAACGTGCCTGTTTATTACGGCTGTGCACGGCGAGGACTGGCCGTGCTTCCGAAAGGACGCGCGGCGCTCTGCGGCAAGCTCGGAACAACTGGTGTTTCCGCTGGTCGCCACCTGGATTCATCACGGAGCCACACCCCGGCCGGCATGGCCCGAGCCCGGCCGAACGGTCAATTGGTTTGATTTCGACTACGCCTATCAACCGGTGGCGGCTGCCGGTCTGGTCGTATTCGGGTCATCGGCCGACGACACGGTTTATGCGCTCAAGGCGGCCGACGGCCAGCTGGCATGGAGCTTCACCACGGACGCGCCGCTGCGGTTTGCGCCACAGTTGGTGGATGGGATGTGCTATTTTGCATCGGACGACGGGGCGGTGTACTGCGTCAACTTGCAGACGGGCGGATTGGTCTGGAACTACCGCAGTAACGCATCCAACCGCATGATCTCCGGCAACGGCCGCATGATCTCGCGCTGGCCTTGCCGCTCCGGCGTGCTGGTCATCGGCGACACCCTCTACGCCACAGCCGGCATGTGGGCGTCGGAGGGCACCTACTTTTTCGCGCTGGACCGCCACACCGGCAAAGTCCGTTGGTGCAATGACACCTGCAGCGCCGACTACTCACTGTTTCCGCACGACGGAGTTTCGTTTGGCGGACCCACACCGCAAGGGGATCTGCTCTCCGATGGCAAAATCCTGCTGGTGCCCACCGGCCAAAGCGCCCCGGCCGCCTTCGACCTTGAGAGCGGAAAATTCCTCTACTGGGATACCCGCGCCCCGGGGTCCACCTGCGCCGCTCTCGGCGACGAGTGCGTGATGGTGCCAGCCCGCGCCTGGCAGGGCGACCAGGACACCCGGCTGGGCGAGGCGGATTTATGGGAGTCCGATGGCATCGCGTTCTACGGATTGCGTGATGGTACCCGCAGCTTCAAGCCGAAGTGGTCACAGTACGACAAATTGCCCGGTTCAACGCGCGGCGGCATGGGACGCCTCCGTGGTATGATCGAGCCGATCGGCGGACGCGACCGGATGGTGTTTTCTAACAACATATTATACACATCGGGAATGGGAATGGTGGACGCGGTGGATGCCTCGGGCAAGGAGATCAAGAGCCTGTGGCAACAGTCGGCACCGCGCGTTTACTGCCTGGCGCTGGCCGGCAACTGTTTGATAGTCGGTTGCGATGGCGAAGTTCGCGCTTTGAAGACGGGCGACGGCAAAACCGTATGGTCCGCACCGGTGAGCGGCCAGGCCCGTGGCATCGCAGTGGCCAACGGGCAACTGATTGTTTCCACCGACCATGGAGTGATCTACAATTTTGGTCGGCAGGCCGGCAACCCACTGGCGGCGGAGAGCAAGGCATCGGCCGTCCCCGCGCCGAAGTTACCGGCAGACTTCGCGCTTGATCCGGACGTCAAAGGATATGGTTTGGTATGCGGTGCCGCAGACACCACGCTGGCCGAGGCGCTCGCCGCCGCCAGCCATCTCAATGTCACATGCTTGTTGCCGGACGCCGCCACCGTTGCCCGCGCCCGCCAACATTTATCAGCCGCCGGGACTGCGTCGCATGTGGTGGTGCATCAGAATCCGCGCGACGGACAGCTGCCCTACGCCGACTATTTTGCAAACGTCGTGGTCGTGTGCGGCAATGGCGGCGGCATCAATCCCGAACAACTCTATCGCGTGCTCCATCCCTCCACCGGTAAAATGTATTTCCCCGGTGCAGCGGCGGCCACCGTGGCTGCATCCCTGCAGGCCGCAGGCATTCCGCCGCGCGAGTTGCTGACCACCGGCGGCGTCCCCACCGTCGTGCGCGGCCCGCTCGAAGGGGCATTTGATTGGAACTCGACCTACAAAACCGACCAGCGGCTCAAGTGGCCGCTGGAACTGTTGTGGTTCGGAGGTCCGGGGAGGGACCGAATGCTGCGCCGCCATGGCCGCTATTATCCACCGCCCATTCCGGCAGCTGGACGCGTATTTCTGGAAGGCGAGTCGCACGTAATCGCCACCGACGCCTACAATGGCACCGAGTTATGGTCGTGGTATGTGCCGGGTTTCCGCAGCATCAACGCCGACGACAAAAACGTCTATATCGGTGCCCGCAACCTGCTGCAATGCGATGCGCGCAGCGGCGAAATCCTCAAGGTGTTCGGCGATCCCAAGCCGTTTGTCTTCGATCTGTCCAAGCCGCAGGCGTTCGACGCCAAGAAGGGCAACAAGTATTCTGGCCGCATCACGGTGCAGAAGTCGCCACAAGGGCTCGAACTGCTCCTGGAAACACACTCCCCCACCCCATACAGCGCCGATTGCTGGATGTTGGATTTTGATTTCCGAAACACCCCACAACGACTGCGCCCTCCCGCAGCGGGTGCCTTTTCTATCATCATCAACACCACCAGCGCCACCTTACGCAACTATGCTCAACCGGTCGGCGTGGTGCTGCCCAAGCTAACACTGAGCCGGGGGCCGGATCCCAAAAGCCCGCTGGTGCTGCGCATTTCAACTGAGGAAATCACCCGTCTCGCCGGGCATGTCGTCGCGAACTTCGACCTGCGTGCTGAACTTCTCCTCTATGAAAGCGGCAAGGAAGCTCCACGGCGCTGGCTGCGCGAAATGCCACTAACAGGAACTCGGGAGTTTCTGCAGGAAGGTCCCGGCGCGCAAGACATGCTGCAGAACGGCAGCGCCACCTTTGTCCTCAGTGGCGACACCAGCTCCAAGGTCTCACCCGTCGGCATCGTCGCTCGCGCCGATCGCAAGGCGGCCCCTAGCAACGTCGAAAACTGGGGCAAGTTGCCGTATTTCGTCCGTCATGACGGCAACATCCCGCGCCTGCCGGTCGCCGCCGACGTCAACCCCTCGCTTGGTGGCCGGACCGATCCATTCAGCGGCCTAACCGTCGAACAGAAGTACCAGCGCGGCTATGGCTGCAGCGGCACCATTTCCTCGATGACCATGGATTTTTTCCGCTCCGGCACCCTCGGCATGTATGACTTGGAAGACGACAGCGGAATGCGCAATTTTCCAGGCATGAAACCGGGTTGCGGCGTGTCGCTGTTACCGGCGCTCGGGGTGTTGTTTTCCGGCGAGGCCAATGCTGATTGTTTCTGCCCGTACAACTTTTCCACGTCGCTGGCCCTCGCTCCCGCCGCAACCCGAAAAAATGAAGACTGGGCCTTGTATTTCGACACACCCAAAAATGCCAACGTCAAGCGTGCCGCCCTCAACCTGGGTGCCCCAGGTGACCGCCGCGACGAAAATCGGACATTGTGGCTGGGGTATCCCCGCGCACCGCTGATGGAGGATGCCGCCGGTCCCGAAAAACGCCCCCATACCTTCGGCATGCCCTTGGCGATGACCTTGTTCGATGGCGGCCGGGCCTTTCGAGTCAATGGCGACCGCACCCCGATCCAAGGCACCAAAACCCCATGGATCTATGCATCCCAGATGTTAGGCATCCAATCGCTCAGTCTCGGCCTGGTCTATTACGACCCCAAAAAGGACTGCCTCGCATTCCCATCAAACGGCGCAGTGCATGTGGATGCCCGCTTCGACGAGCCCACCTGGGCGGGTGACAGCGGCATCACCGTGCGCAGCGGCAATGGCAAGGCAACTTCGCCCAATGCCCGGATGCGAGTGCGCTTCGATGAAACCAACCTGTATTTTGCCTATCAGGAAGATCCACCCTCGGGCAAGACCGGCTCGCCAGCTTGGCGCACGACCATCAAGAACGACCAAGGCAACATCTGGGGCGGCGACCAGGTCAGCGTCATCCTCAAGGACAAACACCATTCGCCGTGCGCCCAGTTCGGCGTGGCGGCCGGCGGCGCACATTACAGCGCAGACGTCTCATGGCGCTTGCGCATCCCGCCCGTCAGCGGCCTGACCATCGACGGCAAGCCCGGCGACTGGGGCCAGCAGGGGGTGGTGCTGCTGCTGGCCGAGGGCCGCGGCACGCTGCGCTTGGGCTGGACGCCGCAGGGGTTGGCCATTCTAACAACCATGCCGCGGGACTTCTTCTCGGTGCAAAAAGACTGGAACGCCCTGCGCACCCAGATCATCGGGGCTGGGCCGCGCAATATCCTCGAAACAGTGGTTAGGCCCGAGGACGGCAGCTCGGAAGCCCTCCGGCCCACTCTCGGTCGCGATTCCAGCGACTCGGTGGACATGGACGACTGGAAGACGTTTCGCGCGGACCGAAAAGCCGACCTGCCCCTGGCATCAGCCGCGAGCGGCACAGACTGGGTGACGGAGGTGTTGTTTCCGTGGGATCAGTTAGCTATCAGGCCGGTTGCGGGTGCACGCTGCGGATTGAAGCTGGTTGCCTTCAACCCGAAGGCCGGCGACCAAAACATTGCCGCTGGCGGCGGTTCGCGACGCGATATTGTGCGCGGTGAAATGTTGCCCGAACTCGAACTCGCCGCAGCAGCCGATGGAATAGCCATCAAACCGCCGACCACCCGCCGTGAGTTCTACGGGGCCATCCTGCTCTACGACTTGCCGCCGCAGGAAATCCCCGTCGCTCAGTGGTCCGCCGCCGTGACCGCCGACGGAGAGAGTTTCCGCGCGGAAATGGCGGTGCCGCGCAAGCTGCTCACCGCGCTGGGACTCACCTTGGACGATATGAACATCGCCATCCGTCCTAACGGAAAAGCTGCGCCTTCGTATGCCAGCTTGTCGTCACTGATGTCACCCCACTATAGCCTCACCTTGGCGAAGGCGGCCCAGGCCGGCCGCACATTTATGGTGCGCCTGCATTTCGCCGAGCTCGATGACGTCAAGCCTGGCGAGCGGGTGTTTGGCATCCGCATGCAGGGCCGAACGGTGGAACCGGCGCTCGATGTGGTCAAGGAGGCGGGCGGCCCCAGGCGGGCGCTGACCCGGATCTACAAGGGGGTGCCGGCTACCACCAATCTATCCATCGAGTTTGTGCCGCAGGCAAAGACTCTAACAAGCCACACGCTACCCCTGCTCAGCGGGGTGGAGATCGTCACTGAACAATCCGATTGAGCATGGTGAGCGAGCCAATCAAACTTGTCGTGGAGGCGCGTCTGTGCGTGAAGCGCTTGGCGCTGCTCTGCCTGGTCTGGCTGGGGGCCTGCGAACTGGCGGGCGGGTGCAATGTGCCGGTATTCCGCTTTGCATTGGAACGTTGGGTTTCCGACAACTATGCGCTCGTGGTGGCCCATGACAAGGGGCTGACGCCGGCGCAGCGGGAGTTAGCAGATCGCCTGCTGGGCAAATCGACGGAGAACGGCGGCAAGGCGAATCTATCCGTGCAAGTGCTCGATCTGGCTGCCACGCCAGCCGATCCCACCGTCAAGTATCTACCGCTGAAAGATGTTGCCTTGCCTGCGGTATTTTTATTTTTTCCCTCCAGTTTCGGCGAGCCAACCTTGATTTGGCAAGCGGCACTAACGGCAGAGAGTGTGGTGAAGATCACCGGGTCGCCGTTGCGCGACGAATTCGTCGCCCAAGCCGCCACCGGCACCACAGCCATCTGGATCTTGCTGGAGTCGGGCCAACCAGTAGAGGACGCCGCAGCGGAGCAGGTACTGCGGGAAAGCTTGGCCGCAGTCCAGCAAGAGGCGGAATTGCCTGCCGGCGTGGTCCATCCGTCCGGCGCAGTCACTGGCGGATCGACCCCAGCAACGGCTGACAACGGCTACTTCGACCCGGAGAATCAACTCGATTCGGGCATCCCCCTGCGCATTGGCTTTGAGGTGGTTCGCATGTCGGCCGGCGACCCGCGGGAAGATGTGCTGCGCGGGATCCTGCTCAAGGTGGTGCCCGGCTTGCTCGAGAAACGCGACAGACCGCTCGCGTTTCCCTTGTTTGGGCGTGGGCGAATCCTTGCTCCGCTGGCGGGCAATGAGATACGGCACGAGTCCATCACAGCGATCGCACGCTATCTTTGCGGTCCGTGCGCCTGTCAGGTGAAAGCCCAAAACCCCGGCGTGGACGCGTTGCTTGACGTGGACTGGGATGCCAAACTTGCGGGAGTCTCCGCCATTGCGCCACGCACACTGCCGCCCCTGAGCGGCACCGCCGCCATCACCGGCACCGGCAAACCGGTCACCCAATCGCTCGCCGCAAGTGCCGCAGCTCAACCGGCCGCCACCGGCTTGCCGGGGTCGGCGCTGCGCAATGGACTGTGGGCCAGCGCCACGGTGGTATTGCTTGTCATAGCGGCCACCTTCGGCATCCTGCGACTACGCCCATGACCGTGTGCCAATTGGTGACCCGTGAACTCGCCTACAGGAAATGGAACTTCCTCTTGGCGATTCTGGCGGTGGCGATGGCCGCCACTACCTATCTACTCACCTCGGCGCTACTGAAAAGCACCGACCTCACGACGGCCGCTCTGGTGTCGCGCAAGGTGCTCGACACCGAGCGGGCGATGCTGCGGCTGGAAGATGAGATGCGCAAGTCGATGAAGGGGCTTGGTTTCAATATCTATATCTTCCCGGAAAACCAGGACCTCGGTGAGGTATATGACAAGGGCTTTGCCTCTAAAACCATGCCGGAGACCTACGTCGAAAAGCTGGCAAACTCATCGATCATCACCGTCAACCACCTGCTGCCCGCGCTGACACAGAAGCTGACGTGGCCGGAACAGAAGCGATCGATCATCCTCATCGGTATCCGCGGCGAGGTCCCGCTGGCACACCGCAATCCGCTGGAGCCGCTCATCGACCCAGTGGCATCAGGGCAAATCGTCCTCGGTTGCGAACTCCACCAAGGGCCCGGCTTCAAGCCCGGTGATAAGCTCAGCCTGATGGGCCGCGAGTTCACCATCGCCAAGTGTCACCCAGAACGGGGATCCAAAGATGATATCACAGCGTGGGTCAATTTGTCAGATGCACAGCAATTGCTAGGCAAACAGGGCCTCATCAATGAAATCCAAGCGCTGGAATGCAACTGCGTCACCATCGACCGCCTAGCGGAAGTGCGCAAGGACTTGCTCGCCATTTTGCCCGGCACCCGCGTCATCGAGATCGGCAGCCAGGCGCTGGCCCGCGCCGAGGCCCGCCTGCATGCCGGCGCGACGGCCACGCAAGAATTGGCTTCGGTCAAGGCGCAGCGCAGCGAATTGCGGGTGCAACGCGAAACCCTCGCAGCACTGCTGTTGCCGCTCATCGCCCTCATGGGACTGCTGGCAGTGATCGTGCTGACGTTGCTCAACGTGCGCGAACGACTGGCAGAAATCGGCGTGTTTCTAGCGCTCGGGATCCATTCCACCACGCTGCTGGCCGTCTTCCTGATCAAGGCAGTGGTGAGTGGCGTGCTCGGCGGCGTGCTCGGCGCGGCGCTGGCGCTGTTGGGCATCGCGGTGTGTCGCGAGCGGCTCTTTGACGGTCACGCCATCGCCGCGTTACTTGATCCATCCGAACTGGCATGGCTGCTGGTTAGCATGCCTGTGTTTGCGGCCAGCGCGGCCTGGGTTCCATCCTTTTGGGCGTCTCGCAGGGACCCGGCAGAGGTATTGCGCCATGACTGAGAACATCCTCCAGATCTCCTCCTTGGAAAAACACTACCCTGCCCGAAGCGGCAAGGACGTGCCCGTCTTGCGCGAACTCGACCTATCCCTCAGCCCCGGTGACTTCGTCGCCTTGCGCGGTCCCAGCGGCTGTGGCAAAACCACCCTCTTGCTCTGCGCCGGCGCACTCCTCCGCCCCACAGCCGGCTCCGTCCTGATTGACGCCTCCAATCCCTATGCATTATCCGCCGCCGCTCGCTCCGCCTTCCGCGCCGCACACGTCGGATTCGTCTTCCAAAACTTTCACCTCGTCCCCTACCTGTCGGTGCTCGATAATATCATGTTGTGTGGTCTGGCTGCAGCCCCACAGCCCACACTGCCCACTCGGGCGATTGATATGTTAGACAAACTCGGCCTCTCCCACCGCTTGCACCACCGCCCGGCGGAGCTCAGCACCGGCGAGCAGCAACGAGTCGCCTTGGTGCGTGCACTGGCAGGTGGTGCCAACCTCATTCTAGCCGATGAGCCAACCGGCAACCTCGATGCTGCCAACAGCCGCATCCTGCTCGATACCCTCGCCAATTTCGCCAGCGAGGGTGGCGCCGTCCTGATGGTCACTCACGAACCCTCCGCAAGTGATCGCGCATTCACTCGCCTCGATATGCGCGACGGATGCCTCCATTCCTGTTAATCAGGACGGACCGTCGGGGCATGCGCGTCAAATTATGGGCTTCTTCCCTTTAACCACAGGCGTTTTCAGTGCCTCGCGTCGCAGAACGAACCAATTCAGAGTTCATCTCGTTTTCAACAACGCTGCGAGCCAGTCGCATTCCCTGTGTCTTACCTGTGCGCGCATAAGCAACGAATCTAACAAATGTTACCATGCGAGGACTGACCCCATCGTCGGTTCCTGAGCTTGACCGCTGGGCCAGCCTGCGCGATAGAGAGTCCGGCTGGAGCGCGTCGCAGCGGAACCAAGCGCCACCCGCCCTAATTTCTCATCCATCGCTTCGGCACACCATGAAACTCACATTCCTTGCCTGCGACGTGTCGTTCCTGCCGCCCATCGCTCAATACGACCCCTAAGCCGTGATACTCACTGAAACAGACATCGGCATCGCGGTGCCCATAGACAACCCGCTCGGCTGGCGGCCAGATTATTGGATTTTCTCAAGGCCCACCGCAGCAACTTCGAGGCCGCCGGGTCTGTTTGGCGGGGCGACGAGGCGGCCGTGCTCAGCAACCAAATCGAACTGCCCGGCGGGCTGCGAGAGGACGGCGGCAGCCCTCACTGATTCATGAAAGGTCCGGTGCAAGCACGGTGGGAGGGATGGTGGCTGACCTGTGGCGGCATGACAGCTGCCTATCTCATATTGATTCTGGGGATGCTGGCGGCTACCGCCGTCCACAGCTCGCCTCACGAGTTATGGGCGGCCCTGATGAAACGCGAAATCCGCTATGCCATCTGGCTGAGTCTAGTCACCTGCACGACCACATCGCTGCTCGCGCTATTGCTGGCGGTGCCAGTCGGTTTCTTGCTGTCGCGCGCCCGTTTTCGCGGCAGGGCGTGGCTGGACGCGGCATTGGATATTCCCATCGTGTTGCCGCCGATGGTGGTGGGCCTGTGCTTGCTGATCTTGTTTCAAACGCGCGTCGGCCGCGCCGTCGAACAAGTGATGCCTTTCACCTACACCGTCGCCGGGGTGGTGTTGGCCCAATTTGTCATCGGTGCCTCATTTGCGGTGCGCACCATGCGCGGCACTTTCGACAACCTCTCGTCGCGCCCCGAGGAAGTGGCGATGACGCTGGGCTGCACGCGGGCCGAGGCGGTGTGGCTTGTGACGCTGCCAGCAGCGCGGCGGGGGATGTTCGCGGCGGCGAGCATTGCATGGGCGCGGAGTCTCGGTGAGTTCGGGCCGGTGCTGGTGTTTGCCGGGGCCACCCGCATGAAAACCGAGGTGCTGCCCACCACCGTGTGGCTGGAATTGAGCGTCGGCAACCTCGAGGCCGCCATCGCCGTGAGTTTGTTGCTGGTCATGCTGGCCATACTCGTGCTCGTCGGCGTCAAACTAGCCGGAGAACCGCTATGATCCGCCTACAGAACATCTCGTGGCATGCCGGTGACTTCCGCTTGTTGGATGTTAGCTTCAACGTTCCAGCCGGGGCTTACGGCGTGCTGATGGGACGCACCGGCTGCGGCAAAACAACCTTGCTGGAGATCCTCTGCGGCCTGCGCCGGCCCAGCACAGGCAGGCTCTGGATCGGCGGCCGCGACGTCACGGCCGCCCCTCCCGGCCAACGCGGCATCGGTTACGTCCCACAAGACGGGGCGCTGTTCCCCACAATGACGGTGCGCGAGCAAATCGCCTTCGGCCCCCGTCGCCAAAACCTGGCCGCTGCCGCCCGAAACGACTTGGTCAGCGAGCTGGCCGCCGCCACCGGAGTTGCGCATTTATTAGGCAGACTGCCGACCGATCTATCCGGCGGTGAGCGGCAGCGGGTGGCGCTGGCGCGGGCCTTGGCCGCTCGGCCGTCAGTGCTGTTGCTCGACGAGCCACTGGCGGCGCTCGACGAGGAAATGCATGGCGATATGATGGCCCTGCTGAAGACCACGCAACAACAACTCGGCCTGACCGTTTTGCATGTGACCCATCACCGCCGGGAGGCGGCCCACCTGACAGATTGCCTGCTGCGCATGGAGCAAGGCGTGGTGACAGAAGCCACGGATCCTTGACTTTTTTACGCCCAAACCAGCAAGCGCAAGGCTAGCGCCAGCAACGCGAGCCCAAAACCTGCATCAATCCAGCGTGCCGCACGCCGATAGGCACCTTTGAGCGGTGGCCACTGCAGGGCCCATGCCCAGGCAATCCACAGCCCAAACCCCTCGACAACAATGACCCCGCCCAAGGCCAGCGGCCAGCCCGCTGGATGACCGGGTGCAAGAAATGGGGCGGCCATCGCTGCAAAAAATAAAGCGACCTTCGGATTGAAGACGTTGCAGAAGAAGCCACGACGCCAAAACACCCCTGCAGGGACGTTATCCGTCGCCACAGGTGCGGAGGCATCTGCGGGCTTCGCCCGCAACGCGGCACACAGCAAATGCCCAGCCAACCATCCCAGATAGAGCGCAGCGGCACCTCGCAGACAGCGCGCCACCGGCGAAACCCCGGCTAACAACAACGATGCGCCGCTCATCGCCACCGCCGCATGCATCACCAACCCGCAAGCGATGCCGCAGGCAATCCAGGTTCCGGCCCGGCCGCCGTTTGCCAGCGACGTGCGGGTCAACAACAGCATGTCGGGGCCGGGACTGAACTGCCCCAGCGCCGTCACTCCGGCAAACACCGCCAATTCAGCCATCGGACTCACCGCGAATTTTTGGCAGTTAGAGACCCTAGCAACATCCGTGTTTGCGGCGCACCGAGGCTTGAGCCGCCATCCGTCTGTAGTGTGCCAATGAGCCATGGATTCCGCGTTCGCATGGCCAGACGCTAGCAAGGCTTTGCGTCAGACTCAAGCCCCGAACCCGAGGATCCGTGTATGGAGCAGGCTCTCACTTAGCCTTTAGCGCGGTGGAGCCTCCAAACATTTTGACAAATTTGCGGGTTCCCCCTACGCTCCGCCCGGTTGCCGCAACGGCCCATGCATTCGGTGCCTGGGCCGTAGCAGATCCATCCCGCATTTCGTCATCCTTCAATCTTTTCTGATATTCCTATGACCACGCTC
This sequence comes from Akkermansiaceae bacterium, assembly GCA_903827375.1. Lineage (GTDB taxonomy): Bacteria > Verrucomicrobiota > Verrucomicrobiia > Verrucomicrobiales > Akkermansiaceae > Luteolibacter. The sequence goes on from CAIKHZ010000050.1 coordinate 17,626, forward strand.
CGCACGTTCACCACCGGCACTGGCGCTCAAGGCCAATTTCACTCGCTCCCGGCGCTCGCCGAGCAGGGATTTCCGAATCTAGCGCGCCTACCTATTTCGATCCGCATCGTCCTTGAGTCACTCCTGCGCAACAACGACGGCCTCAAGGTCAGCGCCGCGGACATTGCCAACCTCGCCAATTACAACGCCAAAAACCCAGGCGATTTCGAAATTCCCTTCGTGGTGGCACGCATCGTGCTGCAGGACTTCACCGGCGTGCCCCTACTCGTCGATCTGGCCGCCATGCGTTCCGCCGTTAGCACCATGGGCAAGGATGCCAAGATGATCGAACCGCTCGTCCCCGTCGATCTGGTCGTCGATCACTCGGTGCAAGTCGATTACGCCGGCACCGGCGAATCTCTAACGCTCAATCTCGATCTGGAATTCCACCGCAACCGTGAGCGCTACGAATTTCTCAAATGGGGCGAACAGGCGTTCGATACCTTCAAAGTCGTCCCCCCGGGCATCGGCATCGTCCATCAGGTGAACCTCGAATACCTCGCCAAATGCGTCCTCGAAAAAAATGGCGTCTTCTATCCGGATACCCTGGTCGGCACCGACTCCCACACCACCATGATCAATGGCCTCGGCGTCGTCGGCTGGGGCGTCGGCGGCATCGAGGCGGAAGCCGGCATGCTCGGCCAACCCGTCACCTTCCTGGTGCCGGAAGTGGTCGGCGTCTATCTAACGGGTGAACTGGCCGCCGGTGTCACTGCCACCGACTTGGTCCTTTACGTCACTGAAGTGCTGCGCAAAACGAAGGTGGTGGGCAAGTTCGTCGAGTTCTATGGCCCCGGTGCCCGGGCTCTGTCGCTGCCGGACCGAGCCACTCTAGCCAACATGGCCCCGGAATACGGTGCAACGATGGGATTTTTCGGCATCGACGAAATCACCACCGGCTACCTGGCAAGCACCGGTCGCAGCCCCGAGCTCTGCCAAACCGTCGAAAACTACTATCAGGCCCAACAACTGTGGGGCATTCCGACCGACCGCGACGCCTTGGATTTCACCCAAATTGTTGATCTGGATATCTCCACCGTCAAACCCTGCATCGCTGGACCCAAACGCCCTCAGGACCGAATCGAAGTCGAGGCGCTCAAGGCCACTTGGGCCAAGCTGCTCAGCGCCCCGGCACCCAATGGCTACAACAAGCAAACCGCGCCCGGTTCGAGCGAACCCCTCGACCTGCCGCCCACCCTCGATTCCATCCCCGACGAGGCCCCCAATCTCGGCCATTCTTTTGGTGCCGAGGTCGGCGTGATCACCCAACCTAACGAGGACCTTTCCTATCCGTTATGGGAGGTTTCCGTCGATAGCAAGGGCGGCGTGACTGATACGATTTCCCATGGCTCGGTGCTTATCGCTGCCATCACCAGTTGCACGAATACCTCCAACCCGAGCGTGATGCTCGCTGCCGGCTTGCTGGCGAAAAAGGCTAATGCCCGTGGCCTAACCGTCAAGCCAGCCGTCAAAACGTCGCTCGGGCCCGGCTCACGCGTCGTCACGGATTACCTCAACAAGACCGGCCTCCAAGCCGAACTCGACAAGCTCGGCTTCCAAACCGTCGGCTACGGCTGCACCACCTGCATCGGCAACTCCGGCCCGCTCGACCCAGGCATCGAGGACGTCGTCAAAGCCGAAGATATCATCGCCGCCTCGGTGCTTTCCGGCAACCGCAACTTCGAGGCCCGCGTCCACCAGTCGATCAAGGCGAATTTCCTCATGTCCCCTCCCCTGGTCGTCGCCTTCGCCATCGCCGGCACCGTCGATATCGACATGGCCAGCGAGCCGCTGGGCTACGGCAGTGACGGCCACCCGGTCTTTCTGGCAGACATCTGGCCGAGCGCTGCGGAAGTCCAAGCCGCCATGGACGCCTCACTCAAACCCGAGGTTTTCCAACAACTTTACACCGGTTTCGCCGACCAAAACCCCAAGTGGAACTCCATCCGCTCGTCAACCGGTAACGTCTATCAATGGGACCGACTCTCCACCTACATCCAGGAACCCCCGTTTTTCGATGGATTCTCCCCCACTCCCCGCGATATCGTCGAGATCCACGGTGCCCGCCCGCTGGGCATCTTTGGCGACTCGGTGACCACCGACCACATTTCCCCCGCCGGTGCCATCAAAAAGGACAGTCCCGCCGGACGCCACCTCACAGAAAAGGGTGTCGCAGTTGCCGACTTCAACTCGTATGGCTCACGCCGCGGCAATGACCGCATCATGACCCGCGGCACCTTCGCCAACGTCCGGATCAAAAACCTCATGGTCCCCGGCAGCGAGGGCGGCGTCACCCAAATCAACGGGGAAACCCAGGCAATTTACGACGCAGCCGCCACCTATCAGGCAGCTGGCACCCCCACCATCATCATCGGCGGGGAGGACTACGGCATGGGCAGCAGCCGCGACTGGGCTGCAAAGGGCACCAGCCTGTTAGGCGTGAAGGCGGTCATCACCAAGTCCTTCGAGCGCATCCACCGCTCCAACCTTGTCGGCATGGGCGTGCTACCCTGCAACTTCCTCAACAAGGCCGATTATGACAAGGTCAAGGGACTTGCCGATGCCACGTTTGACATCATCGGCCTCTCTAACGACCTCAAGCCCGGCCAACACGCCACCCTCCGCGTTCATCCAATCGGCGACGCACCCGCATTCGACGTCCCGCTCATTGTGCGCATCGACACCCCCGTGGAAATCGACTACTACCGCGCCGCCGGCATCCTGCCTTACGTGTTAGCACAAATTCTGGCATAACCCACCCAAGGAACATGCCCCCCCTGGGAACGCCGAGCCCCAGCTCGGCGAGAACCCGCTTTACAGGCCAGGTTCCTCAATTTTCCATACCCTCAGCCAGCGCCGGATTCGGTTGCTGAAGACCATGATGCCACCTCGCTCTTTCTGACAAATTACAAGGTAAAGGCATCCAACGCATTACCAGCCATCCCACCCAGCCATGCTTCCCCGTTGCTCACGCCAACCTATCCGCTGCCTGGCCGCCCTGCTGGCCACCGTCGCATTTCTCTCTTGCGTCCCGAACACTCCAGCCGCCGATCTCACCCGGCTGCGCTGCGAATACCGCGAAAACCCACTCGGCATCGACGCCCCAAAACCCCGCCTGTCATGGGTCCTTGCCGAGCTAACTTCTGATATCTCAAATCCAACATCCACCACCCTCCGCGGCCAGCGACAAACCGCCTATCAAGTGCTGGTGGCCTCATCCCCACAACTCCTCGCTCAAGACCAAGGCGACCTGTGGGACAGCGGCAAGGTGACATCCGATCAAAGCATCCAAGTGGAATATGCCGGAAAACCGCTGGATTCGGGCCGGATTTGTCACTGGAAAGTCCGAGTGTGGCTAACCAATAACAAGACCGATAACTCAACCACCAACCAACCGACTACATGGAGCAAGCCTGCAGGTTGGTCCATGGGTTTGCTCAAGCCCGGGGACTGGCAAGCCAAGTGGGTCAGGGCGGGCGGCGAGACATCCCCCTGGCTGCGCAAGGAGTTTAAGCTAACATCTATTCCGGAACGAGCGATGGCCTTTGTGAACCTCAAGGGATATGGCGAATTGTATATCAACGGCAACAAGATCGGCGACGATGTGCTGGCCCCGGCGGTGGCAGTTTACCGCAAGCGCACACTCTACACCACTTATGACGTCACCAAGTACCTGCACCCCGGCAACAATTGCATCGGCCTCTGGATGGGTCTCGGCCTATGCTACACCAAGAAGGATCAGGACTTCACTCCCATCGCCCGAGTGCAACTCGACGTAACGCTCGGCGGGCAACACCTCGTCATCGGCACCGACCCCACTTGGACGTGGATGAACAGCTCTCATAGCGAATTCAGCTGGGGCTGGTGCGGCAACGGTCGCGAACACATCGACGCCCGCCGCTTCATCCCAGGCTGGTGCGAGCCAGGATGCTCGTCCGGAGAGTGGAAACCCGTCGAGGAATTCGCCGAGCCCAGCGGCGTGGCCACCGCTCAGTCGTGCCCGCCAAATCGCATCACCAAGCACATTCCTCTAAAGTCCTGCACCACAATCAATCCCACTTCCTATGAACTGGATTTCGGCACCAACCTCAATGGCTGGTTCACCCTCAAGCTCCCCCAGATGGAAGCGGGCCACACGGTGACCATCCGCTTTGCCGACAAGCGGTTGAAGTCTGCCGACAAGGAAGTCACTCCAGACAAAACCTATGAACTCGCCCCCGGCACATGGAAAACCCAAAGCTCCGATGGTCCCATCGCATACACCACCTACAATCAGGAAGCCAAATTCACCTCTGCAGGAAAGCCTAATGAGATGTTCTGCCCGAAGTTCAACTACTTCAGCTTCCGTTACGCCATCGTCGAAGGCCTACCCGCCAAACCGGCTCCCGGCGACGCCGAGGCCATGATGATCGAATCAAACCTGGATCCCGTCGGTACCTTCAGTTGCTCTAACCCACTCTTTAACCGCATCCTCGAGGTGAATATGTGGACGCTCCGCTGCCTCAACCTCGGCGGCTATATGGTCGATTGCCCACACCGCGAACGCATGGGCTATGGCGGCGATGGCCAAACGTCTATCGACACCCAAATCATGAACCTCGACGCCTCTGCCTTCTACACCAAATGGGTGACCGATTGGCTCGACGAACAGGATCCACTCACCGGCAAATCCGTCCAGTACGCTCCCACCGGTGCCACCCCGGACGGCAAACCCGATCCCTGTTGCTGGCTGTTATGGGGCGGCATGATCGATGTCTTGCCTTGGAAAACCTACCTCTACTATGGCGACCGTAGATTGCTGGAACATTCCTACGAACCGATGGTCCGATATCCCACCGTGTTTATCGACGGCTGTTTCCCTGACAAGAAAAACCCTCTCCAACCTAGCCATTGCGATACCGGCAGCGATTGGGTGGCTCCCGGCATCGGCATGCAGGCACCTCCTGGCAATGGCATCTTCGTCAACTGCTACCGGGTCTATCTGATGGACCTGCTCGCCAAAACGGCCGACGCACTTGGAAAGACCGATGATGCAACGAAATTTCGAACCAGAATCAAGGAACTCAACGCGCTCATCCACACCGCCTACTACCGGGAGAACGAAAAGATGTATGATAGCGGACGCGAGGTGGATCTGGCACTTCCCTTGGCTCTAGGCGTCGTCCCCGATGCCCTGCGAGGCGGCGTCCAAAAATCCCTCGAAAACACCATCTTGGTAAAGAACAAGGGGCATCTGGACACCGGCATGCTAGGCACCCATTTCCTGTTCCAATCTCTGCGGGAAACCGGCCGCAATGACCTGGTCTTCACCATGGCCAACCAGCAAACGTATCCAAGTTGGGGCTACTCGCTGGCACAGGGAGCCACCACCTTCGGTGAACAGTGGGACGGCTATTGGTCACAGATCCACGCATGCTTCCTCAACCCAGGTGGTTGGTTCTATCAGGGGTTAGCCGGCATCCTGCCCGATCCAAGCGGCCCGGGCTTTAAGAAAATCATCATCAAGCCCGCCTTCGTCGGCGACCTCACATGGGTCAAATGCGCTTATGACTCAGTCCACGGGAAAATCGTCAGCAACTGGAAACTCGATGGCAATAAGCTGACGATGGAGGTCACCATCCCCACCAACACCAGCGCCACAATTCATGTCCCGGCTAAGGATGTAGCAAATGTCTCCGAGTCCGCTATGCCAGCAACCAAAGCTAACGGCGTTAAATTCCTGCGCATGGAAAACTCGACCGCTGTCTTTGCCGTTGTCTCCGGCACCTATCAGTTTCAATCCACCCTGCCCAACCGCTAGGCACCTTGAGCCTAACGACATAACTCAGCGCGCTGGAACTTACAGACACATCCTGGATTTGTTGATGCCTGCTTTAATGGAATCTATCTAACACTTACATGAAGAACCAACCAACCCTGATCGCCATCTTGCTACTGGGATCCATCGCAGCAACCTTCGCCATCGACGTCTCCCATCTGCGCTGCGAATACCGCGACAACCCGCTGGGCATCGACGCACAAAAGGCGCGATTGGCTTGGAAGATAGAAGACAAAATCCAAACGCCGGAAACCAGAAACCAAAAACAAACAGCCTATCAGGTGCTGGTCGCCTCTTCCCCCGCCTTGCTCTCCCAAGACCAAGGTGACCTGTGGGACAGCGGCAAGGTCGTGACCGACCAGAGCATCCAAGTGGAATACGCAGGAAAGCAGCTAGACTCACGGATGATTTGCCATTGGAAAGTACGGGTGTGGGACAAGGACGGCAAGCCCTCGGCTTGGAGTGCCCCGGCTGGCTGGTCCATGGGTTTGCTAAAGCCCGATGATTGGCAGGCCAAGTGGGTCAAGGCGGGCGGGAACACATCACCGTGGCTGCGCAAGGAATTTCCCCTGACGGCCGTGCCTGAACAGGCGATGGCCTTTATAAATGTGAAGGGTTACTATGAATTGTATGTGAACGGCAAAAAAGTGAGCAACGACGTGCTGGCCCCCGCCGTGTCTGTCTATGACAAACGCTCGCTCTACACCACCTATGATATCACCAAGTTGCTTCGGCCAGGTAACAACTGTGTGGGCTTATGGCTGGGTTTAGGCTTGCTCTTTCCCAAGGAGATCGCACCGCTCGCCCGCGTCCAACTCGATATGTCAGTTGCCGGGAAAAGGGTCGTCGTGGGGACAGATCCTTCCTGGACCTTCACGTCCAGCACCCATACCGAGATCCCATGGGGTTGGTGCGGTACGGGTTACGAAAAGATCGATGCCCGCATGATGATTCCGGGTTGGAATGAGGTCGGATGCTCCATTGGCACCTGGAGACCCGTCGAAGAATACACCGGACCAACCGGCATTTCTACAGCACAATCCTGCCTACCGAGCCGCATCACCAAAGTCATTCCCGCGGTCGCCTGTGTGGCACTCGATGACCATACCGTCGAATATGATTTCGGCACCAATCTCTCCGGCTGGTTCCACCTCCGCATGCCACAACTCGAGGCCGGCAAGACGATCACCATGCACTTTGCCGACAAACGCTTCCAATCCCGCGAAGGGGATGACACCCCGGCGGGCAAGATCAAGCCCGCTCTCGATCCAAAGAAGATCGATACGGCCAAGGGCCCTGCCTATTACCAGACTAACAATCAGCGAACCGAATTCATCTCGGCCGGAAAGTCCGGCGAAGAGTTCTGCAACAAATTCAACTATGAGGGTTTCCGCTACGTCATCGTGCAAGGGTTGCCGGCCAAACCCGCACTCGGTGACGCCGAGGCGCTGTTCATCGAGTCGGATCTCGAACCTGCCGGCTCCTTCGAGTGCTCTAACGCCTTGTTCAACCGCATCCACCAAGTGAATCTGTGGACGATCCGCTGCCTCAATCTCGGCGGCTACATGGTGGATTGCCCCCACCGCGAGCGAATGGGCTACGGGGATGGCCAGAACGGCATCGACTCTCATATCATGAACTTGGATGCTTCAGCCTTTTACGGCAAATGGGCCATCGAGTGGCTGGATGCCCAGGATCCAATCACCGGCAAGTCCGCCCAATATTCCCCGCCCAACCACGCCGATCCTAGCTGCTGGTTTCTGTGGGGAGGCATGGTCGATGTTATGCCTTGGAAGGCTTACAATTACTACGGAGATCGCAGGTTGCTTGAACGAGCCTACGACGACATGGTCCGTTTTCCTGCCAAGTATATTGACAGCTATTATACCGGTGGAGGCATCCAGCGGAACGGCGGCGATAGCGGCTGCGACTGGGTCACTCCCAGTAACGGCATGTCTGCCCCGCCAGGAACAGAACTCTTCGTCAACTGCTATCGCGTATATCTCTCAGATATGCTGGCCAAATCAGCGGAGGTTCTTGGCAAAACTGATGATGCGAAGCGTCACCGCGCCAGAAGCCAGGAACTAAAAGCTCTCATCAATAGCACTTACTATAACAAGACCGCGAAAATTTACGATAGCGACAGACAGTTGAGCCAGGCCATGCCTCTCTTGATGGGCGTCGTCCCTCAAGAATTGCGTGAGTCCATACTCAAACAACTGGAGGATATGATCATGGTGAAAAACAAGGGCCATCTGGACACCGGCATGCTCGGCACCTATTTCCTGATTCAATCGCTTCAGGATGCCGGACGCAACGATTTGCTCTACACCATCTTCAACCAGCAGACGTATCCGGGGTGGGGATACATGCTGTCCCAGGGAGCTACCACATTCTGGGAACAATGGAACGGATCTTGGTCCCAAATCCACTCCTGCTTTGTCAGCCCGGGTAGCTGGTTCTATCAGGGACTGGCCGGCATCCGCCCCGATGAGTCAGGCCCGGGTTTCAAAAAGATCATCATCAAGCCCGCTATCGTGGGTGATCTAACCTGGGTCAACTGCGGCTATGACTCAGCTCACGGCCGCATCGTAAGCAATTGGAAGCGCGATGGCAGCAAACTGACCATGGACGTCACCATCCCCCCTAACACCACAGCGCTGGTCTATGTGCCTGCCAAGGATGAATCCGGTGTGACCGAGTCCGGAAAACCCGCATCGAAGGCCGACGGCGTGAAGTTCCTACGCATGGAAAGCAACACCGCCGCCTACGCCGTGGGGGCCGGCACCTATCAGTTTCAATCAACAATCAACCCATTGGAATGAAACTAGCACAGAGACTCCAAAAGCATGGCCATGCGATTCGCCGCTTTGCCGCCTGCCTGATGGCCACTGCCGGGCTCGCCGTGGCGCAGGACGCTCTGAGAGACAAATTTGTGAGTCCACCTAACGAGGCAAAGCCGCGGGTGTACTGGTGGTGGCTCAACAACCTTGTTAGCCAGCAAGGCATCACCCGCGACCTTGAGGAGTTCCAGGCAAAAGGAATTGGCGGCGTGCTGCTCTTCAACGCCGGCGCTCCTGCCGGAGAAATGCCCAGCGGCCCCGATTTCATGAGCCCAGCGTGGCGCGAACTGGTAAAACATGCCCTGCGCGAGGCCGATCGCCTGGGACTCGAAGTGAGTATCAACCTGTGCAGCGGCTGGGATGCGGGCGGGCCGTGGATTACCGACGAGACCGCCAGCCACCACTATATTCAGACCGAAATCTCACTCAAAGGGCCCCAGAAATTCACTGGCAAGCTCCCGCTGCCACCCGGCAACCCCAAAGCCTACCGCGACGTTGCTGTGCAGGCATTTCTCAACCCTAACGGCGACACCGCAGCGCTTAGCCCTACGCCTCAGGTGACGGCCAGCAGCTCGCAAAAGAATTTTCCTGCTGACAAGGCGGTTGACGGTGACCCCGAATCCATGTGGGTATCCGACGGCTGGAAGGCAGCCGACGCGCCGACACCGCAGCACCCCGAGTGGCTGCAGTTGGAGTACCCGGCACCAGTCACAACCGAAACACTGTGGATCACTCCGCGCAGTCCGTATGGGCCGAGCACCGTGGATATCCAAACCTCGGATGACGCCAAGACATTCACCACCGTCAAGCAAGTGAGTCTCCAGCGCGACGGCGACCAACTGATCCAACTGCCCGTCACACACTCCCGCATCTTCCGCATTCTAGTTACCGGAACATATGCCGTGGAAAATTGCCAGATAGCCGAAGTCGGACTGCACAAGCCGCTGCAACCCACCAAAAATACCCTCCTAGCCGTCAAAGCCGCTCGCGCTTCGGCATTCGATATGGGGTCGATTCGCGCCGCCGTGGAAGCACCACTTGGCACCTCACCCTTTGATCCAAAAATCCCGTCCATCGATCCCGCAATGATCGTGGACGTGACTGCTTGCACGCAACCCGATGGATCATTCATCTGGGATGTGCCCGCAGGCGAGTGGACGATCGTGCGCACCGGTTACACGCCGACCGGCCGGTCGGTTAGTTGCGGCACCAAGGGTGGCGAAGGCCCAGAGATGGACTGGCTCGATGCCAGCGCAATGGACCTGCACTTCAATTCGATGGCAGCCATTTTGCTGGACGATTCCGCCCCCTTGGTTGGCAAATCTCTCAAGTACCTGCACGACGACAGCTGGGAAGTAGGACTACCAAACTGGACAAATAACTTTCTAGCAGAGTTTAGGAAATACCGTGGCTATGATGCCCAGCCCTACCTCCCGGCGTTGGCTGGCCACACGGTGGGCAGTTCGGAGGTATCCGACAGATTCCTCTACGACATGCGAAAAACCATCGCCGATTGCCTCGCGGAAAATCACTACGGGCATTTTGCAGATCTGGCACACGCCCGCGGTGTCTCTATCCATCCCGAGTCCGGCGGCCCCTGCTGCCCCGATGTCGTGCCCATGGATGCCTTGAAAAACCTCGGACGCGGCGATATCCCCATGGGCGAGTTCTGGCAATCCGAACACTGGCACGAAGGAACTAACCAAAACACCAACGGCAAACAGACCGCCACCGCAGCCCATATCTATGGCAAACGATGGGTCATGGCCGAAGCATTCACCAGCATCGGCCCGCATTGGCAAGAAGGCCCGGCCGAACTCAAGCCCACTGCCGACATCGCCTTCTGCGAGGGCATCAACCGCTTCACCCATCACACCGCAACGAGCAGTCGTCCGGAGGATGGCAAGCCCGGCTACGAGTATTTCGCCGGAACCCACTTCAATCCTAACATTACCTGGTGGAATCAAGCCGGGGCCTGGACATCCTATATATCCCGTTGCCAGTGGCTGCTTTCGCAAGGTCTGTTCGTCGCCGACGTCTGCTACTACAACGGTGACTGGGCCCCCAACTTGGTTGAGCCTAAGCATCTCGATCCCGGATTGGGCAAAGGCTACGAC
>CAIKHZ010000051.1 GCA_903827375.1 Akkermansiaceae bacterium
CCGCCCCACTGAACTGAGTCTACAGTTCATCCGTTGGATACGCATTCACCTTTCAAATCGAAGTTGCTACAGACAGTCCATCGACGCCCTGCGCCCCCTCATGGCCAGTTACCTTTAGCCCTAACAATGGACAGGGTTCAACGCTGGGCGGCGGCCTCCGGGTTGTGGGGCGAGTTGCTAGCGGCAGCGCGGGTGTCGGCTAACAATTCGTCGCGGAATTTGGCGATGATGGCTTCCACTGGCCACGACGAGGCTTCGCCAAAGGCGCAGACCGTCTTGCCGTCGATTTGATAGGCGATGGACTCGAGGGTTTCCAGGTCGGCCGGGGAGGCGTTGCCGGCGACGAGTCGGTCTGAGATTTTTTTCATCCAGGTGGACCCTTCGCGGCAAGGCGTGCATTGGCCGCAGGATTCGTGGGCGTAGAACGTGTTGAGGTTGTTGAGGACCCAGGACATTTTGCGGGAGTCGTCCATGACGATGACGCCGCCGGAGCCGGCCATTGATCCGCAAGCGGCGATGGTGTCGAAGTCGAGAGGAATATCCCAGAACGCGAGTTGGCGGGTGGAGCCGTCGAGGTTTTTGAGGGTGAAGGATTCCTCGCAGCGGAGGATCTTGGCGGACGAGCCGCCGGGAATGACGGCCTTGAACTCGCGGCCTTCCTTGGGCCCGCCGCAGAGGTCGTATAACAACTCGCGCATCGTCAGCTTGCCGACTTCGATCTCGAAATAGCCGGGGTTTTTCACGTCACCGGAGACGCAGAGGATGCGGGTGCCGGTATTGCGCGGCACGCCGAGCTTGGCGTACTCGTCCCCGCCCATCCGGATGATGTGTTTGACGTGGCAGAGAGACTCGACATTGTTGACGATGGTCGGGCACATGTAGAGGCCGAGGGCTGCGGGGAAATACGGTGGTTTGATGCGGGGGTACGGGCGTTTGCCTTCGAGCGACTCGATGAGGCCGGTTTCCTCGCCGCAGATGTAGGCACCGGCGCCGCGGTGGACGTAGATTTCGACGTCGAAGCCGGAGGCGAGGATGTTTTTGCCGATGAAATTGTGGGAGCGGGCCTGCTCGATGGCGCGTTCGAGGATGATGGCGGCCTGGGGGAATTCCTCGCGGATGTAGATATAGGCGATGTGTGCGCCGACGGCAAAGGCGGAGATGACCATGCCTTCTAGCAATTGATGGGGATCTTGGTGGACGATGTAGCGGTCTTTGAAGGTGCCGGGCTCTGACTCGTCGCAGTTGCAGATCAGATAGACGGGCTTGGTGTTGTTGGGCGGGATGAACGTCCACTTCATGCCGGTGGGGAAACCGGCACCGCCCCGCCCCCGCAGCCCGGATTTTTTCACTTCATCGGTGATGTCCTTGGGCACCATGCCGATGGCCTTGCGCAACGCTTGATAGCCGCCGTCGCGCAGGTAACAGTCGATGGACGGGTCCCAGCCTTCGCGGTCCACGTTTTTGAAGATGAGCCGGAATTCGCGCGGGTGCGGAGGTTTGGTGTAGGTGATCATGCAGGGGGTGCTCCGCCGCGAGAATGGCAGCGAATCGCCTCCGGCAAAACCCAAATTTTGCATAAAAATTCCCGAGGCATTCGTTTTTCGGCTGAGACCCCAAAAAATTGGGGGTGGAGGAGGTGATTTTTTCCGAGGGATGAGGGTGTCTGGGCATGTTTCTAGGAAAATGTCCAAGGAATTGGCTCGCGGCGGGTCTCCTTGTTCGACAGCATGCACGCAATCCCGGTCATTCATGGATCCCCAAACCGCCAGCCCCCAACTTCTGGTTGATTCCGAAGGCAGCTTGCCGCTGCCACAGGAACTGCCGCCGGAGGAGGATCGCTCCCTCCGCCAAGTGTTCGAGGCGGACGAGTCCGCTCTGCTGCGCTATGCCTTCGGCTTGGTCGGCCAGCGCGAAACGGCCGAGGACCTAGTCCAGGAGGCATTTGTCCGCCTGCATGCCCACTGGGACGAGGTTGCCAATCCGCGAGCTTGGCTGTTTCGCACCATCCGCAACCTCGCTCTCAACCACCTCCGCGACCACCAGCGGGAATGCCCGCTGGACTCCACTCAGGAATGGGCCAGCAACACGCCCGACCCCGAACAAGCGCTCGGCCGCCTCGAAGCCCTCGGCACCCTCCAACTCCTCATCGCTGAATTACCCAGCGCCGACCGCCACCTCATCCGCCTCAAGTACCATCAAAAACTCAAATACGATCAAATCAGTGAACGCACCGGCCTGAGTGTCGGCAACGTCGGCTACAAACTCCACCACCTCCTCAAAAATCTAGCAGATTCCCTCCGCCACCTCGGCATCGAAAGCGCGGAAGGATAGAAAAGACGCAAGCCCCGACTTCAAGACACAAGATAACGACAGTGATGACTTATCAGTTATTAGTTCACAATCCAGTGTTCGACCTCAAATGTGCCACGGGGACGGGCACGTATGCTCATCGGCGCTCACAGTGCGCCGCTACAATGCGTCTCAGTTTTCTCCTGCGTTTCTTTCCCGATCATTCATAACCTATAACTTTTATTTTCATGTCCCAAAAACCTCCATTCGCTACCATTGGCGACGAGCCGATCGAGGCTCGGATTGTGGCCTGGGTGCTCGGGGATGCGTCCGCCTTCGAGGCGGCTGAACTCGAGCGCCTGTGCGACGAGCGCCCCGAACTGCTGGTGTTCCGCCGCCGCATGCGGGCCCTTCACGGCTTGCTCAGCGAGGCTGAGACGGCCGAGCCGGATCACTCTATCAAACTTTCGCCGGAAAAGCGCCGGGTGCTCGATGAAATCTTTGGCGTGGAAGAACCGCCGAATGTTGTGGAGCATCCCCGGGCCGCCCGCAGCCGCCTCCACCTTTGGCGCAAGGGCCTGCTGGCCATCGCCGCTTGTTTGGTTCTGGTCGCCGGGCTGGCTGCGCTTTTCTCGTCCGGGTCCATCTCCGTCTTGTCAGCGCACAAGAATGCCGCCACGGCGAAGAATGAGAGCAAGGCGGCCAGCGCCGGGAATTCGGAGGTGATGCTGGAGGAACTCAAGAAGGCTATCCGAAAACAAGAGGACGCCGTCGAGGAGCGCCGCAAAGTACTCGCCAATATTGTCAGATCCAAGGGCATCACCTATTACGGCCAGGATTCCTATCAACGGGCGGGTGACATGGATGGAGACGGCGGTGCCAAGAACTCGATGGACACCTTCAATCAGTTAGAAGGTGAGAAGGCGCAGTTGGAGGGTATCATCCAGGGTTTGCTGAAATACGATGGCGACCAGCTCATGACCTACGCCTCGGGCTTGGCCCTTCCCGACAATACGGTTCAGTCGCTCTATCCAAAATACCTGGCCGAGAAAACCAAGTTGGAGCAATTGAAGATAGATGGCCTGGCCGACCAGCATCCAACACTGCAAGCCCATGAGAAACTCGCCGAGTCGTTGAAAAAGCAGCTTGATGAAGGCGTCGTCTCGTTGCGTGACACCTTGCAAGCCAAGCTCGAACTGGCGGATGCCCGCTTCAAACGGGCGCAGATCAGCAAGAACGAGAAACGCGGTGATGCGATCAAGCGCGGGCTGGACGCTCAGGACTATGTGGATGCCAAGCGGGAGTTTGAGTCGGAGCAGGAGATGCTCCAGCAGATGAAGCTGAAATTGATCGGGGAAGAGATTGCCAGTAAAATGCCGGACGATGACAAGTCCCGGATGATGGTGTTCCGAGGGATGGATGGTTCGGAGTCTCTCGCTCGTCGTGCTCCGGCCGTTGGTCCCAAGGCGAGTGACAATCAAGTGCCGCTTGAGACCGCATCTACCACCACGAAGCGAGTTGAGGCCACGGCGGCGAGTGACAATCTCGTGCCGCTCAAGACCGATTTGCCCCCCGAGCTTATCGAGGGCACCCCTTCGCCGATCGTCCTGAATCGCGCCACACCAGCACCCGCCTCAAAGCCTGCCTCAGAGTCCGCCACAAAGTCCGGTGAGACGAACCTCGCCCAGCGCAGTGCCGGCAAATCTGCCGGAGAGTCCGCCAGCTTGGGAGTCCCGCCGGACCTGGCTGCCAACATCAAGTTGCCGGCAGCTGCCGCCGCAAGCCCGATGGAGCCGACAACCGGGGAGTTCCTGAGTGCGGAAGAGGAAACGTCAGCCGCTGACGGACAGGCCGCCCCGGCTTCTGGCAAATCCCACAAAATGATGGCTGTCACCGGCGGCAAAAAGGTCATCGTCGATGGCGCTCGTTCAACCTTCAAGCTGCCTCCGCAGCCCGAACGCGGCCCAGGAACGGGCGGCTTCGGCGATATGGCTCCGCTCACCAGCCTCGCCCCAGGAATGGGCGGCGTCGGAGCAGGCCTCGGTTTCGGTGGTGGAGGAGGCGGAGCCGCAGGCGGTCTGCTGGGCGGTCCAGGTGCCGCAGCTCATGGCTTTGGGAGCGGCAGCGGCACCGACTACCGCTACGCAACCGACTACTCCAGCGCGCCGGACGACGGTTTGTCCGATGCTGCCATGGGGGGCGCGCCATCAGATGCAGCCAGCGCGATGGTTGACCGGTTTTCAGGCGGGGACAAAGCTGATAAGCATGAGGTGGCACCCACTGGTTTTACCGGGTTCGTGGCGAACGGGTCGTCGATTCAGCCCGCAGCAGCCCCGCCGCCACCGCTAGCCCCGCCAACTCAAGCCCCCGCGAATAGCCCCGCGATTGTCACTTGGGGCTTGCAGAAAGACATGGCGGGTGGTCCCTCCGATACCACCAAGGATGCCGGGGGCACGCGCCGCAGCGACGAGGGCCGCCTGATGCTTAGCGACTCGAAAGACGCGCTTCAAGCCGTGCCCGAACCCGCCAAGCCGGCGAGCGCCGACGAAAAAAGTAATGCCATTCCCACCTTGGGAGATTTGCCGCTTGTTGGCAAACTTTTTGCTGCCAAGGATGCTGATCGAGATGGACGCCTGGCAAATCGGGACAAGGCGAATGAAGCATCGCGATCCAGGTCGCTCAACGATGTGGATATGGGCCAGCAAGGGCAGGCGCTGGCTGAAGAACAAGACGAAGCGCCAGGCAAGACTGCGGAGGCAAAATCCACCTCTGAGATCATCCGTGAGTTTGACGGCAAGGGGAAGGCTGAAGCAACGCCGCCCGCAGCAGCGGAGCCCGCAGCAATGTTGCCCGCCATTCATGATGCGGAAGTGGCGGGTAAGGAATTGGCCTTTGCCGAGAAACAAGCCCAGGCCGGTGATGCAACCGTCACTAACGGAATACTCAAGCCGGTTATACCCCGCCAGGATAAGATATCCGCCGATGGGCAAAAGTCGGCTGATTTGTCCGACCTTGTTCGGCTTAAAAAGAGCCGTCTCCAAACGGCGCAGGTGGATTCCGATAGATATCTTGTCGAAGCCCGGGATGCCTATGCCAAGAACAACTACCAACAGGCGTATGATCACTATGCGAAGGGCCTCGAGTTGCTGCCCGATGGCCCGGCCACCAAGGAGCGGCGCGAGTTTCTGCGCAATTCCCTCGGCGATGTGGCGGTCGCCCTGGCCAACGATGCCATCAAGGACGGCAAGAATGACGAGGCCAAGGAATGGCTCGGCAAGGCCGTCGAGTGGAACCCTCACAATGAAGCGGCACGCCAAAAAGTGGTGGCCGACGTCGCGTCGGAAGCCACTGCCGCTGATGTTCCCTACTCGACGTTCTCTCTGAGCATCAGCGATATCTCGTTCAAGATGACCCAAGCGTCTATGGCGCGTGGCGAACGGCCGGAGCCGTCATCGATCAAGGTCGAACAGTTTTACAATGCGGTGGATTACGGCGACCCGGCACCCGGCCCTAACGAGGCGGTGGCCGGCCGCGTCGAGCAGGCGGCCCACCCAGTCATTCCCGGTCGAAACTTGGTTAGGGTGGCAGTGCGCACCGGCGCTGCCGGACGCAGCGCCGCCCAACCGCTGCGCCTCACCTTGCTAGTCGATCAAAGCGGCTCGATGGCCCGAGACGACCGCCGTGCGGCGATGGCACTGGCCTTGAAGCAACTGGCCGGGCTGCTAACCAAGAACGATTTGGTGACGGTGATCGGTTTTTCGCGCAGTCCGAGATTGTTAGCGGACGGGCTCGCTGGCGACCAAGGCGCAAGACTCAGTGAGTTGGTCAACCAGGCGGCCAGCGAGGGCGGCACCAATTTGGAAGAGGCGATGAAATTGGGTGAGCAGATGGCGCTTCGCCACCAGACGGCCGGAGCCCAGAACCGGATCGTGTTGTTCACCGACGGCGCGGCCAACCTCGGCGACGCCGACCCGTCGCGGCTCGCCGACAAGGTGACCGCGATGCGCCAGAAAGGCCTGGCCTTTGATATCGCCGGGATCGGCACCACCAACCTCAACGACCAATTGTTAGCAGAACTCGCACGTCATGGCAACGGTCGCTACTGTGTGGTGGGGGCCGAGACGGATGCAGGAAGCAGCTTTGCGCGGCAACTGGCCGGGGCGTTCCGGCCGGCCGCCGAAAACGTCAAGGTCCAGGTGCGCTTCAACCCGCAGCGGGTCGGTCGCTACAAATTGCTAGGCTTTGAGGAACACCGGCTCAAGACCGAAGACTTTCGCAACGACGCGGTGGACGCCGCCGAACTCGCCGCCGAAGAGGCCGGGGTCGCGCTCTATCAGGTGGAGCCGCTCGCCGAGGGCAGCGGAGAACTCGGCGAGGCAAGCCTGCGCTTCCGCGATGCCGCCAGCGGCCGCATGGTCGAACGCACGTGGACGATCCCTTACGATGCCGAAGCACCGGCATTTGATCGCGCCACACCTTCGCTGCAACTCGCAGGGCTGTCGCTACTGGCCGCCGAAAAACTCCGCGGCGGACCCTTAGCCGAGGCGATCGATTTCAAGCAATTCGTTGCCCCGCGCGCCACCGTGAAACAGTTCTATTCTAACAGTCGTCGGGTGGCGGAAATGTTGGAAATGGTGGATAAGTTATAGGCTATGGGATATTTACTATTCATTTGTTATTGGTCTGATAGAAAGCAGATGACATTCAGCCTGGCTACAGAAATGGAAACCGCGAATGACACGGATGATACATAGGCTGGTCCCGGGAGCAGTGTTGGTGGCAGGCTTCCTGGTGACGGGCATCGCACTGAGGCAGGGCTGGTTCTGCCGGCTGCCGAAGCCGGTGCGAGTCAGCCATGCTCGCGGGGCGGGTGAGGTTGCGCAAATTCAGGAATTGCGCCGGGCCCTGCGCGAACAGGAAGAGGTGGTGGCAGAGAGCCAGAAAATCCTCGATAACATCATCCGGGCCAAGGGGGTGACCTATCAAGGCGAAGACGGCACTGCGGAGGTGGGGGATGACCGCCAGGAGGAGGTTGTTTCCAGAGCGGACCGGGATTTGATCGAGATCGAGCGGGCGATCAACGGGCTGCGCTATTTGGAGGGCGAGGCATTGGTTCGGCATGCGGCTGAGGTCGTCGTACCGGACAATTCGGTGGCGGCGTGGTATCCGGAGTGGTTGGCAGCTCGCCATATCGTGGCTCCGAATAGAGTGGAGCGCAGGCGGGTGAATGAGCGACTGGCCGCGATGACGCAGAGCTTGAATGAGGAGGTTGAAGAACTCATTCGCAGGCTTGAGGAAATGAAGGCGGCTGCGTCTGTCCGGCTTTCTGGATTGGACGCGCAACAGGGACGTCCGGTCTATCGCAATGCGAAATCCAAGTATGAGGCGGCATGCGAATTGTTGGATTGGATGAGCAGGAAATTGCAGCGGATGGAAGGTTTGTCAGTTTCGCTGCAGGCCGGACGAACTGTAGCGGCGCTCTGTGGGCGCCGTGCGAATGGCTCGCCATTGATGCCGTCGGTCACAGACCGCCGCAACGCACTTCAACGAATATTCACCAGGTACCATTCTATATGAAAACGATCCTATATCTAACACTGTTACTCGCCCCGCTCGGATTTTGCCAGGAAGTGAAGGAGCCACTGGTGCTGATGCCCTGGCAGCCGGCCGTCAAGGAGGCACCGCTATTTTTTGCGGCCAGTGCGGCGGTGACGGCGCGGGTTGGATTGGCGGATGTGACCAGTGACCAGCAACTGGCTTTCCGAGTGCTCCAGGGGCGGCCCGAGGTGCTGTCGTTAGGATTGAGCGGGGTGGGGGAGGTGACGGCGGTCACTGGTGAAGGCTTGCGCGATTGGTCGCTGCGGGTGGATGCCGGCGGAGCACGCTTTCTGGATTTGCGCCCGGCACTGCCCGAGGCCAAAGATGCGAAATTGCCGGCGGAGTTGAAAGTGTTGGTGAAGACACGCTTTGTTTTTGCCGGTGGCGGTGGCGGGGCGGCGACGTTGGTGTTGCCGACGCCGGGCACGGCCACCAGTCTGGCGCTTGATTTGGCCATCACGGCGGATCCGGGTGTGGCGCTGCAGGTGACCAAAGCGGATGGCCTGCGTCCCGTGGAACCAGCCGACGCTCACAAATTCGTCGGATCGGGCGCGGCGGCGGTGGAGGTGCAGGTGGCACCGGGTGGCTCTGGCGCACGCGGACTTGAATTGATCGATGTGCGTTTGACTGGCAAGCCGGCGGAGGACGGCAACAGTGTGTCGTTTCACCTGACCGGCCAGGCACGCTCGGCGGCGGATGGCTCGGCACTCGAATTGTTTGACGGCGTGGCATTGGCGGGCGGGGTGGCCGGCGACGGTTGGCATGTCGTGCTGCGGCCGGTCAAGGACAGTTATGTGTATGATTTGGTGGCAGAGCATGCCGGTGAGTTGCCAGTGGCGGTGGATTTCGACGTGCCGGTGACCCGCAAGGGCGATTGGCGGATGCTCAATTTCAGGTTGCCCGCCGGAGTGATGGTGCCGCTCCAGCTCGAGGGTTTGGGCAAGGGGGTGGAATTCAACCGCAGCCTGCCGGTGGTGCCGGAACCATCTGGCGACCTATGGAGCGGGTTCCTGCCGGCCAGCGGTGCGGCGGCCATGGCATGGCGGGTGGCCGACGCCGTGGTGGATGGCGCATTGTTTTTTTCCAGCACGGAAACCACCGACGTGCGGGTCGGAAG
>CAIKHZ010000052.1 GCA_903827375.1 Akkermansiaceae bacterium
ACCCAGGGCCGCGGAAAACTCGAAAAGAACCACCGGCGAGTCCTCCCCCTCAAGAGCGTCCTGGTTTACCCTCTCCAAAAGAACTTCCGCGCCATCCTCGCCCCCTGAGCCCTGACCCAGAGGGGCACCGAATATTTACATTACGGCAACTACAACGCCCTGCATTTCTTCCTTACCGAGCCAACCATTGGAACCCACCCGGAACTGACCCCTACCGCAGCAAAACTGGCTGAAGACACCATTCAATACTGTCTTAGTCAGGACCATGATCCGCGCCCGGCCCTCACCGCCGCCGCCGCCACCACTAACATTCTTGACCTGATGTTCAGCGATCAGCACCACGCAACTCCCAAGTACACCGTTGGCCAGATGCGCCAGTGCCTGCTCGTCCTCGACCATTGCCTCGCCCGCTACACCGACATGGCCCAAGAGTGGACGCAATCGCGACAGTGGGAGTTGCTCTCGTCCATGCGCATTGACGAGTGCCAAGAGCGCCGCCAATTCATCGGCAAAATCCGCGATGCCGCCGAGCAAATCATCCTCCGCCTTGAAGCCTCAGGCAGGAACAAAGACTCCAAAATAGAAGACAGAAGAAAAGATAAAGAGCCTGTTCTCCACACTTATCTCAGGCCCCAGATCTCTTGTCTCCTGTCCTCTGTCTTGGAGCGCAGCAGTCTCCTTTCGTCTTCCTCATAACTCATCACCCATTGTCCCCATGTCCATCTTTGCCGACTCCACTCTCGAACCTCCTCCGTTGCCGAGCCGCCTCACGGCGGCAGGATTGGCATACTTTGCGGCGGGCTTGAGGGGCTGTGATCTGCTAGGCATCATCTTTCGCGTCTGCCGCGAACTATCGGTTTCAGACATCCAGATGCGGACCGGGCGCCCGGTCTATATCCATACTAACAAAGGTATGGAAAAACTCGACCATCTCGGGATACTCTCCTCCACTCACTTGGATGAAATTCTCAAAGAACTCATCGCCAACCGAGAAAGCTCCAGCCACGGCTTCGGCACGGATCACTCGCTCAACCAACGCGTCGATGAGAAAATCAGTTTGGCCATCGCCGATTTCGCCAAGAGTCGGGTAGCCGACTTTTCCTGTGAGGGGGTTCCGATAGGTGCGAATGGCCAACGCTCCGGACGCCTGCGCATCCAAGCCCATCTTAGCTCGTCGGGCCTTGGCATCACCTGCCGAATCCTCAGCGACTCCATCCCGGAACTCGAAGCCCTCGGCATCGATCCCGATACCACTTCCACACTCCGCCACTGCGTGCTCAAGCGGGCCGGCCTCTGCCTCGTCACCGGCTCCACCGGTTCGGGCAAGTCCACCACCTTGGCCTCTCTCATCGACTGGCTTCGTCGCCACCATCCAAAGCATATCGTCACCGTCGAGGATCCCATCGAGTACCAGTATCCTGATGCCATGGACGACCCGCTATACCCCGGTCGCCGCATCCCCTCACCGAGCATCGTTACCCAGCAGGAAGTCGGACGTGATGTCCATTCTTATCGCCAGGGTCTCAAGGACGTGCTGCGCAAAGCCCCCCACGTCATTCTGCTCGGGGAAATCCGCGACCGCGAAGCGATGGAAACATGCATGGAGGCGGCCCAAACCGGCCACCTCGTTTTGTCCACGCTCCATACCACCGGTGCCGTCAAGACCATCGGTCGTATCCTCGAACTCTATCCCAAGGAAAACCACGCCGCCGTCCTCAGCCGCCTCGCGGAAATTCTCATCTTCATCCACTCACAAGGCCTCCTCGCAGGCATCCAGCACCGGGTCCTCACTTACGAGTTTCTACACAACAACGACGATGCCATCTCCAGTGCCATCGCCAACTACGACGGTGGTGCCCGCTCGCTCGAAGATGTCATCCGCCGTTGTGGCAACATCGAGTGGGATACCCATCTGCGCCGCCTCCTCAACCGCGGCCTCATCACCCATGAAACCTTCTCCAATGCCAAAATGAACCGCAATGATGATGACGCCATGTAGCGGCGGCCTGTGACGTCGCTACCCTTCCAAAGCCCCATCTTCAACCCTTCTCTAGCTCAACCCAACGACGGGCAAAGCCCCTCAAAACAACCATTTCCGAGACTGCCGGGCCAAGCGGGAGAATCTAACAATCTTCCGCGGCGCCAGACCGTCCACGCAGACAAAACAGAGAGAACAAAAGCAAAACACAACACAACAAACACAAAGACAGTTATGAAACTAACACAAATGCCATCCATCAAGCGCAAGACCGGCATGACCCTCCTCGAACTGACGGTCGTCATCCTCGTCTTGCTCTCCCTCATATCGATCCTCTTCATCGGCGCCCGCGCTTGGAAGAAAGGCTCGGATCGCGCCGGCTGCATCCTCAACATCCGCAACACTCAGCAAGCGGTTCGGGGCTACTTGAATGTTCACACTGACAAGGTGGCTTCAGACGTCACAGCAGATATACTTTTTTCCGGTACCGATGCCTTCCTTAAACAACCCATCTGCCCTGGCGACTCTACCAAGACCTATGCATCTTCATACACACTTACCGCTGCAAATGCCGCTGTAGATGGCGATGCAGGCGGCTCAAGTGTCTGTCTAGCATGTAAGGTAAGTGCCACTGACCACAAGCCTGATGGTGATCTCACGCAATGGTAATCATTCCTCCCAATCTCCAGTAAGGAGCCACATGAACGGCCCGCCTGCCCATGGTGGGTGGGCCGTTTCACTTTCTCAAACCTCTCAATTCCTTGGCCACACTCGGACATCCGGCATCCCTCAATGCCCTGGAGCGTTACCAGCAGGCACGCATGGTTCTGAGCCACAGCACCCGGGCGAGTAACCCAGCCTGGTATCAGGCGGCCCTCGACTTGGATCTACAACTGCACATTCGGGTGGATGGCCCCTCCGTATCAACCTTCTTCTTCGAGCGACGCAAGGCGCTATGGTCGAAAGGACCGGCCATCATTGAAGCTGAATTGAGGGATCCAACAAAGATGGAAGCTTGCGCAGCTGAGTTTCTCAAGCAAGCTCGCGCCTTCAAATCCTCAGCACTCGGCGTCATTTTTTACCTCGCCGATGAATTCGCCACCGCCGAACTAAAACCGGCTCTCGATAACCCCGCCGCCCTCCCGGACCTCCGTGAGGCCGCCGTGCAAAAACCGGCCACTATTCTCGACGACGCGTCAATCTCGCCTGAGCAAAATTCGTGGCGCGTCCTCCCTTATCCCGCCCAAGGCAGCGGTGTGATCGGCACCACCATCACCATCACCCGTAAATACGCCTCATTCCTGACCACCCTGCGCCAAACCGGAGAGTCTAATAATTTTCCGATCATCACTCATGCTCTCAGCGCGCCGCTCGTCGCGATCATGGGCTTGGCCCAATGCGCGCCGTTTGTGCCCGGCAAATCCGCCGTAGCCATCCTCCAATACCCGTGGTTTAGCGCCTTGGCGTTTTTCAACGATCACGCGGATTTACTGCTCATTCGAACGCTCCAACACCGCCACTTGCGTCAGGCCCCCAATCTGCGTCACGCCCTGACGACCACTTATGCATCATTGGAGTTGACCGATCCGGACCTCTTCATCCTGTCCCTCGGCCTCGATCTTGATCCCGACCTGCACCGCGACCTATGCAGTGCCTTCCCGCTTAGCCAGGTGACCATCATCTCGCCCCCGCCCCCGGACGGTGTCCCGGCCTGGTGCCCCGAACCGGTCATTGCCGCTACCCCGGTGCCCAAGGGGGAGGGGGCCGGCAGCCTGAGTTTCGGCATTCTGCGCGACGAGAAATGGGCACTTCAGGATTTTCTGCCAACCCCCAAGGAGATTGGCGAAATCTATCCAACCCGAGCGGAGATGCAACTATTGCGCGGTCTCAGACTGGGCCGACTGGGCCTCGCTGTGCTCACTGTGTTGGTGCTGGCGTGGTGCGCGCTCGGCATTGTCAATATCGTACGCAGCGATGCTTGGACCTTCGATCCGGGCCAGGCCAACGTCATCAAAAGTCGGCTCAACAATCTGACCACCGAACGCCAAAAGAGTGAGCACTGGGACAACCTGTTGGAGGACCGCTCCAAAGCCTGGACCTCTATGGAACTGCTCAGCCGCCTGTTTCCCGAGCACTGCGGCGTGTTGGTCAAGAGTTTCACCCATATCGTGCGTGCAGACACCGCTCCCGGCCAAGCAAAAATCGGTTTCGTCAAGGAGTGGAAAATCACCGGGCTCGCCCGCGACGATGCCGTCGATCGCCTCAACACGATAAATACCCAGGAAGGCATCACTGCCCAGTTCAGCGAGCTTGCCCGCGTCACCGGCACTCAGGCCTTCAATCCAGCCGTCCGCACCCGCAGC
>CAIKHZ010000053.1 GCA_903827375.1 Akkermansiaceae bacterium
CACCAGCTGCCATCTGGCGGTGGAAGATCCCACGTATGGCGGCTATCCGCAGCCACTGGCCTATCACCCTCATCACAGCCAGCATCCCTTTGAAAAATTCGGCTGCACTGTTTGCCATCGCGGACAAGGCCGCGCCACCACATTGGCTGATGCTCATGGCAACGTCGAACACTGGGACGAGCCGATGTTACCCATGGCATATATTGAGGCGTCCTGCGGCAAGTGTCATGAGGCAAGCGA
This sequence comes from Akkermansiaceae bacterium, assembly GCA_903827375.1. Taxonomy (GTDB): domain Bacteria; phylum Verrucomicrobiota; class Verrucomicrobiia; order Verrucomicrobiales; family Akkermansiaceae; genus Luteolibacter. Next base: position 241 of record CAIKHZ010000053.1, read on the forward strand.
CAATCCCGCTGCGCCCAAATTGGCGCTCGGGCAGCAGGTGTTTGAGACGGTTGGTTGCCGCGGTTGCCACAAACTCGGCGGCAGCGGTGGCATCCTCGGCCCGGAGCTCGACAAGGTGGGTGCCCGGCGTTCGGCTGATTGGTTGAAAAAACATTTCCTTGCGCCAGCCAGCGTCACTCCCGGTTCGGGCATGCCGCCACAGAAACTCGCCGAAAAGGATCTTGAGGCGATCACACTCTTTATGCTCAGCCAGACCGGCGAAAGCGCACCGGGCTACTATGCCTCCATGAAGGTCATTCCCAGCGCTTCTGCTGGCCAACGCCTCTTCCAACAAAAAGGTTGCATCAGTTGCCACTCGGTCAATGGCAAAGGCGGCGCGATCGGCCCGGCTTTGGACGACGTCGGCCTCCGCCGCAAGCCCGACTGGATTATCCAACATTTCCGCGACCCACAGAGCGTCACCCCCAATTCAGTGATGCCGCGCTTTGGCTTCAATGAATCGGAAATTCGCGCCCTAACGGATTTTGTGATGGGCCTGCACGAACACAAAGTGGCGCTAAGCTTGCCTTCTCTGATGAATCCCGTTGAGCGCGGCCACGAGGTGTTCCGCAAATATGGCTGCGCCGGCTGTCATGGCCAGGATGCCAAAGGCGGAGTGCCCAACCCCAATTCCAAAACCGCCCAATAGGTCCCTGATTTGCTGCACGTCGGTGACGGCTATACCAAAGAGGAACTCAAAGCCCGTATCGTCAAAGGCCAGCGCGAAATCACTGCCATGGATCCCAAACTGCCGCCTCCACCACTCTACATGCCCGCTTGGGGTGGCATCATCGGCGATGCCGAAACTGACGATCTGGTGGCTTACCTCATCAGCTTGCTGCCCAAGGGCGAGGATGTCGGATTCTAGCAAACCACGCCCCGGACCCTCCGCCGCTCACGAGCCGCCCAACACTGCCAATTTAGCGCTCTCTGAGCGGAAAATAGGCATCTTGCCCGTGATGGAGGACAGCGCTTCCTGCCTGTCTGCGCTTGAAACGACAGCCAGGATGCCTATCCTCCTGCGAAATTGATAGTATTGCACGAGCCGCCACTGCCTGGAGTGCAGCGGGATTGGGCGGAGCTCGCCACGCTGCTTTGGCTCAACCGGGAGAGGTGCCGGGTTCGCAAGAAGCACAAGCCGTCTCGAGGATAGAGTCGCACCGAGGCTGCACAAATACACAGGTGCATGGATATGGAAAACAAAACGAAAAAGCCCGTCGGATCAAAGAGACCGGACGGGCTTGGTGTGGGGGTGATGTGGCGGCGCTGGGTTGTTCTATTCGCATAGAAACTTCATGTAAAGGGCGAACCATCCGATGTATAAATAGCTCTTGTCTTCGATTCTGACGTCAACGGCCTCTGAATAGGGTTCCGTCTCCGTCTCGGATTCAAGGAATCCATGAACCGATACTCTGAAGCTCTGGCGTTTGGCAAGCGCGTCGGGACACTGGAAGGCGGCATGCAGAAGAACTGGTTCACCCTCAGGCTTCCATGTGTCGGTGTCGGGACTAAACTCATTTCGAGTGCGATTGGCCGGAATGGTCACCCTCTCGCCTGTTCCATCCGCGTAGGTAATCTGAATATGCTCGACAATAATCGCTTTGACCGGGTCAACATCCCTCGCTGTAAAGCAAAAACTTAATGTGTATGGAGGGCGATCTGTGGAGAACGAGAATATGAACGGAATGCCATGTAGCTGATGGTGAATCTCAGCAACCCATGTTTGCAGATCGATCCTTGAATTTCCTCTCCCTAATCGGTTTGATGGAGATTCACCATTGATCAAAGATGAGCACACAACATGTCGTTCATGAAAGACTCCAAGTGTTGCCAACCAGCCGATTAGCAAAGAAAAGCATATGACCTTGGCGAAGCGTTTCATTTTCTTGCCCAACGTTTTGGAGTGAGGTCCCTCGCGACGCTACCGCCCTTGGTCGGATCGGAAGGGTGGGGTATCCCGAAAACCAAGTTTGGCAAGGAAGGCTGGGAATGGCCTAGCACGATGGCGGGAACGTGTCACGCGGCAAGTTCGAGGCCGGAGGACTATTTCAGTACCTTGCGCCATTGGTGTGAAATTTGCACGCGACAGGTGCAAGGGTCCCCTGTCAGAGCCAAAATTTCGCCAGTCCTCCTTCGGCATACACTCCCTGCCATCCAACATGGGACCGACGGGAGGAATTTTGCAGGTCGCTCCGCGATGGCCGGGGGGCGAGGCGATGCCATGAGCCGCCGCCTGCCCGGCTTCAGCACCGACTTCCACGGCACCCTCCGCGATTGCCTCTCTAAAGCGGCAAGGCGTGAGCACGCAGAAGTTGCAGGAGACGGGACAAAAAATTATCCGCCACATCTCCCAGTCGATATGCAAGATAATAATAATATCATTTTTCAATCGATTAATCTTGACCGGTTCCACGAAATATATCTTTTGTGAAACGCTCGGATTGGGAATCAGTGTCAGCAATGGCACTGCTAATCATTCTTTTCCGTGCGCTGTGCCGGTTTACGACGTGCTGTTGCGACGTCGTCGGCAATCTGAGAATAACATACCACGATAGACCATGAGAATCCAAAATCGAGACTACCGAACCAGAGATATCCTCAAGCACGTCGCCCTCGCCTTAGCGGTTGCAGCTGGACTAACAGCTGGACGAGCCCAGGCCGAGGCACCTTTGACGAATGGGCTCACCCTGCATCTGGATGCGAGTGAACCCGGCACAATGACACTCAGCGGCAGCACTGTGAGCGAATGGCGGGACCTGCAAGGCAGTTCCGCCATGGCCACGGTCAGAGGTGGCACTCCGACGCTGGTGGCTTCCGGGATCGGCGGTATCCCGACCGTGCATTTCAATAACTCCGCATGGATGAATGACGGAGTGAATCACACGGCTCCATGCACCATTCTTTATGTCTCGCGTGAGACCGGAGGTAGCAACGGCCGGGTGCTCGGCGGGTCTAGCAATAACTGGCTGATGGGATACCACGGCGGCCAGCGAAACCGCTTCTATTTTGAAGGATGGGTTTATGGGGATGGCAACGGCTCAACCCCTGATACCAGCCCGCATTTGTATGTGGCCACCATTCCGGGAAGTGGACAAAACTCCACAATTTGGGCCGAAGGCACCCAACTGGCGGCAAATCAAAATGGCACTCAAGGCCCTAATAATCTTGAATTGAACGGCTACGGCAACGGCAATGAACTCTCCGATTGCGATATCTCTGAAGTGCTGGTTTACAATAGAATTCTAACGGGCGACGAGTTGAATCGGGTCGGCGGATACCTGACGGTGAAGTACAGCCTAACTACGGTTTATCCCCCCCCGAATTTAACCGTAAAGCTCACGAGCCCGTTTAATAATGAGGAGTTTCCGACCGGCAGCGGCGTGACCGCCAGCACAACGGTTGTCAGCGGAACGGCCCCCTACAACGTCTCGTTCTATATGAAGACCGGGGCGGGCGCTTATGCCCAGATGGGCAGCACACAGGTCGGCAGCGGCCCGGTATTTACCGAGAATCTAGGCACTCTATCTAACCAAACGTACGATGCCTACGTCTCCGTCACCGATAGCGCGGGCGCTCCGGCCACAGCCACCTCCACGACTAACATGTTTGTGGTGGCCGATCCCGTCAGCACATCGATTGTGCTGGGCTCTTCCGCCAGTCCCTCGACGTATGGTCAGACAGTGACGATTAGCGCCACGATTTCGCCGTCGCCCGCGGGTGGCGCGGTGCAGTTCTATGACAACAGCAGTCCTTTGGGCAGCCCGGTTCCGGTCAATGTCGCCACAGGCACGGCGAGCATCAGCAGCAGCCTGCTTGGAGTCGGCATCCATCCGATCACTGCGGAATATTCCGGGTACGGTGTATATGTTACCAGCGTGGCAGCCACCCTGGAGCAGGATGTGGTGCCGGCACTTCTGACGGTGATGGCAGACAGCAAGATCCGCATTCCCGGCATCGACAATCCGACGTTGTCCTACAAGATCAGCGGCTATCAGAATGGTGAAAACCTCGGAACCTCGGGTGTTTCGGGTACCGCCGATCTCGCCTGTTCCGCAGACAGCTCGTCGCCGGTTGGAAGTTACAATATTTCCTGCGCCGTAGGTGGCCTGAGTGCTGCCAACTATATTTTTGCGATGGTTAGCGCCAGCTTGACGATTCAGGTGGGTGCCCCACCTGTGTCGAACGGAATGGTCTGTTGGTATGATGCATCCACCATCGCTCTGGCGGATGGTGCCCAAGTAAACACATGGAATGACTTGTCCGGAAACGGACATACGGCGACCCGCACCAGCGGTGCCCCGGTGCTGGCTTACGGCGACATCAAATACAACTCTGGTGAAGCGCCAAAGAAAGGTGTTCATTTCAGGGGCACTGACGACTGGTTCGATTGTGCCGGTGGCATGTTTGTTAAAGAGCAATACGTCGTCGTGCGGTCTCCGAACCCCACTTGGGTCGGCTCCGGATCATTCCTCGGCCGAAGATCTGGAGAATTCCTCAGCGTCCGGGCATCGAGTCACAATTTTTACAGCGGCTACTCAGGATTCTGGGATGACCAACTCCCCTCCGCGGTTTCTAGGAATGGCAGCTCGGTCTCCAGCAGTCGCGGCAGCATGCCCCGTGGCGGCTTCGAGCTAGCGCCTATCACCGATTACATGCTTCTCAAGATTGTTGCAAATACTGGCGCGAGCGCAGCAAACCTGGCAGCCTATCCCTATTACAATATTGGCCGGACCGAGACATTAAGCGGCGCCGAAATGGACATCGCCGAGATGATCGGCTTCGAAACCACCTTGTCTGCAGCAGATGAGGCCGCCATGGGCGCCTATCTCGCTGGCAAGTACGGCTTGCTCACGACCTATCCTGACACATCGCCCCAGGCAGTGATTCGCAGCTTCGTGGTCACCGGCGCTCCGGTGGCGATTGACCAGGCGAGACGCGTGGTTGTCATTGACGCGCCGATTGGTACGGATCTGTCGGCCCTCGTCCCCAGCTTCACTCTGTCCGATGGAGCGACGTGTACGGTCAACGGCAGCCCGTTTGAAGCTGGCGTTAGCTCGCTGAATTGCACGGGGTTGCCAGTGCATTGCATGGTTACCTCGTCGGATGGCTTGATCACCACCGACTACGCCATCGCCATCAAGTACGTCTCGCCACTTGGCACAGCCATCACTGTCTTGGATGTGACGGATACCACCGGAGATGGCAGGGAAATCGTCAATGACGGCTCCTTGGTGGAAGCCAATCACGTCGGCCCAACTGGCATAACTGCACTCACTCTCCCTAACGGTTTATTGTTTGGCGTATCGACGGCACACATGACCGGTTATAGCAACGGTGCGTGGGGCGGCGGTGGCCAGAGCACGAACACAGACAGCAACAGTTCAGGGGCGGCCTCTGCGCTAACCGATGCAACGGATTATGGAAAATTGATGCGCGAATACATCTGGAGTTCGGCGAATGCCTCACATTTGGACATTCCCGGGCTTACCCCCGGCCACATCTATCGCCTGCAATGGATCACGACGAGTCCGCGGGGCGGCAACATCTCGGTGGAAGGCAGCCCATCCGTGGCGCTTGCCCCCAATTCCGCCTCCGCCAGAGTTTTTGCATTCACGTGGGTGGCCACCGACACAGTGGCCAATGCGGTGGTCACCAGACAAGCCGGCAGTTACCCAACAGACAGCGAAATTGTCTTCAATGGCTACGCCCTTCACGACATGGGGGTTGCGATTCCCGAGGCCGTCATCAGCGGCGTGACACCGAGCCAAACCATTTCCTCCAGCAGTCCCACAGTGACTTTGAGCGGCACGGTGTGTGATTCCAGCTACTCGATCTATCCGAACCAGGGTGAAGCCGTCTCCGTCACGATCAATGGGGTGACCGAATACACCCCGCTCGGTGGCGGGGGCTCATTCTCGGTCGAATTTCCAACAGCCTCGCTGGTGGGTGGGAACATTTACCCTATTACTTATAGGTATGCGGGCAACTGGATCACACTTGCCTCGGCCCCGGACAATACCAGTACGGCGCTGACGGTGAGCGGTCCGGCTGTCATCAGCCATGTGACGCCGAGTTCAACCCGCGTCGTCGGGGCTTCCACGATCGCATTGAGCGGCACGGTGAGTAACGGCGGTTCGGGCTATCCGGCCTCAGGTGGATCCGTCCAGATCACAATCCTTGGAGTAAGCCAAACTGCCACTATTAGCGGCAGTTTGGGGGCATTCTCGCTCTCCTTGCCCATCACGTCGATTCCGCTTGGTTCCCATACCATTACCTACAGCTATGCGGGCGACGGCATCCTGCTCACTGCAGCTCCGGACAATACTAGCACGACATTGACGTTGGTGGCCACAGCGGGTTCGGCATATGACTCGGCAGTCTTGGCCTCCGGCCCGTTGTCCTACTGGCCTCTGAATGAGAGCGATGGCTTGGTGGCCTACGACGTGACCAATGCAAACAATGGCACCTATCCCGGTTCGGGTGTGGTCTATGGTGTGACCGGCCCGAAGGGCGGAAATGCTGTTGGCTTTAGCGGTGGAGCGGCCACCCGAATTCCTAATGGGGCGGCATTATCTCCTAGCACCGCCTTCAGCGTGGAACTGTGGGCCAAGCCGAATGCGCTCGGGTCAGGGACTTGCATCGCTTCTAACATGAAGGCAGCCAGTGCTCGCCAGGGCTGGCTGATTTATGATGGTGTCGATGCCGGAAAATTCTCCGCCCGTTTGTATGATGGAAATCATGGGACCGCCTTCACAGCCAATTTGCAAGCGGCTACCGATACGGTTAGATGGTATCATCTCGTCCTGACTTATGATGATGTGACGCAAACTGCCAACTTCTACACGGATGGTGTCCTTGCGGCGACAGCTAACGGGGTTACCTATGCAGGGAATGCCACTACCGATCCGATGGCAGTTGCGATGCGCTCGGACGGTGCCTTCCAGTGGACAGGTTCCGCAGGTAACTTGGCGTTTTACAGTCACACGCTGACCCAGCAGGAAATCCTGAACCATTTCGATGCAGCGTCGGCCACATCCGGTTACTCCGATTGGGCCACACTTCACGCCGGCGCGCAGGCCGCCAACCTGGACTTCAACCATGACGGTGTACAAAATGGCATTGCCTACTTCATGGGCAAGAACGATATCGCTACCAATCCGGGTGTGGTGCTCGGCAAGGTGACTTGGCCGCACGTGAATGCAGTTGCATCCTTCGGGGTACAAGTATCCAGCGACCTCGTCAACTGGGCGACTGCCAACCAGGCCGACGTCGATACGGTCAGCAGTCCGGGCCATGTGATCTACACATTGCCGAGCGGAGCAGGGAAGAAATTCTGCCGCCTGACGGTGGTGCCGTAAACATCCGCCCCAATCAATCAAGGTGGCACCCCGCAGCGGGGTGCCACCTATTGTATTTTTTGCAATGCTACCTGCCCGGAATCTTGCACCGTGATCTTGGATGATGCGCGCAATTCACGGCAGTGCAGGAAATTGAAAAATTTCGGAAGAAAGTGAAATTTATTCTGAAAATTTCCCTTGATCCAGTGAATTATTGAAATAGGTTGCGCCGCGTCCGGGTCAATCGGGCGAAGAGAAACTGGTTTGATGCGAGATGCATTAACGGTTGACGCACAAACGAATCACGTAACAAACACCTCATGAAAATCACATGCAGTCTAGCCCTTCTCGGGCTTTTAGCGGGCGTCGCCTCAGCAGCGACGTACACGTCAGTCGGTAGTTGGAACGTTGCGATATCCCAGTCGGTTATAGGCACGACGCTCAACTTCAACGGCAGCCAAGGTTCGCTTTCGGAAGCGTCGCTTGCATTTTTTGATCCCAGCGCGCATCCCGGGGAAACTCTGACCGGTGTTACGGTCAACTACAGCGCTCCGTTGAGCGGGCAGTCGCCCTCAATCACCGCGACGGTGAGTTCCTCCACAGGAAGCAACACATTCACGTCGCTGAGCGCCTCGGTGCAAACCGTGATAGATTGCCCGACCTTGGTGACGCTATTTTCGAGTGCCAGTCTGGATACCACGCCGTTTGACGTTGGGGCCTATCAGAGGACCGCGGGGCATAATTTTGTTGGGGGATCTCCCGGGGTCATAGTGCCGGCGGGTTCACCGTTATCGTCGGATCTGACGCGCAGCTACAGTGTTAGTTACTTTACTGCAACTGACAGCCCGACATTGGCCCAATTCATGGGATCGGGCAATATGGCGTTTGACGTGACGTCGAACGTCATTGCGAGTTACATTCGGACTTCTGCGGCCAGCGATGTGAACTTTGGGTATGCCGGCGTGGATTCCGGGGCGATAACGATCACCTACACGACCATCCCCGAGACATCCACTGCGATATTGGGTGGGCTCGGTGTGCTGGCTCTGTTGCGCCGCCGCCGCTGATTGAATGGTTTTGGTGCTTGCCAAAATTGTCTGGAGGGTTGAGAAAGAGCTTTCTCAACCCTCTGAATTTCTATGGATATCCTCCGGCGTCTGTTTGTATGGCTCAGCTTGTTGGTTCTTGTTCTAGCGGGTCTTGGCTGCGCATCGTCACGCCGAATGTTAGAGGTGTCGGTATTTGGCGAAGGCAACGAACGACTCACGGATAAGCGGGTCAATTTATTTCCGCTTTACTATGCGAACCGTGAGAAGCACTCGGTGCTGTGGCCCGTCGGTGACTGGGACGATCACGGGTTTGCGATTCGTCCGTTGATCAACAAGCAGGACGAAGACTACTCGGTGCTTTTTCCGTTATCCTCGTGGAACACCAAGGACGGCGACGGCTGGGCGCTGACGTCGTGGTGGGACAAGCAATCGTTTGGCCTGCTGCCGATCGGTGGCAAGGGGCGCGACTGGTGGTTTGCCGGGCCGCTGGTGCGAAGCGACACCTTGTCGAAGGATCCGGGCACGGCGCTGGTTCCGGTGGCCTACTGGGACAAGGAGAGTTGTTGGGTGCTCAACAGTTGGTGGAGCAAGGATTCAAAGGGATTTTTACCGGTGTTTGCAAAAGGCCGGACGTGGTGGGCGGCGGGTCCATGGCTACACTTTGAAGACGGAGCCAACTTTGTGCTGCCTGTGGCCTACTGGGATCGGCACACCCTCTGGCTAGGGGAGATTTTCTATGGCAAGGCCCCCGATTCTGCCAGCGGCTACGCCAAGTGGCGTTCGATGTTCGGCCTGATGGCTTTTGGGGAGACCACCGCCAAAGGCCGCGAATGGTGGGCCTTGCCGCTGTTGACCTATCACAACCGGCAGGGTGAAAACCTGACCCACGTGAGTTTTCCGCTGTGGTGGCAATCCGATTCCGCCCAAGGTCATTCGAGGACGTTGTTTCCCTTGTGGCACCAGCAATCCAACACGGCCAATGGCTTTTCGTGCTGGGTCACCCCTCTGGCTGGCTATGGGGGCAATCCCGCCGCCGACACCCATTTGATCAACCTGTTCGGCCCGCTTTACTGGGACTACCGTGATCCGCAGCAACGCATCATCAACGTGGCTGGCCTCTACAACCGGATTGGCGACGCGCATTACGGGCTCTTCGGCTTGGGTAAGGTGCAAGCCAATGCGCAGGGGACCACATGGCGCGCCTGGCCCTTCGCCTGCGGTGCGGAAGGCCCCGGCATGAGCGGCACGGCGGATGGATACCTGCAGGTCTCCAGTTTGTACTGGCATGGTGCCAATGACAAAAAATCCTCTTGGCATTTCTGGCCGTTGATGGCCTGGGGAGAACATACCCCGACCTATCAGGATTCTAATTTCCTGTTCGGTTCGCTTGGTGACATGCACCAAACGGACGCTGCGGAGGGTTCGTCCCGCGTTTCCCAGCGACGCTTGGTTTACCGAACAGAACAAACCCGGCCGCTGCCCGGTGCGCCGAATTGGTCGTGGTTGGCGCAGGCCCATGGCAGCGTCGTCACCTCGGACACCCTATCCACCTTGCTCACTCACCATGAGCGCCAGACACACCAGCAATTGCCGCAAGGGACGCGTCCGGCGGATGAGGCATGGATCGGGCTCGGCCATTGGTTGATGTGCCCGCAAGGCGCCGGTTGGAAGACCGATCAGGACATCCCATGGCAGTGGAGCCAAAATACCCGGCGTGCCGAATTGCCTTTGGACGCCAAATCCCACACGTCCCGAGCCGTACCCTATCCATCGGCCCGAGACGTCCGTGCCACCCTCGCCACTCTGGGCGTGAAAAACCTGCCCGCCGCCACCGACTTGGCGGCGACCGGTACCCGCCCGCAAGATCGCAAGCGCCTGGAGCAGGCATTGCGGGATTCTGCCATCACCTGCAACACCTCCCTGCGGCGCCTCGACCCACTCATTCCGCTCTGGCAGCGCTCGGAAGAGCGTGAGGGCGATGGACAAGCCGTCAAGGATGAGGCTCTGTGGGGCTTGCTTTGGGACTATAAACGCAACCCGAGCGAGTCGAGCTTCCGTCTGCTGTGGCGGATGTATGAGCGCCAGCAGGAAGGCCAGGGCAAGCAAGCCACAGTGCGGCGCAACATTTTTCCATTTCTGCGCTGGGATTCCAGTCCCGATAAGTCACATGTATCGTTGCTGTGGAACATGGTGGATTGGCATACCTCCAAGGACAAAAATTCCGGGGGGCACCTGTTGTTTATTCCATGGGGCCACGATGATGGGTGAAGCCGCGCACCGCCCCATCCGAACTAGCAGAGGTGGCGTCCCACTAAGTCAAGAGTATGGGGTGTCTCGCCGCCATTCACCCAACCCGCGAGACGAGTCTTCGTCGTCACACGGGAAAAGAAAATCGAGAATCTCAAAGATTTTTCTTGATTTATTGATTTTTCAGAATTAAATGAAAACCGTGAACGCGCAAGCCGAAAAGCTCAAACTCGCCCGGGACGAATTCGTCGCCCAGTGGGGGGCTCTTGGCACGCAGTGGGGGATCAATCGGACGATGGCGCAGATCCACGCGCTGCTCATGACCGCTCCACAACCGATGACGACCGACGACGTGATGGAGGAGTTGGAAATCAGCCGTGGCAATGCCCACACCAATCTGAAGGAGCTAGTCTCCTGGGGATTGATCCGGGCGGTGGTAAAAAAGGGCGAGCGGCGTGAGTATTTCGAGGCAGAGAAGGACGTCTGGCAGATTTTCACCATTGTCGCCCGTGAGCGGAAGCGCCGCGAGATTGAGCCTGCGCTGGCTCTCCTCGCCAAGTGCGCCGAGGAGAGCAGCGGTATCGAAACTCCGGAGGGCAAGGCTTTCAACAATCAGATACGGGCGCTTGAGGAATTCGTCGGATTTGCGTCGAAGATGTCCGATCGGATCTCCTCGATGAAATACGGATTCGCCGTCCAACTGGCGAGCAAGCTCCTCGGCTGACCTAATTTTTTTCGCCCTAGTTTTCAAAATTTACTGAAAACTCGGAATTAACAAAAACAAAAAACAGAAACAAAGAAAGAACGAAACAAATGAATGCCACAGTGACAACCTACGGACTCTATCTCCTCATCGCGCTGCCGCTCACCGTCTGGGTGGCGCGCACCCTATTTCGGAACGGCCGGATTTTTCTGGTGGATTGTTTCCACGGCAACGAGGCCCTGGCGGACAGCGTGAACCAGTTGCTGAGGATGGGCTTCTATCTGATTAATTTCGGCTTTGTGGCCCTTTACCTGAAGTTAGCGGACGAAGTGCAGGAAGTGCGCGGGGTTTTCGAAGCTCTCAGTGGCAAGCTCGGGGTTGTGCTGCTTGTGCTGGGCGGGATGCACTTTTTCAACCTGCTGGTCTTCACGAAGCTGCGGAAGCGGGCAACGTGGCAGCAAGCGCCGCCTCCGCTGCCGCCGGCCGGAACCCTCTTAAAGGAAGCTTAACTCTGCTTTGTCCGTGAAAACGCTCACCATCTTCTACGATCCGCGTTGCGGGCTGTGCACGAAGTTCCGCGCCTGGCTCGAAGCGCAGCCGAAGCGGGTGGGCGTTGAATTCTTGGCCTACGATTCCGAGGAAGCAAACGTGAGATTTCCCGGACTGGTGGAAATGGGCGCGGATCGCGAGGTGGTGGTGCTGGCCGATGACGGTCGCTGGTGGCAGGGGGGAGCGGCGTGGCTGACCTGCCTGTGGGCGACGGCCCGATATTACGAGTGGTCGTTTCGGTTGGCGGCTCCGGTGTTCCAACCGCTGGTAAAGAAGGCCGTGCATCTGATTTCAGAAAACCGCCTGACCCTTTCCTCCCTCATGAACCTCAAAACCGACTCGGAACTGGCGGACGCGCTTTCCGGCATGGCCGGAGCATCATGCGAAGACGGCGCTTGCCGCAGGTGAATCATCGTGAATCCCATGCGCTTCAAGTTAAGGACTTCTTCCCTTTCACCAACGAATCCCACAGAGTGACAGACCCATTTGTCTCATGAGTCTTGGGTCTGTGGCAAGGCCTCGCTGGCGGATTTGTGTCTGATATGAAAGACATTGATGGACGGGATGTCCGCCATAGCGGATGGTCATTTGCGTGTCACCGATAGCTTCTCTTCAGGGGCGGCTGTGGCCTTGGCTGCGGATGTCTTGCAAGCGAGCGGCAAGCGCCTTGACCCGACCGGGTTCCTGCGTGCTTAGATCGGATTTTTGCGCGGGATCGGCGGCGAGATTGTATAACTCGCAACGAGGTGCTGGAGGGGGAATCTGAGTTACGCTGGATCGGGGACTGCCGCCCTTTTCAATGAGGACCCAGTCGCCTTGGCGCAATGCCAGCGGCGTTTGGCCGTTATTCTGCAAGACCAGATGGTCGCGGGGCGGCGGGGCATTCGTTTCTCCGAGCAGGGCGGGCAACACGTTATAGCTATCCGGGGCGTCCGCCGGATCGAGTGATTGGCCGGTGAGGGCGGCAAAGGTGGCGAGCGTGTCGATATGGCCGATGAGAGAGCCCGAAGTGGTGCCGGGCTTGATGTGGCCGGGCCAGCGGGCGAGGAACGGCTCGCGATGGCCACCTTCATAAAGTGAGCCCTTGCCTCCGCGCAGGAGGCCGTTAGGCGGTTGCAAGCTGTGCAGCGCGTTGGTGCCGTCGTCGTAGGTATCTTTGATAGCGCCGCCATTATCACTGGTGAAGATCACCAACGTGTTGTCGCTCAGCTTGAGCCGCTCGAGAGTGGCGAGGACTTCGCCGACACACCAGTCGAGTTGATGGATCACATCGCCGCGCCAGCCGCAGCCGCTGGTGCCGCGAAACCGCTGGGCAGGGACCATTGGCTCGTGGATGTCATGAGTTGCCAGATAGAGGAAAAACGGGCCGGCCTGATTGGTTTCGATAAACTTGACGGCCTGCGTCGTCAGGGTGTCGGCGATCTCCTCGTCCACCCAACGCGCGGCTTTGCCACCCGTCATGAAACCGATCCGCGGAATCCCGTTCACCACGGTGTCTTTGTGGCCAGGCCCACCTTGAATCTTCAACTTCACCCCAGGATCGGCTCCGGTCGGATCCGTGCCAATTTTCTTGCCATAACTCACGTGGATAGGATCTGCCGGATCGTAACCAACGACCCGATGGTTTTCCACGAAAACACAGGGCACCCGGTCACCCGTGGCCGGAATGAAAAACGCATAGTCAAACCCTAACTCCAGCGGTCCAGGTTTGATCTCACCATTGTAATCGGTGTGTGGCGCTTCGCCCAGGCCGAGGTGCCACTTGCCGACCAATCCCGTCTTATATCCCGCCGCCTTGAGCATCGACGGCAAGGTGGTGGTACCCGGTTTGATGAGCGCAGGCGTGTCTCCGGCGGCGATGCCGGTGCCCGGCTGGCGCCATGCATAGCGGCCGGTGAGCAGGGCATAACGGGTGGGCGTACATACCGAACCAGTGGCATGGGCGTCCGTGAATCGGCAGCCCTGGCTGGCTAGGCGGTCAATGTTAGGGGTTCGCACCTTGTTGGCACCATAGCAGCCGAGGTCGCCGTAGCCGAGGTCGTCGCTGAGGATGTACACAATGTTAGGTTTAGCGATGGCGGCAGCTAGCGGATGTGTGCCAAGCCAAGGGATGAGGGCGATCAGGGCGATGCGGGCTTTCATGGAGGGGATGGATATGCGGGCTGGAGCCCACAGGGGCAGGACGATACGGGTTGGCGGCGGCGCGCTCTTTCAGATTGGGATTGACGTTAGACCCTGGTGTCCCATTTGATTGGCGAGCAGCCAGTGGAAATTGTCCGGCCTGCTTCAGTGAACTCAACAAGCCAACCATGCAAATGCACGTCATGAATGCCGACGACCTCGGGCGCATCCACGAAGCGACTCTTGAGATATTGGAGAGCCATGGTGTGTGGTTCCAAGAAAGCGCCAAGGCAGCTGCCATCTTTGCCAGCCACGGCTGCCAGGTTGATGGCGGCCGGGTGCGCATCCCGAGGCAATTGTTTGCCGAATGCCTGAAGTGCCTGCCGGATCGCAATTCCTTGCAGATTTGCGTCACCAAACTCGGGTTTTCAGATTCGTTAGGATTGCGGCAAGGCGAGTCCCACGTAGGGCTCATCGGCAATCCCTACTATCTCTACGACCACCAGCAAGGTGAACGCAGTCTAACTGAGACCGACGCGGACGACAAGTTCCTGATGCTCGAGAGCCTGCCGGGCTTGGAATACGACTGCTGTTGCACGATCAACGCCAGCCAGCGCGCAGCCACCGCCAGCTTCCCGGACTATCAAAATGTGGATATCTGCTTGGACTACCTGCGGCGGCGCTTGGGCAGTTGTGCTCGCAGCAGTGGCAAGCCGGCTGCGATCCACTCCAACATCATGCACGGTCAGGAGGACAACCCGCGGATTCACAGCCCGCTCACGCTCAAGCCTCTAGAGAAAATGGAGGTGCTGCGTCATGCGATCGTGCACGGCCCGCAGGCCACGGCAGCCTTGCTGGCCAAAGACACGCCGCTGATTTGGTGCAACCCGATCAGTCCGCTGCAGTATCATCCCGACCAAGTGGAGGAGATTATAGCGGGTCTCCAAACGCATGGTGCCAAATGTTATGTGATGTTTTCGCCGGAGGTGATGCTCGGTGGCACAGGCCCGGTGACACTGGCCGGGGCACTCGCCCAACACAATGCCGAGGTCATGAGCGGCATCATTCTCACCCAACTCATCGCGCCGGGAACCCGAGCGATTTACGGGTCGGTGTCCGGTGTGATGGACCTGCGCAGCGCCGACATTTCTCTCGGCAGCCTCGAATCCGTCATGTTTAACGGCTGCGTCGTGCAACTGGCCGATTTCTACGGGCTGCCGTCGCGGGTTCAGTTCGGCAACACCAGCGCCCGGCGTCCCGGCGTGCGAGCCGCAGTGGAAACCGCCTGGGGCCTTCAAATGGGCATCATGGCAGGTGCCAATCTGGTCAATACAGGATTGTTGGACTCGACGCTCATGCTCAGCCTCGAGCATCTGGTGCTGGTGGATGAGTTGGCCAGCCAAGTCAAGAGTGCCAAGGCGGCCACCGCCATCAATGCCGAGACACTGGCGCTGGAGGTCATTCGCCAGGAGGGCCGCCCGTCCACCAACTACATGGGCCACGACCACACGCTTGATCACATGAAGGAGGCCATGCATTATTCCGACTTCACTGGTCGCTCTACCAAATCGTACGAGGATTGGTATGAACTGGCCCATCAAAAAGTTCAAAGCATCTTGGCTAACGGCCGCGATCAGGCAGCGGCCGACCCGGAGCTTGCGACCCGTGCCAAGGCGGTGGCGGCACGCTTGCACGAGGATGATGAAACTTGGCGCAAGGGCCATGACGGATGGTGGCGCGAGTATGTGCGGGACCTGGCCTGACATAGGTTTTCCAACAAATCCAAAGAGCGATGCCAAAAATCAAGCTGTTAGTATTTCTGCCGCCCTGCCTGCTGCTGCTACCGGCGGTGATTCTCAACTTTGCCAGCCCTGAGAAGTTTGCCAACACGCTCTCCGCCGCCTACGACGTCGCCCTGGCTGGCTTTGGCTGGCTCGCCTCCCTGCTGGCATTGGTCATGCTGGTCGTCTGCTGCGTGGTGTTTGCCTCGCCATTCGGGCGGGTGATGATTGGCGGACCAGACGCCAAGCCGATCCTCAAGAAATGGAATCTGTTCGCCATCGTTGTGTGCGTGAACATTGGCGTGGGCATCCTGTTGTGGGGGCCTATCGAGCCGCTCTATCACTTTCACACCCCGCCAATCAGTTGGGGGATCACCCCGGAGACCCCTGCGGCCGCCACCTTTGCCCTATCAACCGTTTTTTTGCATAACACGGTGTTGCCGCTTGCATTCGCCACCCTCGTCGGCCTGATGTTCGCCTTCGCATACTATAACATGCGCCAACCGTTCACGCTCGGCGCGCCACTGGCACCCTTGATCGGCCGCCACAGCCGTGGCCATGCCGGCCAATTGATCGATGCCGTCTGCCTGTATGCGCTGGTTGTGGCAATGGCGGCCTCGCTGGGCGGTGCCTTGTTGCTGCTGGGCGGTGGCTACAACTATTATTTTGGAATTCAAGGGAAGCCGTCAAATTTCCTGCTAGGCTCGATTTGTCTGGCGATTGTGAGTGCCTACACGCTGGCGGCGATCGCCGGGTTGACCAGGGGTATTCGGATACTGGCCAACTTCAAAACGGTGCTGTTTGTGATATTTCTGGCATTTGTATTTCTGCTAGGTCCGACGCAGTTCATACTGGGATTTGCGGTGGAGGGGCTAGGCAATTTTCTAGGTCATTTCTTTGAGAAGGCACTCTTTACCGGGGCTGCGCACGATGATCCATGGCCCCACAAATGGACGCAAATGTATATGTCGGCGTGGTGTGCATGGGCACCGCTCAACGGGCTGTTTTTCGGCCGAATTGCCTATGGCTACAGTGTCCGCACGTATCTGGTGTTTAGCCTGTTGTTGCCGGCGCTATTCATGGGCATTTGGATGGCCATTATTTGCGGCGCGACGATCCATCTGGAACTCTTCCAACACGCAAACCTGTGGGCGATTCTCAAATCCCAAGGCGATGAACGCGTGATGTATGCCTTCATGGAGCATTTCCCGCTGGTGCGCTTCATCACCCCGGCATTTTTGTTTGTTTGCTTTATCTCATTCATCACCAGTGCTGCGGCGGTCACCTGCACCATGGGCGGTTTATGTTCCACCGGGGTTTCCCCGGAAAGCCCGGAAGCCAGCCGCACACTGAAGCTCTTCTGGGGCTCATTGGTCGGCGTGCTGGCCTGGATCATGATCACTTTTGCCCGCATCGACGGCATCCGCATGCTGTCTAACCTGGCGGGCGTGCCAACCTTGCTATTGTGCTGCGCGGTAGTCGTCTCCGCCTTGGTGGTGATGCTCAACCCGGCCAAATACGACCACTTCAAAACCAATTACGACGCAGTCGGCACCCCCAAGACCGGCCACCAGATTTCACCAGAATCCCCCGAATCCACCATCCCACCCAACTCATGAACCTGCCTCTCGAAAACACCCGCGACCTCGGCCTGGCCACCCGCTCAATTCACTGCGGCGAGGGGGTGGATGCCGAAACCAAGGCCATTCGGCGGCCGATCGTATTGGCTAACAGCTTTGAGCTCAACAGCACCTCCGAGACACTGCCGGAATCATTTGCCTGGGATAATACCCACAAATTCAATTATCCACGCTCGCGTCACCCCAACGCCCGCTACCTCGAAGAACGTCTGGCGGGCATGGAGGGCGGTGAGGACTGCGTGGTGTTTGCCAGTGGTATCGCGGCGGTGTCTGGCATGTTTTTCACGTTCCTGAGCGCCGGCGATCACCTCATCAGTTCGCGCATTTGCTATATCGGCGTCCACGGGTTTCTCGTCGAACACCTCGGCAAGCGCTTCGGCGTGCAAGTGTCACTCGTCAATACGGATCATCCCGACGAGGTCCGCGCCGCGCTGCGACCTAACACCAAGATGATTCACATCGAGACACCAGCCAACCCGACCACCCATCTCAGTGACATCGCCGCCATCGCCTCGATTGCCAAACAAGCTGGCGTACTCCTCTCTGTGGACAGCACATTTTCCGGAATGGTGACCCAAAAACCCTTGGAGCTGGGAGCGGATCTGGTCGTCCACAGTTTGACGAAATACGTCAATGGCCACGGTGATGCAATGGGCGGGGCGGTCATTGGCGGCAAGGACCTGATGACGCGCATCCGCGACGCGGCGAGCATCTATCTGGGAGGGACGATCAGCGCGTTCAATGCCTGGCTGCTGATGCGCAGTGCGGTGACGCTGCCGATGCGGATGGAGCGCCACTGCGAGAACGGGTTGCAGATAGCGCGGTTTTTGGAAGCGCATCCCAAGGTGAAGTTTGTGCGCTACCCAGGGCTGGAAAGCCACCCCCAACACGCGATCGCCCATAAGCAGATGTCCGGCTTCGGTGGCATGATCAACTTTGCATTGTTAGGAACCCCGGCCGATTGCTTCAAGTTTCTGGCCGCTCTGAAAATCATCACCCATGCCGTGTGTCTCGGTCACGCAGAATCCTTAGTCCAATATTATCCCCAGCAAGGCAATCATCCCGAACTCGGAGTCCTGAATTATCCCGAGGACATCGGCGAGGGATTCATGCGCCTGAGCGTCGGCCTCGAGGATGCAGCCGATCTAACCGCCGATCTGGCGCAGGCCCTTGCAGCATGTTAGGACGGGTGCAGGCGGCTTTCCGCCGCCGCAAGAATCCTGTCGGTGGTAGCGGCGTGTCTATGACCGCCGATGACATTGAAGCGCCAATGAATTCGCCGACTCGACAAGTGTCACCTCATTGGCACATCGGCGGTCATCGACACGCCCCTACAAGACGGACTCCGATGCTGTGAACGCCCACAGAGTGGCGGGGCGATTCCGTCCCTCGGTTGGGACGAATCAATAGTTTCGCCAGAATGCCAGAGTGCAGATGAGAGTGGCGATGCCGTAGCCGAGTCCGGCCATGGCCATGGCAGTCCAGCGCTTCGGGGTGGCGGTCACCCAGGTGACGGCATCGCGGAATAGATAGGGCATGCCGACCCAGAACATCGACACGGTGAGCATGGCGTATGCAAATATGGGCACCAGCAAATGGGTGAGGGGATCCTTTTGGAAAGCAGCCTCCAGCAGCGGGGAGGCGGCCATCAGGCCAAGCAAGCCGAGTGCCCGCACCGGGAGAAAGTCTCGCACGCTGATGGTGACAAACACCAGGGACAGGGGCACGAACCACTGCAGGATGGGTTTGGTTCCATTGAATTCGCCAAGGTCCATCGTCAGGGCGCTGAGTGTGCCGAGGCCCTGCGGGGCGATGAGCAGCCAGAACCAAGCCAGACCGATGCCGAGAATGACTTGGCCGAGCCATGGGTGGCGGGGAAATTTGTGCAAGAACCCCTGTACCATCGTGGGTTTGGCGAGCATCAGCAGGTGCAGGCCAATCAGCCAGAGTGCCAGCACCAGACCAGCGGCAAATAAGGGGATGTGTTTGTAAATGTACATTCGCGCCCCCAGATCTAAAGGTCAGAGCTCCAAGAATCAAGCCCGATTTTCCGGTGTGTGGCCCGGGCCAGGGCGGTTTTTTGCACCGAGCCTGGATGATTGGACCGTCTAGTTCCGAGTGGTATAAAACTGCATTCATAACAACTAGTAATTCCAACGAGTTACAATACAGCGTAGCAAGCCGCGTAGCGAAGGGGGGGGGGATTGTGGCTAAAAACCACCACCCCATCGGCCCGGCATTGAACGGTTTTATGCCGCTGGGTCCACATCGTGCCGGGTCATGAGATGATTCCAGGCACCCAGCACATCCTGCTGCTCCAGGAGTCTATGGGTGATCGTATGGCCGTCGCTTTCGCCATGCCCCCGGAAATCAAAGCAGAGGACCTGGAATCCCGCATTCCGGAGGATCCAAACGATCTCAATGATGACAGTCCAGTCCGTCATAGAGATCGAGGATGGGCCGAATGAGCTGACAAATCCCCAGATCAAGCGGCTTGCTATCCTGGTGTGCGTCGACCGGTCAGGATTCCGGCCACATCACTTCCCAATCGATGACGTCGGCCACAATCCGCACGTAGCCCTCGGAATCTGCGAATTTGTCATTGCTGGAGACACGGAAGCGACATAGTCCAGTGCATGCACCGGCTCGTCCTTGCCCTCGTTCTGATCCATTCCGCAGGACAACCCGGGTCCCAGCGACATCAAATAGCCATTCCAGCCTGTCTGATCCGAAGCCGCTAAAACAGGACATGCGCAATTTTGTTCTCATCTTCTCAGTCAAAAATAACCTGAAGATTCCCTGAAATGAACCCCACCCGGATCCTCGCTATTCTCAGCCTAGCCTTTCTTGCTGCCGGAGTCCCGGCGAAAGGCACCACTTATGCCACTTGGATCATGATCTGGCACGGCAAGGACCAGG
>CAIKHZ010000054.1 GCA_903827375.1 Akkermansiaceae bacterium
CCGAGATCCCATGGGCATACACATCATGCAACCCCGCTTCCCGCTAGGGAAAACCTACGCCACCCCCGGTGCCCTCGCACTGGACGTGGACCTGTCAGCCTACCTCCGTCGCCATCACTGCGGTGATTGGGGCGAGGAACTCTGTGCCGAAGACAAGCAGGCGAACGAAGATGCCCTCAAATACGGCACCCGCCTGCTGAGTTGTTACCGGACTGCCCGCGGCGACAAGCTCTACATCATCACCGAGGCTGGCCGGGAGGGGACCACGATCCTATTGCCCGAGGAATACTGACGCTTTCTCGCCATTATCTCGCCATTATCTCGCCATTATCTCGCCATTATCTCGCCATTATCGTCCTATCTCGCCATTTTTTCGCTGCTATCTCGCCATTTTCTTGCAATCTCGCCAGTATCTCGCCATTTTCTCGCCATGAACCGGCCCGTTAAAAACGAATGGCTTGAACCCTTCCGGCTCCAGGCGGATCTTGACGCGCTGGATTATGAGGCATTCTTCAACCCCCGTTTACCACGCCGGACGGCCCTGAACCGGCTGAGTCGGCTGCGCGAGGCAGGCTTGGTGGAACGCCACGGGGAAGCTCGATCCACGGTCTATTGCCTGACCGATGCGGGAGGAGCGCGGCTTGTCGCCGAAAGCGCCCGGCAGTCAGTGACCCTGCCGCAGCGTGGCGATTCCAGCTTGTCGGAGTCAGCGGAGGCCTTGCACGCCAAACTCCGGCTTCCCGTTTCCGATCGCACCCCGGTCGGGTACCAACGCGCCTTTCTCGATGCCTACCAACCCAACCAGACCTACTACCTGTCGGAAAGTGCCCGGCGCAAACTTTATGAAACCGGCAGCCAGACCGGAATGGCGGACGAACCGGCAGGTACCTATGCCCGCCACATCTGCCAACGTCTGCTCATCGACCTGTCCTGGAACTCCAGCCGCCTTGAGGGCAATACCTATTCCCTGTTGGAAACCGAGCAACTCTTCCAGGCGGGCCGCAGTGGCGACGCGCAACTCTCCAACGAAGCCGTGATGATTCTCAATCACAAGGCCGCCATCGAATTTCTCTTGGAATCCTCCTCCGAGGCTGGCTTCGACCGCCGAACCATTCTCAACCTGCACGCGCTGCTCACAGCCGATCTCCTCCGCGACCCGGCCGCCGAAGGTGCCCTGCGCACCGACCCGGTGGGTATCGGCAAGTCCTCCTATTTGCCGCCCGCCATCCCCGCACTGATCGAGACCCTTTTCGATCTCATCCTGACCAAGGCCCGCGAAATCCGCGATCCGTACGAGCAGGCGTTTTTCACGATGGTGCATCTGCCCTACCTTCAGCCGTTCATCGATGGCAACAAGCGCGTGACCCGCCTGGCCGCCAACCTCCCGCTCTTCCAGCGCAACCTCGCCCCACTCTCATTCGTGGACGTGGCCGAGGCCGATTACACCGATGGCATGCTCGCCATCTACGAACTCAACGAGATTAGCCTCCTCCGCGAGGTTTTCATTCAGGCCTACGAGCGGTCAGCCCAGCGCTACACAGTCATCCGCGGCGCGGTGGGAGATCCCGACCCCTTCCGGGTGAAATACCGTCAGGCCATCGCCGGGCAGGTGGCTGAAATTATCCGCGCCCGCTGTAGTCGCCGCGAGGCCGTGGCACGTCTGCGCCGCTGGGCCGAAGACTCGGTGATTGAAACTGATCGCAAGCCGTTCGTCGCCGCTGCCGAGGAAACCCTCGCCGGCATCCACGAGGGAAACTTCGCCCGTTACCGCGTCCGCCCGTTCGAATTCGAGGCCTGGAAAGCCGCATGGGACTAAACAGGTAACAACCCAGCCTGAAGTCACAGGATTGCGTCCTGTTCAATCTGCATGCCAAAGACGGGGGTTTCTAACGGCAGTCTATCAAATGCGGATGGCGCATGAGAGGGTCGGCCATATTGCCATACCTTGTGCGGGGGTTGTGAGTTCCTACGCTTGAATACGAGCCACCCAAGAGGGTGTCTTTTTTTGCGTCCATGTGTCTGGCTTTTCGTCCCGTTCAATCCGCAATCCGCAATCCGCAATCCGCAATCCGCAATCCGCAATCCCAATAGCCTCGACCGCATGCGACTAGGTCACGCGTTCCTCGGCACCACGAACCTCCATGTTGTAGCGGCGCGTCTATGACCGTCGCACTTTCCTCAGCGAGCAAAATGTCCATGCTTGGTCCCTGCTCTTCAATTTCAGCA
>CAIKHZ010000055.1 GCA_903827375.1 Akkermansiaceae bacterium
CTGGAACCCTTGATTTTACTAGGGTAGTCTTGCAAAAATGCCTGTGGTGGAGACCCACTCCATGGACAGCCCGCCCGACTGCGTGCAAATCGTCATCAGCTTCCTCGCCTACTGCCTGCACGTCACCCTTGAGCAATACAACAAGAAGGTGCCCACTGGCTTGAGTTCCCGCAGCGTGCTGGAGCGGATGAGCGAGATCCAGATGCTCGATGTGACCATCCCTGCCACCGACGGCCGCGAACTGCGCATGAAGCGCTACACCAAGCCCAAAAAGGTTCACCAGCGAAAATCGGGCTAACGGCAGCAACTTTGGCTTTTCAATGACTCTAACGGGTAACGAGCATTTCGCGGGTGACGAGATAGTTAGCGGCGCAGCGTGGGCATTGGACGGTGATGGAGTCATCGTTGTGGAAGAGTTCGTCGAGACGGTTTTTCCAACCACCTAGAATCGGCAGAATCCGGGCTAAATCGCACCCGCAGTGGAAACGCAGGCGTCGGGTTTCCAGCAACGTGGTCTCCTCCCGCACGCCGATGGCCGCCACCGCCACCTCATCCAGATTGGCGAGCCACTCCAAATCGCAATCCGGCTGAGCGGCCACCAGTGCGAACGATTCATCGGGCAGACGGAACGCGCGGGCTGGCCGTTGTTCGGATTGGGCATAGTATTGGGCCAGCCACTCCACGGGATCGGTGCCGTCCACTTCCACGGTGGACATGCGGGGCGCAACGCCCTCGTTAGTCGTGGTCTGCGAGTAGAAAAAGTTGCGGTCGGGCTCACGCACGCCTTCGGTGAAGATGCGGCCGGTGACGGCTTCGGTGAGGGAGGCACCGGTGACAAACAGATTGATGCGCGGGGCTCGCAGGTTGACCGTCCAGGCGATGGTTTCGGCCCACGGTCGGGCGACGAGATGCAAGCTGAGGATCGCCAGTGTGTCCTTGAGCATTTGGTCGAGTTGGCCGGGCGGACGGATGGAATGCTGCATCAGGTGCAGGTAGTAGTCGATATAAAGCGTCGTGAATTGCCCGCGCAGCAACAGGGCGTTTCGGTGGCGCACGAAGATGGATTCAATGGTGATAAAGTCTTCAGGGAGTTGCATGACGGTGGGTGGGTGGCTATTCTGGATTCTATTCCATTGTCAAGAATAAAGCGGGTTTGCTTTTTTCATGGAGCGCCAGAATGCGCATGATCATTCACAGGCAGCAATTCTTGTATTTTTTTCCGCTGCCGCAGGGACAGGTGGCGTTGCGGGTGATTTTAAGCGGCATCTGGACGATGTTGTCTAACTTGGTGGTTTTTCTGATGAGTCTGTAGTTCTCCTTAATCTTGGAAATCCAATTCTTATCCATCAGGTGATTGACCAATAGAAGGATGCCTTGCCTGGAAACGATGTCTGGACTCGAGAAGTCGATGCTCACGCCACTCATTTCTTTTGCCAGTTGACGGTCCCTCGTGGACTTCAGCCAGCGGAGGTAAAACTTGGGATCCTCCCAACCAAAACTAACAATGGATACGAGTTTTTTGTCATGAAAAATCTGAATGATGGTTTTCCGGCAGTCGCAAGTATTGTCGGTGCAGTATGTATCAAGGAAGGCATACTCACCACTCGGCAGATAAGGGTCGGCGGCAAGGACGGCGGTTCGAATCTGGCACTCGGGTCCGAGTAGTTCTCCGGCTGGGATGAATGGCGATAGCATGATTAAGTTTGGATAGATCGCAAAAGGGAGAGACGTGGCAGGATCATTCCCGAGGGATGGAAGGTCAGGCACGGCGAGGCCGTTGAGATTCGAGTAGCACGGCGAAGCGGGGCAATGTTCGGCGTTCGGGTGCATTCATTGGCTCACATCGGTCACATGCCGCAGCTACAATGCACCTATTGCGCAGCGGCGGTCGCAGGCCGCCGCTAGAATCCGGTTCAAGCACCGGGCAGCTCGATGAATCCTTCGAGTTTGCGGATACGCGTGGGGTGGCGCATTTTTCGCAGGGCCTTGGCCTCGATCTGGCGGATGCGCTCACGGGTGACTTGGAATTGGCGGCCGACTTCCTCGAGGGTGCGGCTGTAGCCATCCTTGAGGCCGAAGCGTTGTTCGAGCACCTCGCGTTCGCGTTCGGTGAGGGTGTCCAACACATCCTTGATCTTGTCCTTGAGCATCGAGAAACCAGCCTCCTCCATCGGGTTGTCGGCGGATTTGTCCTCGATGAAGTCGCCAAACGAGGTGTCGTCAGAATCTCCGACGGGTGCTTGGAGCGAGATGGGTTGTTGGGCCATCTTTAACACGGCGCGGACGCGTTCGACGGGCAGGTGGATTTCCTCGGCGATTTCCTCCGGCGAGGGCTCGCGGCCATATTCTTGAACTAACTGTTTTTGCACCCGCATCAGCTTATTGATCGTCTCGATCATGTGCACCGGAATGCGGATGGTGCGTGCTTGGTCGGCAATGGAGCGGGTGATCGCTTGGCGGATCCACCATGTGGCATAAGTGGAAAACTTGTAACCGCGGCGATACTCGAATTTTTCGACGGCCTTCATCAGGCCCATGTTGCCTTCCTGGATGAGGTCGAGGAATGAGAGGCCGCGGTTGGTGTATTTTTTAGCGATGGAGATGACCAAGCGGAGGTTGGCCTCGACCATTTCTGTTTTAGCGCGGAGGGCTTCCTTGAGCCAGTGGCGGAGCAGTTTATAGGCCTCGTTAAAGGACTCTGTGGTGTGCCACGAGCGTTGTTGGAGTTCTCGCAATTTCGTGACAAACTCCTTGTCATTGGCATCCGCCTCAACCCTGCGGTTGTACTTCCAAAACTTTTGCTGGTAGTCATCCACTTGCTCACAGAAGTCTTCGATAACTTTCTGTTTGTAATAGAAACGGGTGTAGTGACGATTGAGAGTCTGGTTGTTTTTCTCAAACTCTTCCTCAAGCTTCTTTCTGCCGCGCGGGGCCTTGGTCGATAGCTGTCGGAAGTATTCGTCGTTTTCCTGATGCAGTTGCTTGAGGTGTTCGCACAGCTTGGGCAGACCCTTCATGTAGCGTTCACGTGACTCAATTTTCTTGTCGAGGATGACGCGGTCGAAGCGCTCCTTGCCCTTGATGAGCTTGTCTGCGAGTTCGATATAGGAATCGGCCACGAACCCGAACAGATTCAGATGGCGCGCCACTTCAGTTTCGGCATCCTCGATGCGTTTGGATATCTCGACTTCCTGCTCCCGCGTCAGCAGCGCCACCTGGCCCATCTGCTTGAGATACATTCGCACCGGGTCGTCAAGGATATCGAGTTTTTGGTCACCCTTGGAATCATCATCATCCCCATCCGTCTCATCGCGTTTCTTGTCCTTGTAGCGATCCACCTCGGAGGCATCAATGACGTCAAACTCCATCTGCCGAAGGCGGTCCATGATGGCCTCGACGTCTTCCGGATCGACAAGGTCGTTAGGCAGAATCTCGTTGATATCATCGTATGTGAGATAATCCTGTTCCTTGGCTAGCTTGATGAGCTCGCGGATTTTCTCCTGAATTTCCGGGGTGTCGATGCGGCGTTTGGCTTGAGCAGGCACCTGCTTTGTTTCCTTAGCCACGGGCTTGGCGTCCTTGGCCACGGGCTTGGCGTCCTTAGCCACGGACTTCGATGTTGGTAGGGGCTTCTTGGGGGAGGCTGCCTTGTGGCTTCTGGCTGGCGAGGCTGCGGCCTTGTTGGGCGGCGCAGATGGCTTGTCCGCAGCGGGCTTGGTGGCCGGGCTGGCCGCCTGGATAAAATCTCCACTGGGGACGGGGGGCGGCGTGGTGGCTTCTGGCGATTGCGCGGTGAGGTCGGACGAGGTATTCACAGGGTGGGCGTCAGGTTCGAGAGGAATGGCATGGGCAGCCGTCTCATCAGCGCCATCACCAAGGGTAAGCGGGAATGAGTGTGCGTCTTCCAGCGCGTCCGCAAGAACCGCCCGGGTTTGCGCCTGCTCAACGGATTGGAGCGACGGATCGATTTGAAAGTCATCGGTATGGGGAGTGTCGACGGAGGGAGTAACAGGAGCGATGGAATTGGGCATGGAGTGAGGAGAAAAAAGCAATGGGCTCTGGAATGAGGCTATAATCCACCCATGATAGGGCATCGCCGGCACGCCGTGAGCGAGGAGAATGAAAATGCCTAACGGGACAGCGTCAAGTTTTTTTTGAAATTTTCTTCCATGGCCTGGGTGATGGCGGGGTGGCTGGGGGGGTGTGTGGATTTTTCGATTTGCGGTTTTCAATTCGTTGTGGGACGGCTACGACTGTGGGTGTTCCGCATTAAACGCGCTGCGGAGAGCCGCAACGCCCCGCAATCAAGCCATGCCTCGCATTCTGGAAGAACTCAAGCCGAGACGACCCGCCTATTTTTGGTGGTTGTTGGCGAACGTGTTGGCGTTGTGTTTTGCGGTGATCAGCTGGGCCGTCTGTTTGGATGTGTTCCGAAATATCGAGCGACCGCGGAATTATGAGATTTTGCGTAAATTGCACCGCCTGCCGACCCTCCAAGCGTATGCGGCAACGGATGCGCCCAACGGCACCGGGCTCGCTCCCAAGGATTTGTATCATAAATTTTTCGGTCTTTCCGGCAAAGACTTGGAGGGCAT
Source organism: Akkermansiaceae bacterium (assembly GCA_903827375.1). Lineage (GTDB taxonomy): Bacteria > Verrucomicrobiota > Verrucomicrobiia > Verrucomicrobiales > Akkermansiaceae > Luteolibacter. The sequence continues at coordinate 4,596 of CAIKHZ010000055.1, forward strand.
CAATGGCTTGTTGCTGCGCAATTACCTCAGCAATTTCGACCGACCCCTGATGCTAACATACATTGAAGGGGACTATCAAGTGTCCAGGGTACGGACGCTTGGCCAAACGGATTTTTTCAATCCGGGATTTGTGATACGGGCCCAAGCATGGGTCAAGCCCGATGAGTATGCGGTGGCCGCGCCCTATCCAGTGCATATTGAATATGTATTTCCGACGACTGATGTGGCGGCTGCGGGCTATTTCAAGAGCCGGGATATTTTGGGAGTGAAGAGGAGCCCCAACTGTGCGGCGGTGGTGCACGTTGGGAAGCTCACGGTGGATGGCGAGTTAGCGCTCCTGCTCACGGTGATTCCGATCGCCTACGGGCCCTATCAGATTGGATCGGTTCGCTCATTTGACATCAAGCCGCCGACACTGCTGCGGCCGGGGGCTACATTTCCGATGTTTGGCAATTGAGAGCCAGCAGCGCCAAAGTTCAGAACAGCTGAGTTCGACGCGGAATCAATTATCGATGCGGAAGGGCAGCGTCACAGAGGGGAATTCCTTCAAGGTGAGGCTAAAAATGAGTCCATAGCTCTTCTGGATGCGGTTATCGCGGCGAGTCAAGCCGAGGGCGGCGACCCAGTTGCCCAGATCGCGGTGCAGGGTGTATTGCTGGACCTCGAAGGTATGGTCATCCATTTCAACGGTTTGTTGCATGCCCACCCCCCAATTTTCATTGATGCGAGCGTAGGTGTGCAGGTCAATGTGATTGGAATCGGGCAACGCCGGATTGCCTCTGAGCCAACGGTAGCCCAGTGTGAATTCGAGATCAGGCATCGGCAGGTAGCGCAGATTGGTGGCAAATTCATTGAAGCCAGAGCCGCTTGCGTAAATCGGAAACTGGGTTTGCATCCCCAGACTCAACCAAGGCACGGGACTGAATCGAAAGTCGTTGTAAAGGTTGGAAAACGTCCGGTTGAGGATTGGATCGGTGATGAAACCATCGATGTAGGTATTCAGATAGAGCCATTCATACGCTTGGCCGTCGCGCTGGGTCAGCAAGCGGTTGCGAGTGCCGAGGCGTACAATGTCCCAGTTGCTAAGCGCGTCCGTAGCCGTGAAACGCGCCGGCGAGAGCGTCGGCGGTTGGGTCGAATCCGTGAGCCGATCCACCTGCGGGTACGTCGGATCAAATCCACTGGTGGATACGAGCGACCAATTGGCATAGGGCTGGATGACGTGCAGCAGACCGTCCAACCCCCAATCGGGGCTGTGAAAATCCCCCAGGTTTTTGGTAAACTTCACCGCTGCCTCGACCCCCGCATGCATGTAGCTTCGTTCCGCCGAGCCGCTAGGCCCTTCCACCGCCATGTAGCGGGTGTAGCCGAGCCCGGCCTGGGGGGTCAGGCTGATGCCCTCGCTCAAATTCAGCGGCATTGAAAATTCCTGATAGGTATTGAAGCGGGTGAAGCCGACGTTGAGCAATTGGTCGGTGAGCGAGCCGATGCGCGGATCCCCTGGGGGGAGGCTGCGAATGCGCTGGACAAGCAGGCGCTGGTATTCCGGCAACTGGTTGAGCAAGGCGGCTTCCCGGCTATCGCCCAGCGGCATGGCCAGCAGCGGTGCGATAAGGGTTTGGCGGGTGAGCCCGTCGGCCTGGACGGCTAGCACAGACAAAGCGGTGCTGCCTTCGTGGAGGACCGGCAAGCCGAGCCATGGGCCTCTGGCTTGGTCGAAGGCGAGTTCGGGCAGGCGGGTGGAGGTGCGTTGGAAATCATTGAGCTGGAAGCGTGTGAAAAGCGCCAGCAGCGAGGTGTCCTCGTGGCGGTAGAGGCCGATCGTGTTGTCCGGCTGCGGATCATTGTGATAACGCTCCGGCTCAAAGTCCCCCAGATAGTAGTTGTCGCTCAGCAGGGTCAGATTGGTATCCAGGTACCACGTCGCATGGTCGTCGCCAAACTTGAGGGCTTGGCGGTCCTTCAGTTCGACGCGGTAGCGCTCCGGGTCAACGACACCGCGAGCCACGCCTGAGTTGGTGGTCTGGGGATTGAGGTCATGCAGGAAGTACAATTGCAAGCCGCTGAGGTTCTTGTTATCCTTGTTGTGGATATCCCTGAAATCCACACCGGTGCCCACACCGCGCGTGGCTCGCAGGTCCAGGTGCCAGTTGGACATCAACCAGGCATTCTCATTTTCGCCGGTTAGCTCGTTCGGATTTCCGCCGAGCATGATGCCATAGGTATTGAGCACATATGGGCCCCAGCCGGAACGGGCCCCCGGAATAAAGCGGTAGCCGAGCTCGCCCTGCAGGGGTTGGCTCAAGTAAGGTAGCCAGAAAACAGGCACACTTCCGGCATAAACCCGCAGGTTTTTAAAAGTAATCTTGTCGCCGGGATAAACCTTGGTCTCAGACGCACGCAGCCAAAAGTCCGGCACCTCCTCATCATCGGTGGTGATGCCAGCATCCTGACCGATAAATACCTGCTTGCTGCCGAGTTGTTGCGCAGTGAACTTGCCCGCCTCCATGAGAATCGGATCCATCGAGAGCGTCAGATCACGGCTATCAAGAAACTTACGCTCGTAGAAGTACACAGCACGGCGTCCCCGCTGGAACACGTTTCCCTGATAGACACTGACGTGCCCCTCTAGCAGCAGTGATTTTTCCTGCAAATCCAGCAGAGCGCTGTCCGAGAAAATTTGCAACCCGTTGTCGCCGTCGATTTTGACCGGACCCCCCAAGCGCACGCCGGTCTTGACGTCCCCCTCGACGAGCCCCTGGTTGTCGATTTTCAACTCCTTGGGCAGCTCGACCTTGAGCAGGTCGGAAGAGCCAAAGGGCACGGTAGGAAGAGGCACCGGAGTGATGATATCCGCCGCAGGTGTGTGGCTGGGATCCGGCAAGACTGCGGAGTCCTGGGCACAAAGCGACAGGAGCAGCAGGGGCCAGACGACGAAAACACCACGAAGAATCATCCCGGCCAGCACAGCGCCAGTGACTTTGAAAGTAAAGCCCGAAACCGGAAAATCCCGAGTTAAGACACCCATAGGCTCAGAACGTCTGACCTCGATCTGGATTTAGCGGTGTTTTGGATTTGCTGCTTGTCGCGGGGGTGAGGGATTGGTTGGCTGGTGGCCCGATGGCAACCCCTCAAAACATCATTGCGCTGATTTACGACTACGATCAGACGCTGAGCCCGCTCTACATGCAGGATGATGTGCTGTTGCCGGAGTTTGGGATCGACCCGGCGCAATTCTGGCAACGCTGCAATACGCTGGTGCGCGAGCAGCAATGGGATGGCGAATTGGCCTACATGAAATGCCTGCTCGACTACCTCGGCATGGACCGGGTGACCAATGCCCGCCTCACCAGCCTCGGTGCCGGACTCCGGTTTTTCCCGGGCCTGCCGGAATTGTTTGAAGCCCTGCCAGCCAAATGCCTCAACGCCGAACACGAGGCGGCCGGCATCAAGGTGGAACACTACATCATTTCCTCCGGCCTCAAAGCCCTGCTCGACGGCTCACGCCTCCAGCCCCACGTCAAGGCCATCTTCGGCTGCGAGTTCGGCGAGGATGCCGAAGGCCGAATCAGTTTCCCAAAACGCGCCATCTCGCACACCACCAAAACCCAATTTTTGTTCCGCATCAACAAGGGAATGCTCAGCTACGAGCAGGACGTCAACGACCACATGCCCGTGGACTTGCGGCCCATCCCATTCGAAAACATGGTGTACGTGGGCGACGGGCCGACGGATGTGCCCTGCTTCACGGTGATGAACCGCAACGGCGGCCATGGCATCGCGGTGTACAATCCCAATGACCCCAGCGGCCGCTCGTTCCGCAAATCTTTCCAACTCTGCAGCCACGCCGGACGCGTCAAACACATCGCCCCGGCCGATTACCGCGAGGGCTCCCACCTCTGGCTCCTCCTCGCCGAAATGGTCCGAGAAATCGCCGAACGAATCCTGCGCCGCCGCATCGACGAGCGCGACCACGCCACCGTTCCCGCCCCCACCTTTTGATCCTCCCCCCGCCGCATGTCAGACAAGACCCGCTTCCACTTCACCGGCATCTGTGGCACCGCCATGGGTGCCGTCGCCGCCGCCATGCAACAACGCGGCTTCTCCGTCAGCGGCTCCGATGCCGGCGTCTATCCACCGATGTCGGATTTTCTGCGCGCCCAAGGCATCACACTCCGCGAGGGCTACCACGAGGACCACATTCCAGCCGATGCCGATGTGGTCATCATCGGCAACGCCATTTCGCGCGGCAACCCGGAGGCGGAAGCGGCGCTGGACCGCAAGCTGCTCTATCAATCCCTGCCGGAGTTGCTCAAGGAATTTTTCCTGCGCGGCAAACGCAACCTGGTGATCAGCGGCACCCATGGCAAAACCACCACGGCCTCGATGCTCGCGTGGCTGCTGCGCCATGCCGGACGTGACCCCGGGTTCATGATCGGCGGCTTACCTAACAACCTAGGCTGTGGAGCGCATTTCACGGATTCGCCCTTCACCGTGTTAGAAGGTGACGAATACGACACGGCATTTTTTGATAAGCGCTCGAAGTTCCTGCATTATCTGCCGGAGTGCGTCGTCATCAACAACATCGAGTTCGACCACGCGGATATCTATAACTCGCTCGACGAAATCAAACTGAGTTTCCGCCGCTTGCTCAACATCGTGCCACGCGGCGGCCGCGCCTTCATCAACGGCGATGATGCCAACTGTCTGGCAGTGGCCACCGGCGCACCCTGTCCGGTCACCGGGGTTGGCTTTGGTGCGGACTGCTGCTTGCGGATTGAAAACGCCAACTACGAGACATCTCATAGTTCATTCACGCTAGGCGGGGACGCGTATTCTCTGCGCATGACGGGCGAGTTCAACGTGCGCAACGCGGCGATGGCGGCGGCGGCGGCGGCGTTTGCCGGCTTGGATCCGGCGGAGATTCGCGCCGGACTGCAAGCGTTTGACGGAGTGGCCCGCCGCCAGGAGCTGCGCGGCGAAGTCAATGGCATCCGGGTGATCGACGACTTCGCCCATCACCCCACGGCGATCCGACTGGCGGTCCAGAGCCTGCGCCAGCGCTTCCCGGGGGCCCGGCTGTGGGTGTTGTTTGAACCCCGCTCTAACACGACCCGCCGCGCCGTGTTCCAGAACGAATTGGCTGAGGCACTGGCCAGCGCCGACCTCGCCATTGTCTCGGCCATCCCCGACCTGCACAAAATCCCTGTCCACGACCGGCTCGACCCGCTCAAACTCGCCGCCGACATCAACACCCACGGCGGGCAAGGCTGGTATCTCACAGGCATCGATGAAATCGTGAAACAGGTCGCCTCGTCGGCCTGCCCCGGCGACGTGATCGCGGTGCTCTCCAACGGTGGTTTCGGCGGCATCCACCAAAAACTCCTCACCGCTCTCCAGCCAGAATAGTTGATCATTTGATAGAGAACCAGACGTATCAGCTCCAAAGTCATTGCTATGAAGAAACCATCATTCAGTTGTTCCACCGTCTTTTCCACTCGATTCGCTGCCCTCGGCGCGCTGCTAGGCGCGGCCTGCGCCAGCGCCGCATCGTTGTCGTGGGATGGTTCTGATAGCGTCACCACCGGTGCCCAAGGCGGCGCGGGAACTTGGGACACAAACACCACCGCCAACTGGTGGAATGGCGCGGCAGACGTGACTTGGCCGGATTCCGGCACCGACAATGCCGCAGTATTCGCCGGCACGGCCGGCAGTTTGGTCCTCGCATCCGTCACTGCCAACACCCTTACCTTCAACACCACCGGCTACGCCCTAAGCTCCAGCACCCTCACTCTCAATGGCAGCTCACCGACCATCACCACCGCAGCTGGCATCCTGAGCACCATCAGCATGCCCACTGGCGGCAGCGCGGGCCTCACGAAGGCAGGCCTAGGCCGACTGACGCTGTCCGGTGCCAACAGTTATACTGGCGGCACCACAGTCAGGGATGGCATCCTGTCGATTTCCGCCGATGGCACGGGCGCGGCGAACCAGCTAGGTGCCTACCCCGGTGCGGTTGATGGGGCCAACGTCACACTCTTTGACGGCGCGACGCTTGAAACTACGGCCACGATGACGCTGGCGATCAACCGGGGCATCACCCTCAATGCAGGACTTGCAACCCTTTCGCGGCCGGGCAAATTCAACTTCATCTTCAATGGCACCATCTCTGGCTCCGGCGGTTTGATCTTGCAAGACAATGTGCCCAGTGACCAAGGCGGCGGCAGCCAGATCCAATTGAATGCCGCCAATACTTTCACCGGCGTCACAACATTGGCCTATAGCAATCGCGGCGGCCAAAACGGCACCCAATCCGTGCTCGGCAACGTCAACGCCCTGCAATTTAGCACAGTGGACTATCTCAATATCCTGGGCCAACCCCATAAGGCCGGTTTGGCGGGCGATAAAATCCATTTCGGAACCGGCACCGGGTCCACACCCGTCATCGGCGCCTTGAAGGGCAATGATACTTGGTATCTATCCGATGCCAACGGTACCATCCCGGTCAATTTGAAGGTCGGCAATAACAACCAAAACACGATTTTCACCGGTATTTTAAGCGACAACGCCAAAGGCTCGTCGGTCAACAAGATCGGCAGCGGCACGCTGAGTCTCGGCGGTGTGAATGTTCACAAAGGCGGCACCAGCGTGAGCAGTGGCACCCTGATAGTTACAGCCACCGGTGCCTCGCTGGGAGCGCCGATAACCAGCGGCAACAACGGTCTGAGCGTCGCCAGCGGAGCCACTTTCACCTATCTGCCAACGGCGGCCGGTGCCTTGTTGCTAACTACAGGCAAGCTGAATCTTCAGGACGCCAGCACGATCGGCACGGCCGTCGGCGGCAGCTCCGGCCAGTCAGCGATTACCAGCACGGTTGCTGCTGCGGCGGCTGGCACCATCACGGTCAATGTTTCCGGCATCCCCGGTGTGGCCGTCACCAGCGGAACTAACAACCTGATCACAGCCCCCAGCGGCCTTACAACCGGAGCCGCCTACACTCTCGGCAAACTCTATAACACCACCAATTTCAATGTGGGAAATCTCGGCCAATCCGATACCGCCGTCACTGTGGATGTCACCCCTAACACCGCCCTGACCAGTGAGACTTGGAAAGGTGGCTATGGCGGCGGCAACAATGTTTGGGCCATCTCCGACGGCAACTCAGCCAGCAACTGGACCACTGACGGATCCACCATCACCTCGCTGACGCCCGGCAGCGCCGCCGCCGTGTCATTCACCAGCACCAACAGCCCCACCAATCAATCCTCAATGGTGCTCGGAGCCAACATGTCTATCAAAAGCCTGAGCGTCGATGACAGCAGCGCCGTGACACTCAACGCGGATGGCAACGCCCTCACCATTGCCAGCGCCGCCGGCATCACCGTCAACAGCGGTGCAGGGGCCGTCACACTCAACACACCTATCAACCTCGGTGCGGCGCAAACTTGGACGAACAACTCGACGAGCACTCCGCTCACCCTCACCGGCGACGTCGCCAATGGCAGCTATCTACTCACCATCGCCGGAGCAGGAAACACCACCCTCTCTGGATCCATCCGCAATGGCACTGGTGGCCTAACCAAGAATGGCGATGGCATCCTAACCCTCAACGGGATTAACCTCTATCAGGGAACAACCACTGTCAATGCCGGCACCCTCAAGGCCGGCAACCGCTTTGCCTTTGGAGCCGCCATGCACAATGGATACACCGGCGGCGGATTTGGCGGTTCCGGCTTTGCCAGCATCGTGTTTGGTGCTGCCACCACCGGTACCGTTCAACTCAACGGCAACAGCATCACCCTGATGACCTTGAGCAGCAACGCCAATATCGGCTCGCCCGTGATCGAAAACGCTTCCAGCACCCCGGCTACCCTCACTGTGGCCGAAGCGTCTAACAGCAACAGTACTAACGGAACGGCAGTCACCAACACCTACGCCGGGGTGTTGCGCGACGGGACCGGCGGTGGCTCGCTAGGCCTGCAACTCACCGTCGGAACGCTCACGCTCACCGGCATCAACACCTATACCGGCGACACCAACGTGGCGGGCGGAACTCTGAACCTCGCTGCTGGCTCCGGGCTCAAGTTCCTCATTGCCAACACATCCAGCAACCGGATCCGCGGCAGCGGTGTCGTCAACTTGAGTGGTGCCTTCACCATTGACACCTCAGCCGTGACCGTCCTGAGTGGCTCATGGTCACTGGTAGATAACGCGACGCTCACCGAATCCTTCGGAGCCAGCTTCAGCATTGTTGGCGCGGGGTGGTCCCAGTCCGCCGGGGTCTGGACCTTGGTCGATGGCACCAAGACCTGGTCCTTCAGTGTGGCCACCGGCATTCTTGCGATGGTTGACACCGGCAGCGGCGGCACGGCTTACGACAATTGGGCCGCCGCGAAGGGTCTCAGTGCTCTCAACAAGGGACCGGACCAGGATCCGGACAATGACGGCATCACCAATCTAGCGGAGTTTGCCTTCAACGGCGACCCGCTCAAGGGTACTGACCGTGGCCAAGTCCACGTCCTAACAACTGACAATGATGCCGGCCGCAGACTTATTCTCACAATAGCAGTGCTCGCGGGCACTCCGGTATTCAGTGCTGACGACTCACCGACCGCCACCTTTGCAGGGATCACCTACACGATCCAAGGCAGTGCCGATCTGAATACCCCCGCCAAAGTCAATGTTCTCGCGTCTCCGGTGACTAGCGGCCTGCCCGCAGCGGGCAGCGGATATGAGTACCGCAGCTTCAGCCTCGCAAGTTCCGCGGGTCTAACCGGCAAGGGATTCCTGCGCGCCAAGGTCACCCAGTAGAGGCGGCAACGGCGCGTTGAATCGCTCCGGACAGACGGCAGGTTCATCTGCCCACACAAAAAAACCGTGGATAGAAGATAACTTCCATCCACGGTTTCTGATCTGTTATTTTTCATTCCTACTTGCGCACGCCGCTATGCAAGTGGCGTTGAGCAAGGCCAAGGGAATCAGGCTGTGGGCACTGTGACGATGGTCTTGAGAATGCGCGAGGCAATCTGATAGGGGTCGCCCTGGGAATTGGGGCGACGGTCTTCGAGGTAGCCCTTGTAGTTGGCGTTCATGAAACTGTGAGGGATACGCACTGAGGAACCGCGGTCAGCAAGACCGTAACTGAACTTATCGATCGACTGGGTTTCATGCAGGCCGGTGAGACGCAGGTGGTTGTCCGGACCATAGACAGCGATGTGCTCTTCGCGATACTCCGCGAAGGCCGCCATGAGCGCTTCAAAGTAGGCTTTTCCCCCCACTTCACGCATGTGGGTGGTGGAGAAATTCGCGTGCATGCCCGAACCATTCCAGTCGCCGCGAATCGGTTTGCAGTGGTATTCCACGTCAACCCCATATTTTTCGCACAAGCGGTTGAGGATATAGCGGGCCACCCAAACTTGGTCGGCCGCTGTTTTGGAGCCTTTACCGAAGATTTGGAATTCCCACTGGCCCTTGGCCACTTCGGCGTTGATTCCCTCGTGGTTGATGCCGGCGTCGATGCACAGGTCGAGGTGTTCTTCAACGATTTGGCGGGCAATGTCACCGACGGCCTTGTAGCCGGCACCGCAGTAATAGGCACCCTGCGGCGGCGGGAAACCGTCAGCAGGGAAGCCCAACGGGCGGCCTTCCTGGAACAGGAAATATTCCTGCTCAAAGCCGAACCATGCACCCGGATCGTCGAGCACCGTGGCGCGGTGGTTGGTGGGATGCGGGGTAACGCCATCGGGCATCATCACCTCGGCCATGACCAGCGCGCCATTGCGGCGGGTGCTATCCGGATAGACGGCCACGGGCTTGAGCATGCAGTCGGAGCTGCGTCCTTCGGCCTGTTGGGTGGAGCTGCCGTCAAAGCCCCATTGCGGAAGGGCTTCGAGGGAAGGAAAACTGTCAAAGTCTTTGACCAAAGTCTTGCTGCGTAAGTTCGGAACCGGTGTGTAGCCGTCGAGCCAAATATATTCCAGTTTGTATCTTGCCATGGGGGTGGGGGTGTTGGTTGTGGGGTTGGTGTTGTGGTGTGGATCTGAGAATGGGCGAAGCTTCGGCGTTTCACAGAAATCTCCGATCGCACAAAAGCAAAATCCGTGCCAAAGTACGACCGACTGTGCCTTTTTTATTTCGGTTTGGGCTCTGCGGTGCCGACGAGTCGCCGGAGAGTGTGGTAATCACAATCCCGCGATTGTCAAGCATGCGGAATATGGGTTGGGTCAATTTTTCAGAGCCAGTGAGATCTGCGGAGGACTCTAGCAATCACGCAGTTGTGCCTTCGACTGCCAGGCCGGCGGGTTTCCTACTTAGCACCCCTACCCGACGCTGCCTGAGGGTGTGGAAAAAATTGAGGAACTTGACCTGTGAAGCGGGTTCTCGCCGAGCTGGGGGTCGGCGTTCCCGGGTCATATTCCTCGGGAGGTGCCGGGTGCCTGCGGGGCCGTCACGGTGACGACGATGAGGGTGGTGTCGTCGATGCCGCAATTGTCGATGGCCCGGGCAAGGAGGGATTCCGTGGTATGGGCTGGAAGATCGGGGCACTGGGCCAGAGCGTTGGCGATATGGCGTTCCCAAAGGCCGTCGATGAGACCGTCCGAGCAAATCAGAAAACGGTCGCCTGGGTGGTAGCGGATGGCGGCGAAGTACGGGCAGACGCCTGGGTGGCCGCCGCCAACGACTTCGTAGAGGGCGGAGCGGCGCGGATGGTGGCGGAACTCGATTTCAGATATCTCACCGCGTTGCCACTGGCCAAAGGCGGACGTGTGATCGCGGGTGAGGAGAGTCAACTGGCCGTTGCGGGACAGGTAGATGCGTGAATCGCCGGCATTGGCGAGGTAGAGGTTTTCCGGGGTGAACCAAGCCAAGGCGAGGGTAGCGGCCATCCCGCGGCACTCTTCGCGACCGGCGGCGGCAACATTGATGTGCTCATGGACTGAGCGCAGGGCTTCACCCAAATGACTGAGGCAATCGGGAAATAATCCCGCAGCGGCGACCTTGAAGGTTTCCGGGATGATTTCGCACATTTGTTGGAGGATAATCGCCGAGGCCAGATCGCCGGCATTGCCGCCGCCCATCCCATCGGAGACGGCGAAAACCAGGTCCTGGCTGGCAAGGGAATGAAGGCCCTGTGGAGGCAATATCTCTGCCCCCTGAACGCCGGAGGCGAAGGCGATGAACGAATCGTCGTTGCGGGGCTTGCGCGACCCGCTGTGCGAGCGGGCGGCCCAATGGAGGATCGCGGCGGCGGGCACGGCGGAATGTGTGTCAGGGTGGCAGGGATTGCGGCGGCGGGAGGATTTCAGCCAATTCAAAATCGATCACGCAGAAGCAGCCGAGCTTATCGGAGTAGGTGATATTGCGGGGTTCGGCGTCAAGGTGGCGCACGCCGTAGTCACGTTCGAGTTTGGCGAAGATGCGATCGGCCTTTTCCTTGGTGATTTGGCTGGCGGGTTGGCCACAGTTGGTGGAGACGAAGTAGAGTTCCTCGGGGTGCTCTTCCAGCAGCCTCGGCACATATGGGCACTCGCGCTCCTCGAGCACCTTGAGCACGGCCACTTCGGTGGCATAGCGCTGCGCGGCAGCCGTGCCGCGCAAGCGCTTGTGCACATTGCCGTAAAAATCGATCCGCACCAGCGAACGGATGCCGTCTTTGAGGGGTTCGAGAGCCATGACTGGCGCATCGCAGCACCGAGTGGATGGAAGCCCTTGGCTGCGAGGTTGTCACGCTGAAAATGCCTTCACGCCGACGACAGCCAGAACCAGAGCACCCAACATCAACCGTGTTTTGCCGTGGGTTGGGATGAGCCCCATAACCACTTATCCGGAGCACGTTCCTCGCCCGCCATCGCTCCCGCAAGAAAACCATCCTCGTCGAGGCAACAACCGTCAGGCAAAATCAGCCCGGCAGCAGGCGCGGCAGGACCTTGGACCAACCATTGACCAGTGGCCGAACGAACAAGAAACCAGCCCGGCAACAGACGACCCCAAGTGCCAGACTTGCGGCCGATCTGCACGTCTATGACGTCGGCCACGGGCGGCGGATCGGGCATCGACATGGCCACCACCACGCCCGCCACAGCCAGGCACGGGCAGTGCAGCACGCCAGGGTGCTCGAAGGCCAGTGTCGCTTGGCTGCCGAAATCGTAAAATACCAGCGGCTTCGCAGGAGCAGGAGCGGCGGCCAGTGCCGAGCGCAGCGCGTCGCCGCCAACCCAGGAGCCGCTGGCATCCTGCGGCAAGCCTGCATGCCAATGCGGCTGCGCCTGATAGAGGTCGGGGAAGGCAAGCAACAACCCGGGCAACGCCTCGGCGCACACGTCACCCGCAAATGCAGCAAACGGCTCGCGGCGCTGCAGCGCAGCGACTTGGCCGACTTGGTAGCCATTGATCCACATCCGCCGCCGTGCATCCCCATCCACCAAGTGCAACCGGGCCGAGCCGCCGCCTTTAGGCACCCGCAGTCGCCAACCGGGCACGCTGAAGCGGGCATCGATGGCCTCGGCAGACACTTGCATCAGTGCGTCGCGCAGACCGTCCAGATCGGCGGCGGATGCGGCAATCGGCTCTCCGATGGCCACGCTCAGGCGATGGCGCAGCCCCTGAATAGGCCATTTATTAAAAAACCGTTTGCGCTCGAACGAGAAGATCGAGCCCCATGAGCCGTCACACCACAGCGGCACCAACGGATGGCCGGCCTTCTTGGCAATGAGTGCGAAGCCGCGCTGCAATTTGCACAGCGTGCCGGTGCGCGTCAACTGCCCCTCTGGAAACAGGCACACCGCGTCGCCTTGTTTCAGAGCCGCTATCATGCTGCGGATCGCCTCCCGCGGTTGCTGCTGGTTGATACTGAGCGTGTCGAAAAGCCTGACAAACCAAGACACCGCTGGCTGCTTCATATAGGTGTCTTCCATCACAAATCGCACCGGCCGACCGCAGGCAGCAGCGACGAAAAACGCATCGGCATAGGTCACGTGGTTGGGCAACAGCAGAACCCCGCCACGAGACGGCAGGTTTTTGAAATGAAGCGTTCGAACTTGATAGATTGAATGCACCAAGGCAGCGGCCAACAGGCGCAGGAAATGTCCCGGCATCAGGCGGATGATCACCACAGTCATCAGCAGGCAAAGCGAGCCGGCGACGGCGATTTGCACGCGCAGTCCTTGCAGTGGATCCAGGCCGCAGCGCTGGGTGAGCCAGCCGAGTGCTTCAATGAGTCCGGCGGCGAGAATTCCCGCGAAGCAATCCTGGAGGTTCACGGCCGATTGAAGTTCGCCGCGCTTATCCGCCGGATAGCGGTCCTGCACCCAGGCATTGAGCGGTGCCAAATACACCGCCGCGCTCATGGCTAGCAACACCAACAACGTAAAAAAACAGCCGCCGCCCATGGGCAGACTGGCAATGAGGATGGACAAAACCGCCATCACCACCCCGGCCACCGGGACCCAGCCGAGTTCGATGCGCCGACGCAGCAACACGGCCGCCAGGCCGAAGCCGCCGATCATGCCTAACGACGCCGCCGCCATGAACTCCGAGGCCAACGTGCCAAAGCCACTGTGGCCACCGGTCATCGCTTTGGCCAGCTTCACGGACCACAGGTTGAGAAAGGTGACCAAGCCCCAAAAGAACGCGATGCCAAATGAGGCGCGGCGCAGCGGAGCATCGCGCCACAAGTCCTTGAGATGGCCGAAATGCTGGACCAGCAGCCTCCGGTGTAGCGGCTCTCCGCCATGGGATCGCACCCTCGGCACCATCCAAGCCATAGCCAGCGCCGGCAGCGAAAAGATCGTGAGAATGAGCAGAGGCAGCAGTGCGGCATCCCAAGCCACCGCCTCATTGCCGCCCATCGCCTGGTAGCGGGCATCATAAATTCCGCCGGCTAGAATCTGCCCCGCTAACATTCCCAGCATCGAGGTCATTTGTTGGATGCCGGAAGCAAAGCCGAGGTGCCTCGATCCCAATAACTCCTTGTTGCTGCCAATCTTCGCCGGACTTAAAAATGCCGCCTGGGTGGCCAGGGCAAAAAATCCCACCATCGCCACCGGCATGTTGTGGACGCACACTGCGGCGCAGATCGTCGCCAGAACAAACAGCTGAGCCACCGCAGCACCTAACATTACATCGCGTTTTGAATAGCGGTCGCTCATCCAACCGGCAAGCGGGGCGAACAACACATAGGGCATCGCGATTAAGATAGCAGCCCAGCTTTCCACCGCGATGCCGATAGCGCCGCCAAGGGACACCAGCATGAATTGGGCGACCTTGTCGTTGAAGGCGTTTTGCGTCTGTTGCACGATCATGCTCCAAAACCCCAGCCAGTGGCGGCGCGTTGGAGCATCGGAGCATGAATCGTTAGACATCATGAGGAGTCACGGCATGGGTACCATACCTTCGTGCAATGACAGAAATCCGGTTGGGTAGCGCCGGCGTCCCGCCGACAGTGTGCGGCATCTTGCCGAACACTCTTTTTGAGAAATCGCAGTGAAGAATCTAACAATCGAGACATGGCACCATCGTTTTACCCATCGCTCAGCGAACCCGATCCAACAACCACGGCAGCAGCGCCGCCAGCGGCAGGCGTTCCTGCTCCATGGAATCCCGGTGGCGGATGGTGACGGTGTCTTTCAAGGTGTCACCATTTTCGCCAAGGGTGTCGAAATCCACGGTGATGCAGAACGGGGTGCCGATTTCATCCTGGCGGCGGTAGCGGCGGCCGACGGCCCCGCCGTCGTCGTAGAAAACGTTCATCCAGGGCTGGAGGAGTTTTTGGATAGAGCGTGCGATACGCACCTGCTCGTCGTTTTTCTTGAGCAACGGGAAGATACCGACTTTCACTGGGGCCATGCGCGGCACGAAATGCAACACGGTTCGGACGTCCTCTTTGCCCTTATCATCGGTGAGAATTTCCTCGTCGAACGCCTCACAGATAAGGGCCAGCACGGTGCGGTCGCAACCGGCGGACGGCTCGACGACGTGTGGCAGGAAGCGCTCCTTGGTTTCCTCGTCGAAGTAAACCAAGGATTTGCCGGCACCTTTTTCGTGGACGCCCAAGTCGTAGTCGGTGCGGTAGGCGACGCCTTCGAGTTCTTGGATACCGAAGGGAAACTCGTATTCGATATCGTAGGTTTTTTTTGAATAGAATGCGCGTTCGCCATCTGGCACATCGAGGATGTGGAGTTTTTCGCGGGGGATGCCGATTTCGCCGTAAAACTTCAGGCGCTCTTCCAGCCACTCGTCGGTGAGGCGCATGCCGTCATCGGGGTGGCAGAAGTACTCAATCTCCATCTGCTCAAACTCGCGTGAGCGGAAAGTGAAATTGCGGGGGTTGATCTCGTTGCGGAACGACTTGCCGCACTGTGCGATGCCAAACGGCAGCTTCACCCGGTTAGAATCCAGCACATTTTTGTATTGGACGAAGATGGATTGCGCGGTCTCCGGCCGCAGATAGGCGATCTGGTCGCCAGTGGCACCGAAGTTCGTCTGCAGCATCAGGTTGAACTGGCGGGGTTCGGTGAGAAGCGACCCGTTATCGGGGTTGTACTGGGTGGTCCCAACAACCCCTTCGCTGGTTTCACCTAGCAGTGCCAAGTTTTTCAGGATCTCCTTGGGGGTGAGGGCGGTAGCCGGGGCAGCCTCGCCGATGGTCTCGCCAGCCAGCGGCGGCACCGCAGTGGATGTTTGCAATGTGCCGACGGCAAACTGCGCATAGTATTCCCTAGCGGTTTTTCTGACCTTGGCTTCGTCGAACCCCGGAAGCATCAAAACCGAGTATGGCCGGTCAGTTTGCCAGGTGGTTCCAGGCAGGCTCGCGCCTTGGAAGTGAAATACCGTGCCGTCTTGGGCCGGGATTTGATCGGCCCGGAGGCGGGCTTTGGATAGCAGGCAATCGCACATTGGATCGGAGAATCCGCCGACGTGACCGGAGGCGACGAGCACCTGTTCCATGGTGAGGATAGCGCCGTCCATGCCGAGGACGTCGTCGCGTTCCTGGACGGTTTTTCGCCACCAATAGTCTTTGAGATTGCGCTTCAGTTCGGCACCCAGCGGACCATAATCCCAGCAACCGTTGAGGCCACCGTAGAGTTCGCCAGCTTGGAAAATCAAGCCGCGGCGTTTGCACAGAGAAACGATTTTTTCCATGCGGGCGGGATCGGTGCTGTCTTTGTTGGCCATGACGTGGGGGGGGGCGGTGAGTCGGGACGCGATCCAAGCAGGCTTCCAACCGCTCTGCAAGCCGCGATTCAATCGCGCCTCCCGTGTGGCCAAACCATCAAGTGCTGCGCGAAGGGACGATGCCCGCCACGCCGCTTTGGCTAGACCAGGTGAGTCACAGAGACGCTTCTCGCTTTCCCCGTGTGCCGACAGATTTTCCGATTTCCTAACGCAACCATGCAGGATCAGAACCCCGTCTTCAACCTCGCTTTCAACAACTGAGCGGGCAAGTCGAATTCCCTAACTGTCGGCTGTGCGCGGAAACGCAACGCGTCTAACAAATGCGAAATGCGAGGACTGACCCCATCGGCC
>CAIKHZ010000056.1 GCA_903827375.1 Akkermansiaceae bacterium
TGTAACCGATGGTTTATTACTTGGCTGGCCTAATGAAATGAGGAGCTTTCTGGGGCATTCCGTTTTCTGGATATTCCGGTTAATGAGGGGTGATTATCACCGATGGTTAAATACCTCCCCCACTGAAGGTTCGATGGAATTGTTCTTGAGGGGGGGGGCAGGGCGGGCTGGTATTGGGCTGGACCCCGGTGAATCCGTCACCGATGTACTTCTGCGCCGGCTCCTTGCGGCCCACCTCGTCCTTGCGGCGGGCCAGGTACTCCTGCATCAGCTCCGCCGCGTGCGGGTCGCCCCGCATCCGCAGCAATTGCTCCTTCAATGCGCCCACAGCGCCAGCCTGGTTGGCGTTGCTACCCTCGCGGGTCAGCGCCGTGTTCCGTTCCTGTTTTTGGCGTTCCTGTTTGCGGGCCAACTGGTCTTCCTCCATCTTCTGCTGGATATACTGCTGGCGTTGCGGCCCGGTCAGGTTGGCTCCTTCAGCCTCCTTTTCCGCCGTCCTGAGAGACAAGCCATGCGGCAGCTTTGGTTCCACCACAGACGAGTGCTACAGACCGGCGGCGTTCCAGCAGGCGAGGAAGCCAGCGGCGAAGTCTGCCGGTTGGGCTGCGATCCATGCCCTGATCTCATCCAGTGGCATCCAGATGGCAGCCTGGACCTCGGCGCAGGGGAAAAGCACAGGGCCGTCATGGCGGGCTTGATAGAGCCGGGCGTGTTCCCAGCCGGTGTGGGCAGAAGCCGGGAGGCAGGCGATCTGGCTGGGATTGGAGTCCCGGATGCCCATTTCCTCGTCGAGTTCGCGCAGGGCGGCGGCCGGGTAATCCTCGCCGCTATTGAGGTGGCCGCTGACGCTGGAGTCCCACAATCCTGGATGCACGTCTTTGAGGTGGGACCGCTGCTGGAGCAGTAAATCGCCGCGCTTATTAAACACGAACACGTGTACCGAGCGATGGAGGAGCTGCTTGGCGTGGACGTGGCTGCGGGTGGCGGTGCCGATGACGTGGTCGTTGGCATCCACCACGTCGAAGAGTTCGTTGGGCTGCTGCGGGCAGTCTTTGAGCGGATGCGTATCGAAGGCGCGGGTCAGTTCTACCCATTCAGCGAGCGTGAGTTCCTCGCCGCGCACCGTCGGGGAGAGCCCCAGACCCGCCGCAAGCGGAGCCCAGTCGGGGCCCGGCGGCAATTGGTTTTTGAGTTGCTTGCGGCGTTGCGCAAACCCGCGGCGAATCAATTCATCAAACAGCCGCGCGTCGAAGGCCGGCAGCCCGTCTAGGCGCGGCCGCAGCACCGCCACGCTGGAGTCGATTCTGGGCCGCGGAAAAAAGGCTTCAGGCGGCACGGTGCGCAGCGGTTCAACCCGCCAATTCACTTGGGTACGCAGCGACAACACGCCATAGTCCTTGCTGCCTGGAGAGGCGGCCAGGCGGTCGATGACTTCCTTTTGCAGCATGATGACGGCCCGTTCGAAGGGCTGTGGGCGGCTGAGAAGGTTTTTAAGGATGGCTCCGCCGGATGAGTAGGGCAGGTTACCCAAAAACTTCAGAGGTCGGTGTTTGAACAGGGTGCGGCCATCAAACTTGGCCCCATCCGCATGATGAACCTCCACCCCGGGTACCCCGTGAAATCGCTCCCGCAATGCCGCCGCCAGCCGCCCGTCAAATTCTATCAGGATCAAGCGCCGCACCTTGCCCGCCAGATGCTCGCTCAGCGAGCCGGTGCCGGGCCCTACTTCCACCACCGCGTCGTCAGCGGAGCAGTCAAGTTGGGCCACGATCCAGCGGGCCATGTTGGGATCTATCAGGAAATTTTGTCCGAGCTGTTTGCTAGGTAGAACGCCCGCCTGATCCAGTAATTCGTGAATTTCCCGACCTGTCATGGGCGCTGTTGATGAGGCATGGGGGCACCGGGTGCAATCCCAACCCGCAGGAATTTGCAACAGGCCCCCTCAGAACAGTGCGGCGAACTTGGCCACGCTGGTGCCATTGCCTAGGAGCATGAAGACTTTTTCATCATGCACCCAGCAGGCGACGGTCCACAGCCCGTGTTGCGTGATGCCGGGAGCCTCGCGCTGCGGCAACTCGCCACTTACGTCCTGGCGGTGAAAAACCACCAAATGGACGACGCCGTTTTGGGGGTCGTCGTAACTAATGAGAGAGCCGGTTTTTCCGTTGATAACGAGTTCGCGGCAGCCGACGCCTTTGACGTCGGCGAGGCCCTGGGGCAGGCAGCAGGGACAGGGGAGTTTGCGTTGTTGCAAATGGGCGAGGAGCACGGGGCGGTCTTCACGCTCTTTATCCAAGCTGAAAAGGGGTGACTCAAAAGTGTGGATGAAGCCGGTCTCAACCAACTCCACCGGCAACTGTGCCGTCGGCCTGATGATCGGTGGAGCTTCGCCCCGTGTCGCCACAAATGCCAGTACGATACCAGCAGCGGCAGCCAGTGAGATGGCTCCCCGCCGCCACAACCACGAGTGCGGACGCTTGACGGTGCCGGCCGCATTGGCGCTGCTACTCATGGCGGCAAGCACCTCGCCCCGCAGCGCGGCAGGAGGCCGGATGGAGGCGAGTGCGCCGACCATCGCCGCATCCACTGGATCGCTGGCCTGGGGGATGTCGCCGCGCTCGGTGGCCAGGCTGGCCAGAATGTCTTGGCACAGGCTGGCGGGAAGCACTACTTTGGCCAAGGCTGCGGCGAAGGCAGCGTCGAAACTGCGCTCATTCGCCTGCCACTGGCCAAGCTCAAGGTCAGCATGCGCGAGTTGGAGGGCTTCGGTGAATTGCGGGTCGGCCCCATCTGAACCATCGGGCCGATAGCTGCGCAAAATGAAACGGGCTTGTTCCTTATCCACGGCGATGGTGCAGGTCCCCCGGTTCGAGTTGCAGGATGTTTTTTGGCACGCTGGAAGGGCCGGCTGTCATTTGTCGCCGCAGTAAGTCCTTGCCGCGTGAAAGCCGCGACATGACCGTGCCAATGGGAATATCCAGAATTTCAGCGATTTCCTTGTAGCTGTGTTGTTGCAAGTAAAACAAGCTCATCGGGGCGCGGTAGGCCTCATCGAGTGCGCCCAGCAACTCGACGGCGTGCTGGGCATCCATCTGGCGCTCCGCATCATCCTCTGGAGCTGATATCGCGGCGGCGGTTTTCTCATCAAGTTCTTGTTCGGGGAAGCGTTCTGCGCGCCGCCGCTGCCCGAGGAATTCCCGGTGCAAGGTGGTGAAAAGCCAGGTTTTTGCCTTGGACCTGTCCCGCAGTTGGTCCCCCTTGGCGGCCCAGATGCAAAACGTCTCTTGCACCAAGTCCGCCGCCCGGTCCGCATCGCGCGTCAGTGACACGCCAAAGCGAAACAGCGCTTGGTAATGGGCATCCACTAATTCTGCAAATTCATTCATCAATATGGATTGGAGGTCCTGCTAGGATGATTTATTCCAGTCAAATTTCCAAGGGGTTTTCCCCAAAAAACGGATCTTTCAAAATGCCCCATTTGCCGCCTCACAGCCAAGGAATATCTCGCTTCATGCACCCGAATTCAAGAGTTGGGGGAATTTTTCACGATCCAGCGTTCCAGAGTGCAAATGAGGGTTGTCGAGAGCCGCTTCAGCCGCTAGGTTCGCGCCAACGCCGCCTCTGGCGCGAGCCTGGCGTTTCCAATCACCACCAATTTTCCAAGCCCATGGGTATTTTCAGCAAGCCACTCCTTCAACGCCACGATCGCCGTGATGACATGCCTGAGGGCTTGTGGATCAAGTGTTCCGATTGTGGGGCGATGATTCACATGCTTGAACTCAAGCAAAACCTCTACGTCTGCCAATCCTGCCAGAACCATTTCCTGATGGATGCCCGCGAGCGCATCGCCCTGCTCGCCGATCCGGGCAGTTTCGTGGAAACCGAATTGGGCCTCATCAGTGCCAATCCGCTGGGCTTCCAGGGGTATGCCGAAAAAACTGCCAGCCTCTGTGAAAAAACCGGGTTGGATGACGCGGTGGTGACCGGTCGATTGGCGATCTGCGGCCAAGCGGCGATGATTGCGGTGATGGATTTCAAGTACTTCGCCGGTTCGATGGGCTCGGTGGTGGGCGAAAAGATTACCCGGGCGCTGGAGATGGCGGTGGCTGAGCGTCGCGGTGCCATCATCGTCTCCGCCTCCTCCGGTGCACGCATGCAGGAAGGCATGCTTTCGCTGATGCAGATGGCCAAAACTTGTGGTGCGTTGGCCCGCCTTGCAGAAGCCAAGTTGCCGTTCATTTCGGTGCTCACTCATCCGACCACCGGTGGAGTTACCGCCTCCTTCGCCACCATCGGCGACGTCAATCTCGCGGAGCCCAAATGCATGATTGGCTTCGCCGGGCCTCGTGTGGTCAAGGAAACCACCCATCAAAACCTTCCTCCCGGCTTCCAAACCGCCGAGTTTATGCTCGAGCACGGGCTCATTGACGCCATCGTCCAGCGCCATGAATTGCGCGACAAACTTGGCAAATTGCTGGCTTACATGATGCCTATCATCTGACGTGCTCGAGCAGGTGACGGGCTTTCAGCCCTCGATAACATCGGTTTGATCGCGACCTTGGGCGATGCTCCAAAAGCGCTAACTGAACCAAGTAAGACTCGAAAGAGAGGCATCTAAAAA
>CAIKHZ010000057.1 GCA_903827375.1 Akkermansiaceae bacterium
ACCTTCAACAGCATCAGCGTCGATGGCCCGGTGCTGTACGGCAACGCGGGCGGTGCCCTCGGCTCCAATGCCAGCGGCACTAAGAATATCGCCCTAGCGTGGAATGCTGCGGGTCAGGTCGGCATCGGGTCCACTTCATCCTTTGCCGCCACCAACAAACTCACCCTGCAGGGCGACGACGCCAGCACACCCGCCCAGCAGTTGGTGATCCGTGGCAATACGGATCCGACCAAGCGGCTCAATATCGGCTTCGATACCACCGCCAACCAGTCAACCCTGCAATCTTACACCGCCGCCAACATCACTGGCAATCTCCAGCTCAACCCGAGCGGCGGCAACGTCGGCATCGGCAGCTCGACGGCCCCCGCCGCCAAATTATCGATCGGCAGCCCGCAGAATGGCAATGCCAACACTTTGAGCAGCTCGTTTGCCACCAGCGCGGGCACCCTGGGAGCGACCGTCAGCAGCGAACTGGTGTTGGGCAACTTCGGATTTCAAACAACAAATAGTTCGAGCTTGGCCATCTCCGGCTATCGCACCGCCGCAGGCACCGCTTGGACCGACACGGCCTTGCTCTTGAGTATGAACGTGGATACGACCGTACGCAGCGGCGCTTACTTGAGCCTGCACAGCAATACCAACGTCGGCATCGGTACCACCACTCCCACCTCCAAGCTCGACGTCAACGGCAGCGCCCACGTGGCGAGCTCGCTGACGGTGGATGGAGCGGCCAGCGCCGCGAGCTTTAGCGGCAACGGTGCCGCGCTCACCGCGCTGGCGGGCGCCAATCTATCAGCAGGAACGGTGTCGCAGGCGGCCTTGGTCGCAGCGGTGCAGCAGGCGCTTTGCCCCGCCGGCTCGATCATGGCTTACGGTGGAACGACGGCGCCGAGTGGCTGGCTGCTGTGCGACGGCACATCTTATTTGCGGACGACTTATGCGGCGCTCTACACTGCGATTGGCAACGGTTTCGGAACGACCGGCACGTCCTTCAACGTGCCTGACATGCGCGGCCGCTTCCTGCGCGGAATTGATTCCGGCACCGGCCGCGATCCAGATGCCGGTTCGCGTAGTGCAGGTTCCACCGGCGGCAATACGGCCGGCATCGGTAGTATTCAGGCGGATCAGTTCAGAAGCCATGCTCACGGGCTTCCAACAGACTCTTACGGGAGTGGCGATAGGCAAACCACATCTAATACCTCTGGCTCTGATGAGAGCATGGACCCGGATAATCCCACGATGGCTACTGGCGGCAATGAAACCCGCCCGATCAACATCAACGTCAATTACATCATCAAGTTTTGATCGACGGGCGAATGAAGAAAAGCTGATAGATATTCACACTTTCTCATACTCACTCCTTCATTCTTTAACCTTCAACCTTTCTTCCGCCGAGCTTTCATGAAAAAGACCTCCCTATTTGCCGTCCTGCTGTGCCTGGCGCAGAACACCCTGCACGCCGACGTGCCATTGTACATCAATTACCAAGGCAAAGTCGCCGACTCCAGCGGGCTGCCAATCGGGGCCACAGGCACGACCGCCAGCTACACGGCGGCGCCGACCAACCGCAAGATCATCTTCCGCATTTACAGTGCCTCCACCGGTGGCACTCCTTTGTGGACGGAAGAGCAGACCGCCACCATTTCCAGCGGCGTGTTCAGTGTGCTCTTGGGCAA
>CAIKHZ010000058.1 GCA_903827375.1 Akkermansiaceae bacterium
CCCAAACTTTTCTCCCCAGACGCACCGAATATTTACGAGTAAGTCGCTGTAATCCGTTGATTATCAATGCCTGAAATTTGAGGCTTTTCACTATTTTTAGATGAGTCATGCGGCGACTTACTCTCCAACTCTATCCGCCCAGCCGGCGGTTGCTGCTCGCATTTCAACATTTGTTTGGGCATTGCGCTTCCGCCCACAGCCGACAGGTTGGGAATCCGATTGGCTCGCTCCGTTGTCGAAAGCGAGGTCGAATGCTGAGTTCTGATGCTGAGGCGATGAACGGCTGGCTGGGCGGAGAGAAGCTGCATGCGGTGAATCTCTATCAGCTATATGCCTACCTGCAGAATGGGGAACATCACGACGCCTGGAAGGGCTCTGAGCGACAGGAAATGACCGCGCGGCTCATGTGCGACAAAAGGGTCGATGTCGCTTCGCTGATTTCACGCCTCCAATCAACACGACAAGAAAATCACCGATTTGATAGGGTCCGGAAAATCGGTGATTATCTCGGATTTTTGAAGATTTTCCGACTTAATCACTAATTTTATGATTTCACCAAAATGCTTCACGGAGGATTATTTGAGGCAGCAGGCTCAGATCATGTGCGCACAATAATCATGCTGGGATCCTTCAAAATCATAATTCCTGCTGATAGATATATTTGGAATCATTCCTTCAAAGTTGCAGTTATCTGATATGAACTTCTCGTCGAGCCCGCCAAGAGTTTCAACGAAACGCTTTATCTCGATCTCATGGGTCCCAACAGCAGGCATGACTTCGGGCGCTGTCATGGCCTCAGACCGCCGCAATGCCGCCCCACCCGCAGCGACGGTCACAGACCGCCGCTACAAGGCGGGTTTTTGTCTTGTAGCCGCATCCTGCTCGATCCAGTTCCACAAGCTAGCAAGGGCGCAGCCGACTTGGGATTTGGCACTGGCCAAATCGCCGCCCGGGGAGGCTTTGCCAAACAGATAGTATTTGATTTTTGGTTCCGTGCCGGATGGCCGCACCGCGAAGCTGCGGCCATCGTCCAAATCCACAAACAACATTTTTTCTTTGGGCAGAGGATCGCCTTCCTGATCGAAGAGATCTTGTTTGGCGAAGTCACGAAGTCGCAATACAGCGGCACCATCGACCACGGTGGGCGGATGGAGGGCATAAGAATTTGCCAGAGCCTGGATTTGGTCCGCCCCATCGGCACCTTCCATCACCAAAGATTTGCCGATTTCGAGGTGATAGCCATATTCCGTGAAGATCTCATCGAGGAGTTGGGGCAAAGTTTTGCGTAGGGACTTGGCATAAGCCGCCACTTCCGCAAACATAAGTGCCGCGCCATTCGCATCCTTGTCGCGCAGCGCATCTGATCCCAAATACCCATAACTCTCCTCCCCGCCAAACACGAAAAACCGCGAGTACTCCAGCCGCAACACCCGCGTCGCCTCCTGACTCAACGAGCGGTAATCGCCCTTTTTGTCCGCCGGGATCGCATCCTCGTATTTGCGCAACTTGCCGGCAATATACTTGAATCCGGTTAGCGTATCTACCAGTCCCACGCCAAAGCCGTCGGCAATCGCCCGCTGCAACTCAGTGGTCACAAACGTCTTCACCAGCACCGCTCGACTGCGGTTCGAATCCGTCAGCCATCCCAGCTCAAAACACGTCTTAAGCCGGTACCATGCCATCAGCGAGCCGATCTGATTGCCCGTTAGCAACACCATCTCGCCACTTGCGTCGCGAGCCGCCACACCCATCCGGTCGGCATCCGGATCCGTGCCAATGACAATTTCCGCGCCGCTGGCCTCTGCCAGTTCGATGGCCATGCGCAAGGCCGACGCGTTTTCCGGGTTGGGTGATTCCACCGTGGGAAAGCGCCCATCCAACACATCCTGCTCGGGCACGGTTTGCACCTCAAAGCCGAATTCACGCAACATCGGCACGATGATATGGCCACCCGTGCCATGCAGATTGGTGTAAACAATTCGGGCGCGAACTTTACCTAACAAAGATGGCTTCAGCAGCAACGATTTGAGCAATTCCACATAGCGCGCGTCCATCTCCTCACCTAGCAGAGTCACGGTCCCCCGCTCCGCCACCGGCAGCGCTTCATAACTCTCGCTAGTCAACGCGTTGACCTCCACGATGATCGCCGCCGCGTGCGGCTCGACAATCTGCGCACCGTCGTCAAAATACGCCTTGAAGCCATTGTCGTGGGGCGGATTGTGGCTGGCTGTTAGGACAGCTCCGGCGTCCCCCCGCAATTCGCGCAGCGCGAAAGAAAGTTGGGGGGTTGATCGCGGGCCGTCGAACAGATAGGCGTCGCAGCCGAGGTCGGCCGAGGTATTGGCACAGAATTCGGCGAATTCGCGTGAGAAATGCCGTGTGTCATGCGCAAAAACCAAGCGCGGTTTGCGAGCGCTGCCAACATGCCGCTTGGCATAGGCGATCAAGCCGCGAATCGCGCGGCTAACGTTGAAATAATTCATGGTGGCGGTGCCGACACAGGGCCACTGGGGCCGTCCGTTAGGACCGCCGGCACCCTGTTCTGCGGAAGTAACCACCCGGCCGATTGTGCGGCCGCGCAGGCCACCGGTGCCGAAGGCCAAGGTTTTGAAGAACCGGTCGTTGAGTTCGTCCCAAGCACCGCTGGCCGCTAATTCTTCGATGGCGAGTGCGGTGACGGGATGAGAGGAGCCCGCCAGCAGGGCTTCCAAATTGGCTTTGGCAGCGGGCAGCAGACGGCCGGCGGATTGGGCGGAAGCTAGCAAGTCGGAGAGTTGGCTCATGGCGGCCGGTAGTTTAAGGGAATTCCCAGCCATGGCAATCCCTCGCCGCAAAAATTACCCGCAAGCAACTTCAGGCACACCGGCCTTGTTTGGCATGGATCAGTGAGTGCGGGCACCCGGCTGGATTCCGGGAACACTCAGCCTGACCCGATAAAGGCCGGTGCGGGAAGTCATGTAGAGCGCCTTCATGTCGGAGTCACCAAACGCACAGTTGGCGGGTTGTTCGGCCATGCTGAAGGTCCCGAGGTGCTTGCCGTGAGAGTCGAATACCATCACGCCCGTCGCACTGGTGCAAAACACGTTGCCTTCGGTATCGACTTTCATCCCATCGGAACTGGGCACCTTGGCGAAGACACGACTGTTGGCCAGCGTACCGTCGGCACCGACGTCAAAGGCGCGGATATGGCCGCCCTCGGTATCATTGACATAGAGGATTTTTTCATCAGGGGTGAACGCCAGACCGTTAGGCTTGATGAAATCCTTGACTAACAAAGTCAGTCCTTTGCCATCCGGCGAAATTCGATAGACACCTTGAAAGTCCAATTCCCGCTGTGCTTCCTCCACGCCATAAGGCGGATCGGTAAAGAAGATCGCGCCGTCACTAGCAACAACCACGTCATTGGGGCTGTTGAGGCGCTTGCCCTGATAACGTTCGGCGAGCACGCTGATGGAGCCGTCTGCGTTAGTGCGGGTGACGCGGCGGGTGCCGTGCTCGCAAGCGATGAGGCAGCCCTGTTTGTCGAGGGTCAAGCCGTTGGAATTGTTGCTAGGGCTTCGAAAGGTGGAGAACTTACCCTCGTAGAGTGCGACAATGCGGTTGGCAGGGATATCACTGAAGAGGAGTTGGTTTTTAGCGGCAACCCACAGCGGGCCTTCGGTGAACTTGAAGTCAGAACCCACCTTTTCGATAGGAGCGGCGAAATCCACAGCTGTGGCAAAACCAGCCGTCGTGATGAAGGAACAGAGGAACAGGAGTTTCATGGGAATTTCAGCAGTTTTGTTCATGGGTGGCTCATATAACACGAGCGAAAACCCTGCTTGTCCACCTTTGTTTTTCATGGATATAAAAAAACTCGATCCCTGTGGTTCTGGTGCCCACACGCGTCAACTTCCTCGGGTTCAGGAGTAAGAATGGTCACGAGACAACTCAAAAATATTCCCTAAGCACGATGTGCACGCTTGGCGCTTTGATCCTCACGGTCGGTAGGCCCCGCGGTGGCGCAGCACCGGATCGAGAGCCGGTGGTGGCCGGCTGAGCCGGTCCAGCAACCCGTCCCATGCCTCTTGGCCCTTGAGGATTTTCACCTCGATGCGGAGAAAGTACACCGGCACGTCCAGTTCGCTTGGGCGGGGGAAGCGCACGGCGTCTTTTTCGGTGGTGAGGATGAGCTCCATATCGCGCTCGACGCAGCGCTGCATGAACTTGTCGATTTCCTTACGAGGGAACCGGTGATGATCCGGGAAGCGGCGGCGGATTTCCACGCGTGCACCGAGTTTTTCCAGGGCGTGCTCGAAGTTTTCAGGGATGGCGATGCCGCTGATGGCCGCCACCCACTTGTCCTTGAGGAATTCCAACGGCTGGCGCTCGCTGGTAAAAAGGTTTTCCAAGTGGATCGGCCCGTGGGTGCACTCGATAATTTCGGCGGTGCGGTTGTAGCGACGCAAGCGTGCAACCAGCATCTCATTTGAGCCTCCGTCGCACTTGGTAATGAGAATATAACTGGCGCGGCGAAGGTTTCGTGGCGGCTCGCGCAATGTCCCGCGCGGCAGCAAGGCCTCGGTGCCAAATGGCTCGCGGGCATCCACCAACACGATGTCCATGGCGTGGGCCAGCCGCAGGTATTGCATGCCGTCGTCGAGAAGCAAGGTGTCTGCCCCGAGCTGGCCAACCGCAAAACGACCGCCTTTGACTCGGTCTTTATCGACGATGACGGCCACCCCGGCCAGGTTGCGGGCCAGCATGTACGGCTCATCACCCGCGAATTTCGAGTCGAGCAACAATTGGCTGCCGGTCGAAACAATTTTTGGCAATTCCTCGGCGGGCAGGGGTCGGCCATTGGCATCGGCCCAATGCTGGGGGCTTTCCAGTTTACGGCTCTTGTAACCACGGGAAAGGATGGCCACGCGGCGGCCTCGTTCGCACAGTGCCCTGGCCAACAATTCGACGACCGGGGTCTTTCCGGTGCCGCCGACTGTGACGTTGCCGATGGAAACGACGAGAGTGCCGAGGTGATGCTGTGGGATCCAGCGATTACGGAACGCCCAGAGTCGGCCTTGGACGATGAGGCGGTAAACCCCAGAAAGGGTGCGCATGAGCATGCGGGTCATGGCGGCACGCAAACCCTTGGCACGCCCAAAGATCACGTCCGATCCCCAGCGTTCGAGTTCCGCAAGCAATTCTTTCATCGGCAACACCCACCTTGCCTCCGGACCCGACCCCGCGGCAAGCGCCAATCCTCCCAATGCCGCCTTCCTTGGCCTTCCCAAGCTCAAAGAATACCGTTCCAGACTCCAATCCCTCCAGTCCAATCCCCCAATCTGGGCTCAAATCGCCGAACCATCCTCAATTGCGCGCAATTTCCCAAAGTCCCTGCTTTACAAGTGGCAAACCGCTGCCTACTTTCGCGCCCCCATGATTCTAGCTGCAATTGAATGGCTCCCCATCATCATCCAACTTTTGTTGGTGGTGTTCGTCCTCGTCTGCCTGCTCATGACCCTGCTCATCCTAATGCAGCGGCCAAAACAGGAAGGTCTTGGAGCCGCATTTGGTGCCAGCGTCACCGATCAGGTGTTCGGTGCCCGAACCACCAACGTCCTGCAACGCGGCACCGTCTATCTGGGATCCATGTTCTTCATTCTCAGCCTCGTTCTGGCCATCCTCATCGGACACCAAAACAAGCAAAAGGGCCTCACCCGGGAAACCAAACCCCAGCCCTCGGCTGAAAAATCCAACGCTGCTGTGCCTACCGTTCCCCCAGTCGCACCCGTCAGCCCGGTCACCACGCCACCTGAAAATCCCGTCCCTTCCAGCGATCCAGCCGTAGTACCTACCCCAGTCCCGACTCCGGCTCCAGAACCTACTCCGGCTCCAGAACCTACTCCGGCTCCAGAACCTACTCCGGCTCCAGAACCCGCTCCGGCTCCAGAACCCACTCCGGCTCCAGAACCCACTCCCACACCAGAGCCCACTCCGGCACCAGCAGCTCCGGAACCCGTGACCCCGCCGTAGTCCCTAAGTGCCATCAGGCGCTCACCGCGTTTTGTCGGAGTAGGTGGAAGTTCAATACCCACAAGGCTGTACCTCAAGAAAACTCCCTGAGATTGCCTCAAGTACATGAGCCGCGCAAGCCTATCTGCCACGTGGCTGCGCGCCTCTGGCAGCAGGCCGTGCGTGCCGCGTCCCGCAGCGCGTGCCAAGTGGCTGCCCATGCTTAGAGAATGCGCC
>CAIKHZ010000059.1 GCA_903827375.1 Akkermansiaceae bacterium
CCTGCGGGTGGCACTCATCTCGGTGCGCTTCAGGCAAGATGTCACCCTCTCCTGGCCCAGGATTTTCGAACAATGCGCGCACTCCACAGTCTCGGCAATGTCCCTAATCAACGGAAAATCAATCAAATGAAAAGACCGTGAGTTCTTCTGCGAGCTGGGAAACGGGCTTGCCGATATCAAGCAGCTCGACGGCCTAGGCTTTGAACTCGGCGGTGTAGCGCTTGCGTGGTTTCGATTTCATCTGTGGCTTATTTTTGGAGGTTGCTGGTCCAGGAATCTGGCACACCTCAAATTGAACTGCCTGATTGCGCGGATAAGACGGATGAGAGGAGAAATTTTGGATTTTGAATTTTGGATTTTGAATGGAAGACCTTGCGCAAAGGGCGCAAAGACGCAAAGGAGGTTTCCCTCAATTCATGGTCGATTTCAGGATTGAAATGGGGGTGCCGTGTCTGGTTCAATTCGTGGGCTGTCACGACGGCACGAGGCCGGCGAGACCTATCCACATCCAATATCGTTCCTCTTATTGCAAGGGGTTGTTGGCACGCAAGTGCATGCCGCATCAATAGCTCCGTCCCCAAATCGCCCGGGTGGGGGTCTCTTCACCGGTGAGGAAGCACTTGCTGCCGGTTGCCGTGGCGAGGCCTGCCGGCAGGGATGCGCTAGGGACCGGGATGCAGCGGATGGTGATTTTGTGTTGCTTGGAGAGTTCCTCTTCCTGCTGGCGGGTGCCGGCCCACGGGGTGTAGAGCCAGCCGGGGTTTTCCTGAGCCCAGTGGGCGTGGAAGTTGCCGAGATCGCCGCAGGGCGTCATGTTAGAATCGCGCAAGGAGGTGGCGCGGGAGAGCAGTGCCTGATGGACTTCGTCGAGCGTCTCGTGGGCAATGCGTATGAAGTCCTCCTTGACGACAAATTCTTTGGCGGCCACGGCTTGATCGCGGCGCTGCACGCAGATTTTTCGGGTCTCGATGTCGCGCGGACCGATCTCGATGCGGATTGGTACGCCTTTTTTGATCCACTCCCATTTTTTGACGCCGCCGCTCAGGTCGCGGGTATCGACCATCACGCGGATCGGCTCGCCGCAATACATTTGATGGCGCAGGGTTTCGGCCAGGGCTTGGCAGGCGTCTAGCACGGCCTGTTTGCTGTCTTCCTTGGGGGTGATCGGGAGGATGACCACTTGCTGGGTGGCGACGCGCGGCGGCAGGATCAGCCCGTCGTCATCGGAGTGGGCCATGATGAGGGTGCCGATGAGCCGGGTGGAAACCCCCCACGAGGTGGTGTGGACGTGCTGGACCTGGCCGTCTCGCCCGGCGAAGGCAATGTTTTGGGCCTTGGAAAAATTTTGGCCGAGGTAGTGGGAGGTACCGGCTTGGATCGCCTTGTTATCCTGGACCATGGCCTCGACGGTGAGAGTCATATCGGCGCCAGGGAAGCGTTCATTTTCGGTTTTTTCGCCGGCGACGACAGGGATGGCGAGGTGGTCGCGGAGGAATTCCTCGTAGAGTCGGTGGATCATCCGGGTTTCGATAATTGCCTCGTCGCGGGTTTCGTGGGCAGTGTGACCTTCCTGCCAGAGGAATTCGGCGGTGCGCAAAAACAGCCTGGGACGCATCTCCCAACGCATCACGTTCGCCCACTGGTTGATCAGCAGAGGCAGGTCACGGTACGATTCAATCCAGCGCGCAAAAGCCGCTCCGATGATGGTTTCCGAGGTTGGCCGGATGACATAGGGCTCGGCGAGTTCGCCAGTGGGAATGAGCTTGGTCTTGCCTGTGAGCGGATCCTTGCTCGCCTCGAGCCGATGATGGGTGACCACCGCACATTCCGTGGCAAATCCCTCGGCGTGCTCGGCTTCCTTTTCCAAATACGAGAGCGGGATGAGCAGCGGAAAGTAGGCATTCTGGTGGCCAGTGGCCTTGAAGCGGCGGTCAAGTTGCTGTTGGATGAGTTCCCAAATTCCGTAGCCCCATGGCTTGATGACCATGCAGCCACGGGTTTCCGAATTTTCGGCGAGATCGGCGGCCTTGATGACTTGCTGATACCATTCGGGGAAGTCTTGGGCACGGGTCGGAGTGATGGCGGTCTTTTCTGAGGACATAGTGGCTGAAGCCCATTCAAACCTCGAATCCGTCCGAAAACCACCAAAAATATCCGCAGAACCTTGAATTTCTCCCACCGCGCCCATTTGGACGACTTCTCTGAGGGGGGGAGGGGCGACGCATCGTGCCGGAGGTGAATATATGAAGGTATAGCTTTGATAGATAAATGGTCATGTTAATTTTCAGGTGCTCGAAATTACCCCATGCGTGTTCGCGCCAGACATCACACCCAAAGGAGCCATGAAACCATCCCTCTCGGATTGCCCTGCGATAGCCGACGCCGAACGTCTCGCTGATTTTGTTATGTTCACTCAACCGAGGTGCATTTTCAATTTATCAACAGAGCTCATCAAGGGGAACCTTTCGTTAGTTCAATATTTCCTGCTGGCCTATCTATCCAACGCGGCCTTTCTGAGCATGTCGGATATTGCCAGCAAGATGGGCCATACGACCGCTGCTGCCACCTGCTTGGTCGATCGCTTGGAAAGTCTATCCTATGTGGTGCGGGCTCATGCCCGGGACGATCGGCGTAAGATTCTGGTGCGCATCACCAGCGGCGGGAAAGAACTCGTCACAAAGATGCGCAAGAGGATAGCCAAGGATTTGGCGGGTATTCTCGCTGATCTGCCTGAGACCAAACCTAGCAATTCTGATTCACTGGACCGTCCGATACTGGCGGCTCACGTTTGAAGATGAGATGCCATATCTATTTGGCTTGATAGGCGCGGAGTTCGCAGATGTGGATGGCGCTATTGGCTGTGTTTTTCAGCATGGTCACGCGGATGAAACGCGCCAAAGTCGGTGGGAACGTGTGGCGGTAGCCTTGGTCGGTGGTGTTGGTGGTATTGGCCGAGGCGTCCACCACGCGCTGCCATTTGCTGCCATCGGCCGAGAGGTCGATGACGTATTGATAGCTACGATCGTCGCCCCACCAGGTGTAGAGGTGGATTTGGTCGATGCGGGTGGCGGATTCAAGATCCACTGCCAGCCAAGCGGGGGATGGGTTGATACTCCAGTGATTGTCCTTGTCGGCGAAGCCGTCGAGGGCGAGGTTGCCAGTCTTGAAGTCGGCCGCGGCGATGGGCGCCTCGGCAGGCAGGCCAGCGCCGGCGGCGGCTTTTTTACCGGTGGTGAGGTTTTTTTCATAATTCAGCCAGACGAGGTCTTCGTGCCATTCGTCGCCCTGTTTTTTGCCGTTGGCGAATACGGCGGCGCGCAGGCTGAGGGTTTTCTTTTCGAGTGTGATAGGCGCGCTGTAGAGTTGGGATTTGGTGGCGCTCACCTCACTGCCATCGGTGGTGTAGCGGATTTCACCGGCCACCGTCGAGTGCAGCATGATGCTTACCGGATCGGCATAACGGTTTTGATGGAAGCGCTCCGGAGGCAACAGTCCCTTGATGGTCCCGGCCAGCGGGCGGAACCCATACTTGGTCAGGCGCGGGAATCCCAGAGCCTTGCCATCCGCATCAAATGCCTGCGCGTTGAGTTGGGTGGTTTCCGTGAGGGTCAGTGGCGCGGTGTAGGCCGGCGAGGTGGCGTCCGGGGTTTTGCCATCGCGGGTGAAGCGGATCACGGCGTTTTTGCAGGCGGGCGAAGGGCTGAGTGTCAGCACCAGCGATTTGTCGAAGACACTGTCACCGAAGCTCGTCAGCCCGTCGGCCTTGACGGCAAACTTATGCACTAGCAGGTCAAGGAGATGATCGGTGGATTGGAAGCGTTGGTCAAAGTCCTGATAGGTTTTGTTAGCATCCGGGCTGTGGATGCGTTCGTGGCGAGGGATGGCGGTGGCACGCAGTTGTGGTAGAGCACGGTCGCCGCCGCATTCCCACAACACCATTTGGCCGCCGATGATTAAATCGGCTTCAGGCGTGCCGCGCTTGAACTGGTCGGGCGTGCGGTCCTGTGAGCCGATGAGCCAGGGGTTCCAGTCGTAATTTTCCTGGGCGGTGGCACCGATGCTGGGCACCCACGGCACGTTGATCATTTTGTAACCGGCGGCAGCCACTTCGTGAGGTGGGAAAAACCTGCCATCCCACTCCATCACGGTGACGTCTTTATCGACGAGAGCGTCGGTGCCGTAGAAGCCTTCCCAAACGATGAGGGATTTGCCGTGTTTTTTGACCACCTTGTTAATCTCGTTGATGAGCCAGCCATGTTGTTCGGCGGTGCCGCGCTTGGTGGCCTGGCGGTCTGCGACCACGTTGGGCCACGTCTCGAACAAGCCCCAGTTGCACTCGTCGGAGCCCATGTGGAAATAGGGGCTTGAGCGGAAGACATCGCACATTTCGCTGACGAGGTCGGTGAGGATGGGCAGTGCTCCGGGTGTTAGGAAATTGATCACGCAGCCTTGGGTATCGCCGAAGACGTCAGGAAATGCCTTGGCGAGTTGGCTGGTGTGGCCTGGGACCTCGAACTCGGGGATGATGGTCACGCCGCGCTCGTCGGCGAACTTTACCAAGTCCTTGAGCTCTGCCAGCGTGTAGGTGCCCGGCAACTTCGCCGCGTACTTTGTCGAGGGAAAGGTGAAAATCTGGTCGTCTGTCATGTGCAGATGGAAGAATTTCATTTTGTAGAGGCGGGCCAGCACGACGCATTGTTTCAACGTATCGATCGAATTCGTCTGGCGTGCAATGTCGAGCATCATGCCAGTGTATTTCATCGCGGGCTGGTCGTTGACCGTCATCTTGGGCAGCGCCACTTGGTTGTTATCGATCCGAATCGCCTGCAACAGCGTCACGCTGGCCATGCCCGTGCCGACGTAATTGCCGCCTTGTACCAGCGCCTTATCGCTGACGAGAAGACGGTGCGCCTCGTCCTTGAGTGAAGGATCGAGGGCCATGCCAATGTCGCCGGGGCCGGGTTGCCCGCTGCCAGTGGCCAGCACCAGACCGGTTTGAAGGCGGATTTCTTCGGCCAATACCCGAGCCAGCGGCTCCAGCCCGGGACTTGCGGCCAGAATGCGGCTAGAGGCGGTTAGCGTCATGCTGCCTTCTTGCATTTCCAGCGCCTTGGGCCAAGGGATGAACGACGGGGCCGGCTGGGCAGCGGCAAGTGTGCCAGCCGCCAGCCAGAGGGTGGCTAGGCTCAGGGGGATTTTTCCAACGATTTGATGAGGGGTCATGGCGGGGTGGGGGATGGCGATTCGCACACGAGGATGCGAGGCGCAATCTTACGTGCTCTGGCTCCAGGTGTTTCAACCTGCAATCCTTGTGGCGGTCTGGCTGGTGCAGCGGGATGGCCTGAAGCCGGGGCGTTTGAAGGATTGGAGTTGATGTGGTAACTCATTATTTTACAAAGTATTGCGCTTCATTCATCGTAAATATTCGGTGCGTCTGGGGAGAAAAGTTTGGGCTGGGGTCATTTTGTGCGGGACACGCAGGATTTTCCCTGCTAACAAGGGCTCGGAATGCCGAAGCCCCTGTCATCATTGGCCGATATTCCCGACCCGGTAAA
>CAIKHZ010000060.1 GCA_903827375.1 Akkermansiaceae bacterium
ACATTAGCTGCGGCATGGCGGTGGTTCTTTGGGTTGCGATCCCGAGTGGGCTTGTTTTTTCACCCCCGGAGACTCCGCCATGCCGCCGCGCTTGTCACGCCATTGCGCCCAACGGCGACGAATCACGGGCTAACAGATTCGACCGGATGACAATCCCGGAAACCCGGAAAGATGCCAAGTTATTTTCCGGGATCAATCGTCAATTCCCAGTCACTTCAATGTCGAGGTCAGGAAGTGTGAACTTCTCGCTACCGAATCTGCAAGGGCGCTCGTCGATGCATCCCGGCACCGGATCTGGGATCAGCCGATCCCTTGGCCAGTCCCTTGGCGAGGAAAATCACACTCTGCTCACTACGGAAATTCCCGCACCCACCCACGGTGCTGCCGTTTTGGGCACTCAGGGCTGGAGGTGAGGGGGCGGTCATCGTTTTGGGGCCTTCAAAATCACAATTTCTGCTGAGGGACCCGTCTGGGCTTACGCGAGGCCGAGTGTGTCGCGCAGGACCTGGATGGTGTGCATGTGCTTGAGCGGGCGGCCTTGGGCTTGGGCGAGACCACTCAGGTGCATCAGGCATGACATGTCCACGCCGACGAGAAGGTCTGGGTGGATGTCGAGGATGTTGTCTAACTTGAGGGTGCCCATGCGGCCGGATATGTGCGGGAAGGTGACGCAAAACGTGCCGCCGAATCCGCAGCATTGCTCGGACTGGCCGAAAGGGGTGACGCTCGCGTTGGTGATGGAGGAAAGCAGGGTGCGGGCGGCCGCACCCGTGGCGGTGCCACGGCTGTGGCAGGACCGATGGAAGGCGATGCGGGTGGGCTGCGAGAAAACACCGGGCCAGGTCTTGATGCCCAGGCCGTTGTGAATGAAGTCGATAACTTCCCATGTGCGCTGACCAAACGATTCGACTTCGGGGTCGGGTTGGTCCTCAAACTGGATGGAGTTGCCGTGAGAATTCATTGCCGCACAGGAACCGGACGGGACGATGATGGGCAACTCGCCGGCAAACACCTTCGCACCATGGCGTGCGATTTTTCGCGAGGCATTCCAGTCGCCGGAGTTGAAGGCGGGCTGGCCACAGCACGTTTGTTCTTCGGGGTATTCGACGGTGACGCCGAGGTGTTCGAGCACTTGCACTGTGGCTCGGGCAACATCGTCATAAAAGGCATCGCATAGGCAGGTGCCCATCAGGAGCACTCGCTTGCCAACCGGGCGGGGGATGATAGGGGACATGGTGATAGGTTATAGGATTATGTTCATCTATTCGGCGCGGGAGAGGCGGGGGATGCCGCGCTGGAGGAGTTGTTTATCGACGGCGGCGGAGCTGGCGGCATCGAGATAGATGGTGAATTTTTCCTCGTCGAATTCGATGGAGTGGAGTTCAGTTAGATTGCTATTGAAAGCGCCGATGAGGCCCCTGATATTGCGGACATCCTTGCCATTGACCTTGCGGACGATGAGGTTGCGCAGGGATTCGTAACCGACGGTGGCAGGCGTGGGAATCACCCCGCTTAGAAAGACGATCCGCTCGGCGCGGTCTTGGTATTTTTCCGGGTTTTGATAGACGTCCAACAGGTTCAGTGGCGCACGCGAACTCCAGTCCTCGCCAAAGGCCTGGAGCATCGGCAGACTGAGCTCCTGGAAAATAAAGCCGCCCTTGACCAGATAGCCGGGTGGTTTGTCAAACATGTAGTTAGGCACCAAGCGGGCTTGTTCCTCCTCGCGGGTGAGTGTGGCCTTTACTTCCAGGGGTTGGCCGTCGCGCATCAGCGCCAAGGTGACCACGTCGCCGACTGCGTGTTCGCCACGGGCAAGGTGGCCCCAGCTGAGGCTGCCGTACTGGGCGTGTTGAAAGTAGCCACGGCGGTCGATTTGGTGACCATCGAAGGCGAGCAGCACGTCGCCTTTGTGGATGTCGGCGGCCTGAGCGGCACCGCCCTTGCGAACGGAGCTGATATAGACGCCGCCTTGGTCGTCAGGCAGTTTGAGCCACTGGCGGAACAGAGGGTCCTCGGTGAAGGCGACGGCGACGCCGAGGCTAGGGAAGCCGGTGTAAGGGGATGAGGCGGCAGCCTTGATGAAGCGGGTGAGGATATCAGAGGAGCAGACTTCGCAGATTTGATCTTTGGCGTTGTAGCTGGAAAGCAGGCCGGCGAGTTTACCCCGCGCAAGCACCGGCACGGTATAACTGCTCGCGGCGCTTTGCATCGAGGCCTTGACCATGTAGGTAAGGAAGTTGTGCCCTGGGAGGAAGGTTGAGGAAACATCCATGCTTTGAAGGGTACCGCTGGTGCGAAGGGCGGTGCCGTTGTCTTCGATTTGATAGATATCGAGGCTTGAGCCGATGGATGGTGGCGGGGAAATTTCCAGCGGGGTGGTATTGGCAAAGACTTTGGCACCATCGTCTGCTCCGGCAGGGCCGAGCAGGGCCAAATTCGCTTCATAATCCACGGCTAACACCTTGGCTGGGGCGAAGCAGGTGCCATCCGGGGATTCAAATTCCAAATAAGTGGCATCGGCGACCATTTCCGCAGTGGTGATTACTTGCTGGGGAGCAATGATAGCGGCCAGGGCGCGGTGGTTTGAGGGATGGGATTTTTCCCAGGGTTGGCCGGCGCTCCAGGCTTGGACAGTCGAGTTGAGGCGCAGCACCGAGGATTTAAAATCGGCAGTCGGGGCGGGTTCAGCGGCCACAACCGAGAGGTTGGCTGCAAGGCAAAGGGCTGAGAGGAGGATACGCATCTGGGAAGTTATGGGTTCACTTGAGGTCGAGGACGTCTTGCATGTCGTAGAGGCCGGGAGATTTGTTAGCGAGCCAAAGGGCGGCGCGGACGGCACCGGCGGCGAAGGTCAGGCGGGATGACGCTTTGTGGGTGAGTTCAACCCGCTCGCCATCGGCTGCAAATAACACGGTATGATCACCGACGACGTCGCCGCCGCGCAAGCTGTGCATGCCGATTTGGCGGGGTGGCCGCGGGCCGATGTTGCCGCAGCGGCCATGGGTGACATCCTCGGAGTACGAGGTGGCGGTTTCCTGATTGAGGATTTCCAGCAACGTGCGTGCGGTGCCGGAGGGGGCGTCGATTTTATGGCGATGGTGCATTTCGCTCACTTCGATGTCGAAGCGATCTTGGGTGAGAATGCGGGCGGCATGGCGGGTGAGCCAGAACAAGGTATTGACGCCCACCGAGTAGTTAGAGGCAAATACGATGGGCAGTTGGGTGGCGGCGTGGTGAATGGCGTCGCGTTCGGCATCGGTGTGGCCGGTGGTGCCGATGACCAGATGAGTGCCACGGGCCAAGGCGGAGGTGAGTAGCTGTGGCGTGAAGGAATGGATGGAGAAATCGATGACGCAGGAGGCGATGGCGATGGCGGCGTCGAGGTCTTCGCCGGCATCATGAGTAGCGGCGACGGTGACGGCCGGTTCGGCGGCAGCTGCCTGCAGGACGGCTTGGCCCATTCGGCCTGACTTTCCGGTGACGAGTATCGGGAGCATTGGGGGGGCTAGTTATAGGTTAATGATCATTTTTTCATTCATCTTCCCAGACCATGTGTTTGAGTTGGAGGGAGCGGGCACGTGCGGCAGCTTCTTCGGCGCGAGGGCCGTGGAAGGAGTCGATTTTTTTAGCGATGGCGATGGCGGGTTGCCAGCGTTGAGCGGCTTCACAGAGTTCGAGGGCACGGAAGCCGCAGCGTTCGAACCATTCCCATTCGGCGGGGGGCTGTTTTGCCGCGGATTCGAGCACAGAATAGTAGGCTTCCAGGGCTTCGGCAACGCGTTTGGTAGCGGGGTTCTTGGGACTCGGAAGTTGTTCGAGAGTTTGGCCGCGCAGGTATTGGAGGCGGTAGCGGGTGGCAGGGTCAACTTGCGGGTGAGCCAGAAGTTTTTGATAGATCGAGAGTGCCTCGGTGAGGAGGGCCGGGGTGGTTTCGGCTTGTGCGATGAGCGCCTCGCCGAGCAGGAAGCCGACGGGCAGGCGCAGGGGATCGTCCTTGGGCAGAGTGTCGTTCCAGTTGCGCAGCAGGGTGAGAGCGTCGTTGAGGCGGTTGAGGTCGATGAGGAGGCGGGCTTTTTCCATGCTGGCGATGGGGCGGAGTGGGCCCTTGGTGGCGATGGCATGATCAAAGAGGGGGAGGGCTTCAACGCGGGATTGGGGGGAGGGGATGAGAGCCGCGGCTCGTGCGGCGAGCAACCATGCGGCTTGGGCTCGGGCTGGGGCAGGGTCGCTGGCTGCGAGTTTTTCCAAGGTCATGCGGGCCGGGTTGTAGTCGCCGGATTGGAAGAGGTTTCGGCCGAGGACCAAGGCGGCATCGGCGGCTGCGGGCTCGTTAGGAAAGGTTTCCAGGAAGGCGCGGGCGGCAGCGATGGCGGCAGGTGCATCGTTGGATAGGTCGGTGAGGCGAAGTCGTGTAATGGCTAGGCGAATGGGTTGGAGTGTATCGCTGGCGGCTGGTGAGGCAGCCAGGGCGTCGAGTTGCTCGTGGGCGACGGCGAGATCCGGCGGGTTGGTTGAGAGTGCTGCGTCGGCGGCTGCGAGGCGTGCTTCAGGAAGACGCGGATGATCGGGGTGGCCGGTGATGAAGGCAGCGAGGGAGGATTTAGCGGTGGCGGGCGGAGTGGCAGCGAGGGCTTGTTCGAGAGCGAGGTCGGCGAGGGTGGAGGGGGTCATCCGTGGGGCGTCGCGAGTGGGGATGGCGACGAGTTCTCCTTGTTGGAGGCGGGCTAGAGCGGCGTTGAGGCGGGCGGTATTGGCGGCTTGATCTGTGAGGGATTTGGAGGCTTCCTCGAAGAGACGCGCGGCTTGTTTTGGGTCGCCTTGGGCGAAAGCCGCTTGGGCGGAGAGGAAGTCGGCCTCACCTCCCAAGGCGGGGGATTTTCCGGAGTTGCGGACGGCTTCGAGCACGGCCAGGGCTTGGGCGGCGTGGTCCTCGTCGAGGAGCCAGCGACCGGTTTGGAGCAGGGCGCGGGTTGCCAACACATGGGCTGGATGCTCGAAACGCAGGCGGGTAAGCAGTCTGCGGGCTTCCGATTTGGCCTCTGGGCTGGGAATGCGTTGGAGGCCGATGGCCCGGGTGAAGATGGCCCAGGCGGCTAGGTTGGAAGTTTCGGTGAGCAGCGGCCAAGCGGCAACGACGCTGGAGCCCTTGGTATTGATGAGTCCTGGGGTGGAGGGCGGCAGGGGAGGGATCCACTGGGAGAGTTGCTCGAGGATGGGGTCGGTGGGTGTTGGATTGGCAGGCAGCCAGAGGAGCAGGCGCTGGAACATGGCACCGAGCATGGGTTCATCCGGATGATCTTGGATGAAGGCTAGCAGGGATTTGGAGGCAGCGGCCGGCGAACCCCGGGCGGCCAGAGCATCTGCCAAGCCAATGGCGGCAGCGCTATGGCGTTTGAGGGACTGGCCCTGGGGTTGCTCGACGAGCGAGCCGAAAGCGAGGGCGGCAGCGTCGGGCTTGGACTCGGCCAGCAGCAGGCAGGCATTCAAGAAGGCGGCTTGCGGACGGAGGGGGGGGGCGACGGATTCCGGGGTGGGGAGTGAGGCTCTGGCGCTTTGAGTGTCGCCTTGATCGAGGTGGATCTCAGCTTGGCGGAGGCGGGCCTCTGC
Source organism: Akkermansiaceae bacterium (assembly GCA_903827375.1). GTDB lineage: Bacteria > Verrucomicrobiota > Verrucomicrobiia > Verrucomicrobiales > Akkermansiaceae > Luteolibacter. Next base: position 5,608 of record CAIKHZ010000060.1, read on the forward strand.
GGAGATGGTGGCATCGGGGTCCGCCACAAGCGGTTTGAGGGAGGCGAGGGCGGCGGCAGGTTGGTTGAGTGAAACTTGGAGGCTGGCGCGGGAGAGGATGGCTTCGCGGCGGTATGGGGCTTGAGGGTTTTCCAGGGCCGGGGCGAAGGAATCTGCGGATTCCGCCAAACGGCCACTGGCTGCGAGCGCCTGGGCTTTCCAGAAATAAGTTTCCGGGTCCTTGGCGGCGAATGATTGGCGGAGCAGGGTGAGAGCTTCGGCTGGGTTGCCGCTGCGGATCCAGGCCTCGGCCAAGCGGATTGCGACGCGGGGTTTTTGGGCGGCGGACAATGAGGGGTCCTGAAGCAACTTGTCGAATCGCATGGCGGCAATCTCCCACAGGCCCGAGGCCAAGGCTTCCTCGCCTTGTTGGATGGCGGCGGACGGGTCCACCACAGATGCCGGCGATGGCAGAGCGAGGACGAGTATGAGAAGAAACAAGCGCATCAGGGGGCGGAGGTGGCTTGAGGAGGGGTGGGTTTGGAAAGGCTGCAGGAAACGGCGGGTGCGCGGGGTGGTCAGGATTTATGGGCGAAGAGTTTTTTGAGGTCGGCAAGCTCGATGCCCAAGGTGATGGCGGCGGCTTTAAAATCACCGTCGGCGCGGTCGATGGCACGGCCGGCAATTTCACCGGTGAGCCAAGAGATGACATCGGCTCCAGAAGGGGCGGCATTGATGAGCCGATCGAGGGCTTCCGGGAGGCCGCGCTGCGATGGGCTCGGGGCGCTCGCCAAGGGAATGTCCATCGGCAGCAGGATCGTGGATGTGGCCAGGGCACAAGCGCGGGCTATCGTATTTTCCAGTTCCCGGACGTTGCCTGGCCAGCGGTGGGCTTGGAGGGCGTTGACGGCTTCCGCGGAAATGCGGATGCGCGCCATGCCATTTTTTTTGGTGATGCGTTGGAGGAAGTACTCGGCGAGCAAGGGGACGTCTTCGATGCGTTCGCGGAGTGGGGGGATGGCGAGTTCGACGACATTGAGGCGGTAGAACAGGTCTTCACGGAATCGACCTGCGCTCACTTCCACGGCGAGGTTTTTATGGGTGGCGGCGATGATGCGCACGTCGGCGCCGAGGGTTTCATTGGCCCCGACGCGGGAAAACGAGCCATCTTGGAGAACGCGCAGCAGTTTGACTTGGATCGAGAGGGGCATATCGCCGATTTCATCCAGAAAGAGAGTGCCGCCGTCGGCCTGTTCGAATCGTCCTGCCCGGCGTGCGATGGCACCGGTGAAGGAGCCTTTTTCGTGGCCGAAGAGCTCGCTTTCGAGGAGGTTTTCGGGGATGGCACCGCAATTGAGGGTGATCATCTCGTGCTTGCGGCGCGGGCTGTACTCATGGATCGCCTTGGCGATGAGTTCCTTGCCGGTGCCGCTTTCGCCCGTGATAAGCACTGGCGCGTCTGTGCGTGCCACTCGCCCGACCAATTTGAACACATCTTGGAGTGCTCGCGACACGCCGATGATCTTAACCCGACCATCGGCCCTAGGCGCTTCCGCCTCCGAGCTATCGGCGCTGCGCCGGTTTTCGTGGGTTTGCAAGGCGGCTTCCACAATGTGGCGCAGTTCAAAAGGCAGTGATTCTTTGCGCAGCACGTCGTGGGCACCGCGCTGGGTCGCCTCGATGATCTGGCCGGTGGTCGGAAAACCAGTGGTCAAAATGACCATGGTTTGCGGGCTTTCCAAGCGAATTCTGGCCAGCAGTTCCATGCCGTCGAACGGTTGGAGGTCAAACGCTGCCACCACGAGGTTCACCGGTGTTTTGGCCATCACCTTGAGGGCGTTTTCGGCGTTATCGCAGCGCAGAATACGCAGGCCCTCGGCAGCCAGATGCTTCGTGGCCCAATCCAGAAAATCCAAATCGGGATCGACCAACAGCAGTGTTTCTTCAGGGGGGATTTCCGGCATCGTGCGCTGGGCACAGTTAAGCAGGCTGACGGACAATGGCACGCAAAAAAATTTGCGGCGGCCGTCGGATGCAGGGCGGTCGCCTGGCAG
>CAIKHZ010000061.1 GCA_903827375.1 Akkermansiaceae bacterium
ACACCTCGCTAAACTTCAAGCACCTCAGAAAGACCCGGCACACCCACCATCCCGTCGATGATGCCCGGGGCAATGCCGAGGCCCTGCTGGCGATGAGCGACGGGATGGGTCTGGGGATACGGCTTTGACGGGAGGCGGCTTGAGATTGGGCTGGGCGGTAGCGGGCACCACTTTGCCGATGGCTGAAACCAGCGTGGTACAGGTCAAAAAAATTTGCTCTGGCATCGTTCCTGGCCGCGAAAAATCTACAATCGGGGCAGTGAACACGACCCGCCAAGCAGGGTGCGCGCCGCCGGTTGACAGGAATGCTGGAGTTTAGTCCGGTCGGAAATTGACAGCGGATTGACAGCGGGACTTTTTTCTAGCAACAAAAAAGGAAGCCTTTCGGCTCCCTAAGTCGTTGGAAATGAAGATGGTGGGCAGAGCTGGATTCGAACCAGCGTAGGCGTTAGCCAGCAGATTTACAGTCTGCCCCCTTTAGCCACTCGGGCATCTACCCATGATCAAAGCGCAGCAAGCCGCGCGGGCCGACGGTATGAGGAAGAGCCGCAGAAATGACAAGCAAAAAATATCGGGGACGAGTGATATTTATCTGCTGGCGGGGGGGACGAGAGAAAACAAGAGCGGTATGGGCTGATACCGGCGGGGGAAGGCTGTTTTACCACAAGCCGAATTTGCCGTAGGCGATGATGTAGAGGCCCATGAGGAAATTGGCGGTGGCGTGCATCAAGACACAGGCACCAAGGTTTTTGCTCCACACGCTAAGCAGATAGGTGAGAGAGCCGTAAACCCAGGCCGCCGCCCAATCCAGCGAGCCATGGGAAAAGATGAACAGACCCGTGACAATGAGGTAGGACAGCCAGCTGCCCCGACCAAACGGTTGGCGCCAATAGTCGCCCTCCCAATCACAGATGAAGCGCATCAGAAAGCCGCGCCAGAAGAGTTCCTCTGCCAAGGCTACAACCACCGCCGCCCGAAAGAAGCGCATGCCCAAGGCAAGCGCGTAGGCCAGCGGGCTGTCAAACAAGCCAGGGTTGAAGCCGTCGCTGCGAGCCGCCACCCCTAGCATGCGGATCCAGCCGGTTGTTTTACCAGTAAACCCCCAAGCATCGTAGAGAGTCGTAGGCAGCAGCCAACAAGCAATGCCCACCACACCGAATGCCACCCCCATCAGCCCCCAACGCCATGACCAAGCAAACGTGTAAAAACGCCAGTAGCGGAATAAAAGGATGATTGAAACGGTGGTTTGAAGCGGATAGATTAATTGTGCTGGATCCTGTCTCCACCAAGGGGCGTCGGGGTGTTTCCATTCGATCAGACCGCCGAGCAGTTGGAGCAGCAGCATGAAGGCCATAAAAATGGCGAGGGGCAGCACGTGTGCCCGGGTGAGCAAGGCCGGGTCGGCGCTTGGCTGCGGCTGGGTGGCGGGCATGGGAGAAACGAGTTAGAGGGCTTGGACAAAGCGCTCCAATTTATCCATGGCGGTACGCAGGTCGGGGAAGGCTGTGGCGTAGCAGCAGCGGAGGAAGCCTTCGCCGGAAGGTCCGAAGGCGCTGCCGGGCACGGCGGCGACGTTCTCTGCCTCCAAGAAGCCCATGGCGAATTGCTTGCTGGTGAGGCCGCTGGAGCGAATGTCCGGGAAGACGTAGAAGGCACCGCCGGGAGTGTGGCAGTCGAGGCCGATCTGGTTGAGCCGACTGACGATGAAGTCGCGACGCTGGTGGTAGCTGTCGCGCATGGCTAGCATGGCCGGGGCACCGTTTTCGAGGGCTTCGAGGGCGGCACACTGGCTCATGATGGGGGCGCAGAGCATCGAGTATTGGTGGATTTTCATCATGGCCTCGATGATCGGCTGGGGAGCGCAAGCGTAGCCGAGCCGGAAGCCGGTCATGGCGAAGGCTTTGGAAAATCCGTGGAGTAGGACGGTGCGTTCGCGCATGCCTGGCAGTGAGGCGATGGACAGGTGAGTGAGGCCGTCGTAGCGGAGTTCGCTGTAGATTTCGTCGGTGAGGACGATCAGATCGTGTTGGATGGCGAGCTTGGCGATGCCTTCGAGGTCCTCACGAGAGGCGACGGCACCGGTGGGATTGGTGGGAAAATTGAGCATCAGCACGCGGGTTTGCGGGGTGATGGCGGCAGCGAGTTTGTCGGGTTTGAGGGAGAATGCGTCGGCCTTGGAGGTTTCCACGGGGACGGCGCGGCCATGGGCGAGGACGATGCTAGGGCTGTAGGAGACGTAGCAGGGTTCGTGAAAAATCACCTCGTCGCCGGGATTGAGGAGGGCGCGCAGAGCCAAATCGATGGCCTCGGACACGCCGACAGTGACGAGCACCTCGCGGGAGGGGTCGTAGGCGACGTCGAAGAAATTGCCGACGTAGCGTGCGATTGATTTGCGCAGCGAGAGCAAGCCGAGATTGGAGGTGTAGGTAGTCTGGCCCTTTTCGAGGGAATAGATGGCAGCCTCGCGGATGTGCCACGGGGTGACGAAATCCGGTTCGCCCACGCCAAGGGAGATGATGCCCTCACGGCCCTGAACGAGTTCGAAGAAATCCCGAATTCCCGAGCGCGGGATAGCGGCGACGTTGCGGGCAATTTTAGCTTGATAGTCCATGAGGCGAAGCGCAGTCCAGCAGCAGAGGGCTAGGAAGTCAAGGCGCGGTGCTTGGATAGGACAGCTTGGGAAGTGTCGTTCCCTTGTGTAAATCCGTGGACTCGGGACTTTGGCAAGCCTTGCTCCCCCCTATGATATACTTGAATCCGTGTGAGAAAATCCGGGTGGCCGAGCATGACCTGCAGCACCGACAACAGCCGGGCGCTGCGAATTTTGGCGAGTTCCGCTCCACGCCATCACGCTGGGCTTTGGCAAATCCCGCTCCATTTCACATCCCCTTCCAAGACCGTTCCCGGGGGGAAATGCGCCAGGCCTGTGATGGTCAGTGAGCGGCAGCGGCGCAGGCTTGGAACGCCCAGCGCATCGAGTTGATCCACAAGCTTGTACTCGTCTGGCAGCGTGATGACCGGCGGCACGCCGTGGCGGTCTGGGTGGAGGCGGACCTGGCCGTCGGCAAGGATTTCGTAGGCATCCGAGCGCAGGGCTAACAAATCGGCGGTGCTCTTGACCGGGGCGAAACGGCTGCGAGGCACGGCGATGGCGGCAGCACCGGCAAAGCATTCGATGGCGGCCCCCATGGCGGTCTCGAGCTGGATGACAGCGAGCGAGGACTTGTCGCGTGGATCGACGGTTTTGCTGTTTTTAATCATCGGCAGCGGCAACACGCCGGCGTCGGCTTCGAGTTGGGCCTTGAGCAAATCGAGGCGCAACCACAGGCTGTTGGTATTAAAATATCGGTGGCGATCGATGTCCTGGAAAGCATCCAGATCGGTGTTGGGACACTGGGCCACCTCGCGCAACACAAACCGGCCGTCGCTCTTGCGCAGGGCGAGATGGCCGCCCTTGCGGTCGGCAGCAGTGCGGCGGGTCACTTCCATCAGAAACGGCGCGCCGGACGCGGCGAAATGATTGAGCAAGGCTGGATCGAGCGAAGCCCCGAGATTGTCCGAGTTAGACACAAATGCATAACGGATCCCCTCCCCCAACAAGCGGTCGAGCCAGCCGCTGCCGACCAGCGCCGGATACAAATCGCCATGGCCTGGCGGGCACCATTCCAGCGCTGGATCTGCGGGCCAGCTGACAGGAGCGAGTGTTTTGGCATCGATCTTGGGGATTTGATTTTGCATCAACTCGACTTGCGCTGGATCGCACAGGCCCGCCGCAGTGGCAGCTCCAGACTCCGCCAAATGTTGCAATGTCTCATGGCTGGTGCTGAAACTATTCATGAGCAGCAGGCGCACGTTAGAGCCGCTGAGCTGGCGCAAATCGAGGATTTGGCGCAGCATGAGATCGAGGAAATTCACGCCCTCGCGGATAGGCAAAAGGCATTTGGGACCCTTCAAGCCCATGCTGGTACCGAGGCCGCCATTGAGTTTGATGACCACCGCCTGACCTAACAAGCCAAGATCCGGTGGACCGGCAGCGGCGACGTCTTCGAAAGACGTTAGCTCGGTCGCCGGCACGATATCATCTTCGGGGATCATCCCGGTTTCGTTGCGCAGGAGCGCCTCGAAATTGCGGCGGAATGCGCGGATGGGAGCTTCCCCCATGCCGACGGCGGTCATTTTGCGTTCAAAAGCGGCGAAGTTTGCCATGGATTGGATGCGGATCGTGTGGCGCGACTGTGAGGGAAGGCGGCGGCGGCGTCACGCCTGAAGATCCGCGCCTCGGTATTCCGGTCGCGCTAAAGGCTGCCAGCTTGGCGCTCTCTAGCGGAACATAGGCAGGTTGACTGTGAGGGAAGAGATAGCTTCGAGGCTGTCGTCGCATGAAACGACAGGCTGGAAGCCCGTCTTTCATGATAGGCAGGATGCCTATCCTCCCGCAAAAACCCCTGCGGCCTGGGAGGGCAACAGGGATGATGTGAGGGGCAGGAGGTCGCGCTGCGGCTCAGCTTGGGATCAAATCCTTGACGGCTTCGCGCTCTTCAAGAAGCTCGGCGACGGATGCGTCGATCTTCTCGCGGCTGAAGGCGTCGATGGGCAGACCCTGAACGACTTCCCAAGTCCCGTTGTCGAGGGTCCGGATAGGCATCGATGCGATGATGCCTTTGGCGATGCCGTAGGAACCATCGGAGCACACGGCCACTGAGTGCCAATCGCCAGCCGGGGTGGGTGTGATGAGGCTCTTGACGGTGTCGATGGCGGCATTAGCGGCAGAAGCGGCGGAGGATGCGCCCCGAGCCTTGATGATGGCGGCACCCCGCTGTTGAACGGTGCTGATGAACTCGCCCTTGAGCCACTCGACGTGCGAAATAACCTCGGTGACCGGGCGGCCTTGGATTTTGGCATTGGTGAAATCCGGGTATTGGGTGGCCGAGTGGTTGCCCCAGATACACAAATTGGTGATTTTCGACTGATGGACGCTGGCCTTTTGGGCGAGTTGGCTTTTGGCGCGGTTCTCATCGAGGCGGGTCATGGCGAAGAAGCGGTCGTTAGGAACGCCCTCGGCATTGCTCATGGCGATAAGGGCATTGGTATTGCACGGGTTGCCGACGACGAGGACTCGCACGTCTTTGGCAGCGTTGCGGGCGATGGCCTTGCCTTGGCCGGTGAAGATTTTGCCATTGATGCCGAGCAAATCGCCGCGTTCCATCCCGGCTTTGCGTGGCACGGATCCCACGAGCAGTGCCCAATTGGTGCCGCGGAAACCCTCATTCAAATCGGCAGTGGCCACCACTTCATTGAGGAGCGGGAAGGCGCAGTCATCGAGTTCCATGACCACTCCACTCAAAGCGGGCAGTGCTGGCTCAATTTCGATGAGGCGGAGGTTGACGGGTTGATCCGGGCCGAAGACGGCACCGGAGGCGATACGGAACAGCAGCGCGTAGCCAATTTGACCAGCAGCACCAGTGATAGAAACGGTAATGGGATCCTTCATAAATAAATAAATGTTTTGCGCGGCAAGTCTATGAGTCGCCCCGGTCGCCGTCAATCCCCAAGCCGCCAATGATAATTCCTGCGCCGGTTTTGGCATTTTCCGCGTGAGACAAGCCGGAATTTGGAATTAACCCATGTACTCATTCAGCAGACGAAGGTAGATGCGATAATTTTCCAGTGACACACCAGGATGTGTCTGATGATCCACGCTGGGGATGAATCCGCCGGACTGCATCAGGGGGCCCAAGCGCTCGAACTCAGCCCGCATGGCATCTTCTCCGTGCGGCATGACCATCTTGTTGTAATGGCCAACCATTCTCAGGTTAGGGAACTGGTTGCGCAGGGACATCCCATCGACGCCGGCCTGCCGTTCGAGTGGCAGCACACCTTCCACCCCGTTGTCCAGCAGCCATGGAACAAGGCGCGTCACCTCGCCATCCGTGTCCACGATGGTCAGCATTTCCATCTCTTTCGCCCGCGCTAGCATCTTCTCGTAGTAGGGCGACATGAACTCGTCCATCAGGCCCCTGCTGATCATCGGGCCGTTGTTATATGACATATCCTCGGCAATCGTCATAAACGTCGGACGGCCGATCCTCTCAATTTGCTCAAGGATGGACAAATTGAAATCCAGCAGATCCTGGTTCATTTTGTGCAGGAGTTCCGGCTGATCGTAAAAGGCCAACATCAACTTGGTAAAGCCCATGAGGGTTCGCGGAAACCAGAAATAGCCTTCAAGCGTAATCCAGATGACGGCCTCGCCCCTACTCTGCCGTTCAAGCCACGGCCTCATCCCCAAAATTGCCTCACCATGTTCTGGAAACAGGTGCGGGCGATGCGCCATGTAGTCGTCCATGTTAGAAACGATGCCCTCGACGTGGTGCTGCTCCGCCTCGATGGTGGCCTTTGTTGTGCTGAACCAATACTGCTTGTATGGGTCGAGCCCAAAGAACTCGTGAATTTCAAAAATGTCCGTCAGCGTTGCAGGCAGACCTTCGGTATGCCAGCGCTCGATCGTTTTGTCCCACCACATGGCCCATTCCCAGCGCGGCAATCGGTCAACCGGCTGAAAGTTCATTACGGCCCGGAATCGTTCGACGTGGTTCATAGACAGGTTGCTAATCATACGGATTAACTTTGGCTATTTCCTCCTAGCGGAAAATTCGGCCACGGCATCAAACATGGCCATGATATTCTCGGGAGGGACATCAGCCATGATGTTATGCACCTGCTGGAAGACAAATCCACCGTCCCTGCTCAATATTCCCAATTGTTTGAGAACATGTTCACGCACTTCGGCTGGGGTCCCTCGGGGCAGCACGGCCCGCGTATCGCAACCGCCACCCCACAACGTGAGACGCATTCCGTAGCGATCTTTCAAGTGCTGCGGATCCATTCCGGCGCAGGTAACCTGCACAGGATTGACCATATCGAGGCCGGCCTCGATCAAATGCTCGATTAGCGGGTCGATGCCGCCACAGCAGTGCAACTGAGTGCGGATATGTGGAGCCATCTCTTTGACACGCCGCCACATCCGCGCATGGAACGGCTTGTAGTATTGGCAATACATGCTGGTTGACATCAGCGGGCCGCTCTGGCAACCCAGATCATCGCCAAACAAGATGATATCAATATACGGACCCACTGCCGCCAGCCACTTTTCTAGCCGGGAAAGGTAAAGATCCGTTAGCTTCTCTGACAAACGGACGCACGCCTCGGGATACAACGCCATGTATTCCAGATATTTCTCCATGCCGTACAGAAATTGTGGCACCTCGAACAAGCTGCCACCGAAAATCCCCAAAATGGCTCGGTCTGTCGAGGCCCGCAACACCTTCGCCCCCTCCGCCAAACCTTTGAGCCCTGCGCCGGTCAACGGGATATGCCCGCCAGGCGTCGGAATGCCTGTCCACATCGTGTACGGCAGCGACTCCTCGAGGTCCGCGAAGTCGTCATCTTCAAACGACCGTTCCATCCGCGGAAAATGGATCTGTTCGAAATAGAGGCAACCCCTTTTTTGGATGGCCAGCGGCACACCATCATGGCTAAGCAAAAACGAATCCTCGCCGCGTTTGGTCACATTGATATATGCCGGAATCTTGCATGGACTGCCGTCGGGCAGCACCCAGGGTTGCCAGTCATTTTCATCCAGCATGAACCCACGCCCGAGCTCCACGACATCCGCTCCAACCGCATCAAGCACCGCAGACTCCACAATCGCAAGCTGCTGGACCATGTCATAAACGTAGATGTCCCCGCTGTGGATTGCCAAGTGCTGCTTCAAGCGGGCATAGGCGATGGCAGCTATGCCCGATGAACGATGTCCGCCGAAATCAACCGGCACGATGTCCGTTTCCCGATGTTGAATTCCCTCCAGTACTCTTTCGCGTGATGTCATGGTGTGTTGGACAGTCTTCTGTCATTTTCCACCGGCTTGATCCAGAACCTTTTTCAGGGAGACTCCACCATCCGCCGAAAAATAGAGACCATCGGTATGCACAAACCACCATTTGTCACCCTGAGCATGCTCGCCGCAAGCCGCGATAAGCCCACCTTTGGGCAGCGTGCCTTTAGGACCTAACCACTCCCATGCCCTCCCCCAGTCACCCACCCCGTGGGAAAGGCGGCCCGGCACGACCGGATCCAGCGCCTGGGTGAGAAATCGGCCCATGTGCCCCTCGCCCATGGCTGTGGTGCCCAGAGCGGTGAACGGGCGGAGCCATTCAAAGTCTTCCATGGCTGGAAAATGTGACATCTGGCCGCCCGAATTCCCCTGATAGCCATGAGGGGTTGCATGCGCCATTTCCCGGGTGGACTGGAGCGACTTATCCCATCCGCGGGAAGGGCAGCGCGGTCAGCCGGTGAAAGGTTCCGGCGCAGCTTCAGAACCCAGCGTTTGACCTCGCTTTCGACAACGGACCGAGCAAGTCGAACTCCCTAACTGTCGGCTGTGGCCAGAAGCGCAATGCCTCAAAGAAATGTTACCATGCGAGCAGCAACCGCCGGGTGGGCGGATAGAGTTGGAGAGTAAGTCGCCGCATGACTCATCTGAA
>CAIKHZ010000062.1 GCA_903827375.1 Akkermansiaceae bacterium
CGCAGTTATCCACTGCGCGTGGCAAGCGAAGCGCGACACCCCCTAGGCGGAGAACCGCCAAGGTCACGGTCAAGATCGGGCCACAGGAGCCGGTCGAGGCCGACAAAGACGGCCTGCAGGGCTCCCCGTTGCGCAGTGAAAATTAGGGTCAACATGCTGGTGCCATAAGTTGAGATTGAGGATTGCCGAGGCCCGGCAATAGCACTAGATTCTGTGGCAGCGCATGGTAAACCGCCAAATTTTCAATCTCTTATTGCTGCTGACCGTGGTCGCTGCGGGGCCTCTGTCGGCCCAAAACGTCGTTGCCGCCAAATCCCCCGCAGTTGCGGCGGCTGCGGAATTGACGCCCCCGCAGACGGCACCCGGTGGCAAATCAGCAAGCAATGGGTCGATATTGACGCGCCGAGACGCGCGGGCTATCACCCAGAAGATCCCGGCACCGCGGGGGCAAATCACCGACCGCAATGGACGGCCGCTCGCGCAGACAGAGGTGGCCTATCAAGTGGGCCTGCAGTACAAGGCGTTTGAGAGTGCGGATCAGGAGTTTATTGTGCGCTGGGGGCGAACACGGCTCGACGCGCTGAAAAAGCTGGTTAAAAACCCGGTCCCAAAGACCAACGACGAGCTGTACGACCACTACCGCAACCGGCGCTGGCTGCCGCTGCTGGTGTCTGGACAAATCGAGGAAAAAGAGGCACGCGAGCTGGAAGCCAAGTTGCCATCCGGGCTGATTTTGCATCCGGTGTACCGCCGGTTCTATCCCTGTGGGGATCTCGCCTCGCACATCGTCGGTTACGCCGGCAGTGTCGGCAAACTGCCCACCGGCCCGATCAATTTCAACGAACCCATGTGGGAGGAAAGTGAAGGCCGCGCCGGATTGGAAAAACTCTACGACAGCCAACTTACCGGCGAACCCGGCATGAAACGCTTGTTGTTCGATGAAAATGGCAATAAATTGCTAGAAGAACAGGTGGCTCGCCCGCGCCCCGGCGGCACCTTGGTTACAACCCTCAACCTCGACTGGCAAAAGCTCGCCGAAAAAGTCCTTCGAAATGGCTGTCGGCGCGGGGCCATGGTGGTCATCGATGTGATCACCGGCGAGGTGCTGGTGATGGCCTCTCGGCCGTCATTTGACCTCAACCACTTCATTCCCGGGATTAGCGACAACGAGTTCAAGGCGCTGCAAGATGACCCCGCACAGCCATTGTTCGGCCGCGCATTCCAATCCGCCTATCCCCCTGCCTCCTCATTCAAACCCGTGATCGCCCTCGCCGCCCTCAACAACGGCACCGTTAGCGAAAATTCCACCATCGACTGCCCGGCGTCCATCCAAGTCGGCAACCACGTTTTCAACAATTGGAGCAAGACACCCGAGGGTCCCATCAATGTCCGGCGCGCCTTGGCCCGCTCCTGCAATCCGTGGTTCTATCAAGTCGGCATTAAAGTGGGTCCGACCGCCTTTCTGAGTTTGGCCCGTCAGCTGGGCTACGGTGAGCGAAGCGGATTGCCGCTCATTGGTGAGACGGCGGGCTTGGTGCCCAACGATGCATGGATGCTCAAGAATGAGCGCCGCCGCATTCTTGACGGGGATACTGCCAATCTGTCCATTGGCCAAGGCTCGCTGCTTGCATCACCGTTGCAGGTGGCACAGGCGATGGCCGGGATCGCCAATGGCGGTGCCTTGCCGCGGCTCCAGCTCATCAGCCAGATTCAAGATACCCGCGGGCGGGTCGTCAAAGTCAATGTGCCGGAGCGCAAGCATTGGCTCGGCGTCGATGCCAAAGCCGTCGAGGTGGTGCGCGAGGGCATGGCCGACGTAGTCAACAGCGGCTACGGCACCGGCGGCAGCGGTGCCTTGAGCTACACCCAGTTGTGCGGCAAAACCGGCACCGCTCAATGGGGGCCAAAGGCGAAAAACCAGAACTTGGCTTGGTTTGCCGGTTTTTTACCCAAGGACAACCCGCGCTATGCCTTTGCCGTGCTCTACGAGGGCCGACCCGGTGAAATCATCTCGGGCGGTCACATGGCAGCTCCGATGGTGCGCAATTTTTTCGAACCGATCAAAGACGAAATCAAAGACATCATCGCGCCGCCCAAGCGTGCCCTCATCGTCGTCGATGACAATGACCCACCCGCCAAACCGGCCAGCGACGAGCATCGACCCGAGGATGGATTGCCGCCGGCAACACCGGTCGAGGGACCGCTGCGGGCGCTGCCCGTCGAGCCACTTCACCCCGACGAAGGGCCACCCAAGGCTACACCGCTGCGCCGCGCCCAACCGGTGGATGACGATGTGCGCGACGAAAACATTGGCGTGCCCTGAGCAATTTAGGCTGGACCTTTGGCGGCTCCGGCCTCAGACAAGTTGTCCCGAGGGGCAATTCCTGTCACCTGGGAAAACCTGCAAAATACTCACTCCCCCACTATGGATATTCAAATTGCCACCCTCTGTGACTTTGCCGCCGACTACAACGGCAAGCTCGTGATTTCCGGCACCTTCGACACCCTCGTCGCCCGCGCCGTGCCCGTCGTCCATCCCTCATGCGCCCTGGCCATGCGGATGTGCTTCACCCCTGAAGACGCCGGCCGCCACAAGCTTTCCATCAATATCATCGACGAGGACGGCGAGTCGCTCGATCCCAACAACATGCCCATCGAACCGGAATTCGAAGTGCAGTTTCCCAAGAACGTGCCGTTTCTCACCCGTAACATCGTGATGAACCTGCAAGGCTTGCGCTTCCAAAAAATGGGCATTTTCTCCATCGATATTGGCTGTGACGGCGAAATCCTCGTGCGTCTGCCCCTGCGTGTTTTGCAAGTGACCCAGGGACCCAACGGCGAAAACCAGATGGCCTAATCCGGGATGGCGCGGGCTGGAGCTGTGGTGTAATATCCCGGCATGCCCCAGCCCGCCAATTTCTCTTGTGCTCTCATCACCGGTGCTTCCTCTGGCCTGGGTGAGGAGTTTGCCCTGCAACTCGCCTCATGCGTTGATAAACTTGTACTCGTGGCGCGCCGCGAGGTCTTGTTGCGGCAACTCGCCGAACGCATTCGCTCGTTGCATCCCTCCGTCGAGGTCTTGGTGCATGCCGCCGATTTAAGCGACCCTGCCGAGCGCGACGATTTGGTGGAAAACCTGATCCTCCAACGTTGCATCCCGGACTTATTGGTCAATAACGCCGGTCTGGGCGACTACGGCGAGTTTGTCACAGCTGATTGGGCGAGGTTGCGGGCCATGCTTAGTCTCAATATTGAGGCGCTCACCCACCTCACCCATGCCTTGTTGCCGGCGATGATTCGCTACCATCGCGGTGCGATCATCAATGTCAGTTCTCTGGCAAGCTTGCTGCCGCTGCCGGACTTTGCCGTCTATGCCGCAAGCAAGGCCTACGTCACGAGTTTTTCCGAAGCCCTGCGCATCGAGCTCAAAGACCACCACATCCCGGTGCTAGCCGTGTGCCCGGGTCCGGTCAAAACCCAGTTCGGCGAAGTCGCCCGTCGTCATGGCCAAAGCCGCGAAATGCCAGGCCACCGGAGCTTCTACGTGCCAAAACAACAGGTCGTAGCCGAGGCCCTTGCAGCGCTGGATAATAACCGTGCCCGTGTCTATCCTGGCTTGAAAACCGCCGCTGCGGCTCTCATTATCGCCGCCCTTCCCATCGTTGCCATTCGACTGGTCATGAGTCTGCGCCCGCGGAAGTGCTAGAACAAGGTGAGGGGAGCGCCGGCGTCCCGCCGAATCCTCTTCTCTCACCGCCACTATAGATGTCACTTGCGAACGTTACCGAGAGAGGCGTGGCGAGTTAGTAAATTCAGCGGTTTTTTGTCTTTCCGACAGAAATTTATCCCACAGGTCCTGTTGGATATTGAGCACCAGCAGGATGCCTGGGCGCAAGCCGAAGAATTCGGTGTGATAGGTTTCGTGCAGCAGAGGTTCTAGTGCCTCCTGCAGTTCGGCACTGGCGACGATCACCGGCGCATCCGGGGCCGACGGTATGTCACTCCAATAGCCGATCCGGCTCAATTTGCGCAAATAATAGGGCAATGGCCAATACTCAGGAGTGATGCAATGGATGCGCATCGCCGGACCATCCGCGTGCAATGCTGCGAGTTCGCTGATGCGGCGGGCCAGACGGACCACGTCGGGCAGCGCATGGGCATAGACGTACGGGTTGCGAGAATCGGCACAAAACCGGAAGTTGGCCCGCGCCGCCTGGGCGGCAAGTTGCCCGCATCCTGTTAGCAACAAGCCGCCGAACACTGCCCGCGCGACACCTCCCGGCAACCACTGGCAAAGCACGCTGGCACCTATGCCGGCCATCAGGATGAAGCCATGCAGAAACCCGAGCAGGTTCCACGGCGTCTTGTAGGGAATGAGTGCGAAGGCCACGGTCAGGCAAATCGTGTAAATTGCCAGAAATACCGCCAACTCGGAGTTGATCGCAGCGCCCACCCGGCGGCGCAGACTGGCGATAAGACCGACGGCAGCTAGCGCCAAAATGAGCCCTTCACTCCACCACGGCCCCGGCGCGTCTTTGGTATAGCCTAACATTTTCAAATAGTAATACCATGGTTGCTGGTGCAGCGCGGCACTGCCATCGCCGCCGCTTCGATCAAAGTAGTGGCGGAATGCCAGCAACGAATCCAGCGGACCCCGCGGATGGGCCAACAGCGAGGAATAAAACACACCTGCAACCAACACCGCCACCCCGCTGGCCAACAGCACCAGATAGATAGCACGCCGCTCAACGCCCCACAATCGGCGGCCCTCGCGGCGGCGGCGACACATCACCAACCAGCCATAGGCGGCGACCAGGGCACCGCAGAAAATAACGCTGGTTTCCTTGGTGGCATACATCATGCCAACCGCCAGTCCTAACATTACCATCCAACCCGCCGCCGGCTTGCAGAAAAACCTCCACAGCGAGAGCAACGCCAGCGCTGCGAAAAAGACCAGCACCATTTCCTGAATGTAGTATCTGCTGAAAAACACCATAGCTGGCGACACCGCGAGCAGAGCCGCCGACGTCAGACAGGCCACAGTGCCAAGAGTCCGGCGCATGGGCAATAACAACAGAATGAGCCCCGTTCCAAACAACACAGGCACTAACCGGAAGTCGCTATCCCTGGCGTCGGCAAAGCGCTGCACGCCGCGGAGTTTTAATATTGGCAGGGTGAAATAGTAGAGGCTCGGCCCGTGAAACTCGTAGGGGTTATACACATATAGCCCGCCGTCAAACAACTCGCCAGCCTTGACCGCCTGCACCGCCTCATCCCCATGAAATGGCCTCAACTCCAGACGTTCCAAGCGAAACCCCAGCGCCGCCGCCGCGATCAACAGCACCAGCAGCACGCTCACCATGCCCCGCCATGCCCTCGACCACCCGCAGCGGCAAGACACGATGGATATCACAGACCGCAGAAATTTCACGGATTATGGCAGCGGCTTGCCGTAAACTTCCACTTCGATGTAATGATTTGCGTCGTTGGACGTGTTGCCATTGCTATAGAGGCGCACGTAGCGGCCTTTGGCCCCTTTGCCGTCGATGAGTTTACCCTCGTACGTCTCAAGGTATTCCTTGTCCTTGCCTGCACCCAAACCCGATGAATTGTCATCGTCGTTGTTGAATACGGTGGTCACCCCCATGATGAAATCCGGGTCCTCCGCCACCTGCACCACCACGTCACGATACACACGCGCATCCTGATGATAGTGCCAGACAACCAGCGCGGCGAGCGTGGCGGGCTTGCCCAAGTCGATCTGCACATATTGCTTGCCTGGTGCCAATTCAACGATGCTGCCATCGCCCGCTTCCTTGTCGCCGTCAGTCACCTCTTCCAGACTGCCGATGATCGGAGCTGCGTCACTGCTGGTGACTTTTTTGCCGCCGGAAAGCAGGACCGTGCCGGCCGGTACCTGATAGACAGGGCGTTTGCCCGGGAGCGGTTTTTCCAAATTGGTGGACTTGATATTCTTAGGCGTGCCAACGAACAAAGGCTTGGGCAAGTGAAGCTCTAGTGGCTGGGTCCCGGGAGCAGCGGTGGTACCCAGCGCCGCGGCAGGCTTGGCGTCCTCGGCGGTGACGGGCAGTGCGATGGCCATGCCCAGTAGGGTGGCGGCCAAGCAGGACAGGTGCAGGTTCAAAATTGCAGATTGAGGGTGTTTCATGGGGGGCATCATTTGGGAGGCTGAATCGGGATGCGGCAGCATTTTGTTCCGAACCCGCTCGGTGGTGAGTCACTGTAAACGGGGTCATCCCCCCCGAATCTTTCACGCGATTGCTCCAGGAAAGATGCCAGCGACACTTCGCCTCAGACTCAGAACACAAACCTTCAGCACACCAGGCGAAGAATTTTATCTAACGATAGAATCTAGGCCTTTTCGTGCAACACAAAGGGGGATTTTACAAGTGTCTCATTTCGCGGGTGAGTGCCGCCACCACCTCCGCAAGGCGGATCTGCCGGCCCGCCTCTGCTTCTAGGCTGGTCATGGCCACGCCATCGATCCCGCACGGGGTGATCGCTAGAAACGGCGGCAGGCAGATGTTGGTGACGTTGAGGGCGAACCCGTGCATTGACACCCACTTGCGCACACCCACCCCGATGGATGCGAGTTTGCGGTCGGCGACCCACACGCCTGTTAGATTGTCGCGGCGTCCGGCGCTCACGCCGCAGCTGGCGCAGGCACGGATCAGCGCGTCCTCGATGCCCCGCAGGTGTTGGTGGAGGTCCCGGCCCCGAGGCGTTAGATCGAGGATGGGGTAGCCAACGAGCTGGCCCGGGCCGTGATAGGTTGCCTGGCCGCCGCGGTTGGTTTCATAAACGGGGTGGGGAAGTCCGGCCACGTCGCGCAGTGATGATTGGTCGCGCAACCGGCCGATGGAGTACACCGGTCGATGCTCTAACAAATACACCAGGTCCGCGCCACTGCCGTCCAAAATCGCCTCGACGGCCTGCTCTTGCAGGCGCAGTGCGTCTTGGTAATCAATTAAGTCAGGCAGGTGAATGATCTGAAGCATCAATGGCAGACTGGGCAGGCGCTCAGTGAGGTGAAGAAATCATTGCCTTTGTTATCGACGAGGATGAAGGCTGGGAAATTCTCCACGGCAATTTTCCAAACGGCTTCCATGCCGAGTTCCGGGAAGGCGACGACTTCCTGGCTTTTGATATGATCCTGGGCGAGGAGTGCGGCTGGTCCGCCTGCGGATCCCAGATAGAAGCCGCCGTGTTTTTGGCAGGCTGCGGTGACCTGAGGCGAGCGGTTGCCTTTGGCGAGCATCACCAGAGAGCCTCCGTTAGTCTGGAAGAGTTCGACGTAACTATCCATGCGGCCGGCGGTGGTGGGGCCGAACGAGCCTGATGCCATGCCGGCGGGGGTTTTGGCCGGGCCGGCATAATACACCGGGTATTTCCGGAAATATTCCGGAAGCTCGCCAGTGGTATCGAGGATTTCCTTGAGTTTGGCGTGGGCGATATCGCGGGCGACGATGATGGTTCCTGTTAGCGAAAGGGCGGTGGTCACCGGGTATTTGGCGAGAGTGGCCAGGGTTTCTTCCATGCCGAGGTCGAGGTTGATAGGCACGCCCTTGAATCTCCAATCGCGGAAACGTTCGGGTATGAACCGGCCAGGATTCTTTTCCAGCTTCTCAAGGAAAATGCCGTCCTGGGTGATTTTTGCCAGCATTTGGCGATCTGCCGAGCAGGATACGCCGAGGCCCACCGGGCAGGAGGCACCGTGTCGCGGCAGCCGGACAACGCGCACATCCAGTGCGAAGTACTTGCCGCCAAACTGAGCACCGATGCCAATTTCCCGGGCCGCGGCTAACAATTCCTGTTCGAGTTCCAGATCGCGGAACGCCCGGCCGTGTTCATTGCCGGACGTCGGTAGCTCGTCGTAGTAATGGGTGGAGGCAAGCTTGACGGTTTTGAGGCAGGTTTCGGCCGAGGTGCCACCGATGACAAATGCGAGGTGATAGGGCGGGCAGGCGGCGGTGCCCAGCGAACGCATTTTTTCTATGCAAAATTCCTTGAAGCGCTTCGGGTTGAGCAGGGCCTTGGTCTCCTGATAGAGAAACGTCTTGTTAGCTGAGCCGCCGCCCTTGCTAACAAACAAGAACTTATAGGCGGTGCCGCCGGTGGCATACAGGTCGATTTGTGCGGGCAGGTTGGTCTTGGTATTGACCTCTTCAAACATGCTCAGCGGGGCGGTTTGTGAGTAGCGCAGGTTCTCTTTGGTGTACGTCTGATAGATGCCTTTTGATAGGGCTTCGGCGTCATCGCAACCGGTCCACACTTGTTCGCCCTTTTTGCCGACGATCGTGGCGGTGCCAGTGTCCTGACAGAACGGCAATATCCCGTGGGCCGCAATCTCGGCATTCTTGAGCATCATGAGCGCCACCATCCGGTCGTTTTCCGACGCCTCAGCGTTCTCCAGAATGGCCGCAACCTGTGCCAGATGTGAGGCGCGTAGCGTGAAATTGATCGCCTTGAAGGATTCTGCCGCCAGCAAGGTCAGGCCCTCGGGGGCGATCTTGAGCACCGGTTTGCCTTCAAACTCGCCGAGCGACACGTGTTCGGAGGTGAGCCGTTCGTATTCTGTGGTATCCGGGCCGAGGGCAAACGGATCTTGATAGTGAAATGGCTGGTCTGACATGGGGCCGGGAGTTTAGGCCGCCAGACACAACGCTGCAAACCAAAATCCACCCAACCTAGCGCCTTTGAGCGGACAAATTGGCTTTGCCAGAGCGGGCATAGCGCCTATCATTGGCGCATGAGCGCAGATTTTCTTGTCATCGGGGCTGGAGTGGCCGGCTTGTCGTTTGCCCTGCGAGCGGCGCGCTATGGGTCGGTGGTGGTATTGATGAAAGGCGGGGCTTACCAATCCAACACGGCTTGGGCGCAAGGGGGCATTGCCACGGTGCTGCCCGACGGGATGTGTTCGAGCGGGGATGGGGTCGAGAGTCATGTGGCCGACACATTGGATGCAGGGGCCGGGCTGTGCAACGAGGCGGCGGTGCGCACGATCATCGGCGAGGGGGCGGCGACCATTGAGGATTTGATGGGTTATGGCATGGAGTTTGACCGCAAGGATGGGCGCTTTGAACTCGGAACGGAGGGTGGCCACTCGCATCGACGGGTGTTGCATACCCGCGATACCACCGGCCTGAAGATTGCCACGGCACTCATTGAGGCCGTCCGCGAAACTCCTAACATCACTCTCTTGGAGCAGCACGTGGCCATCGATTTGATCACCACCGCGAAGCTCGGTGCGGTTGCCGACGATCGAGTGCTGGGTGCCTACGTACTCAATGCGAAAACCAACGAGGTGCGTATTTTCCGCGCGGACCGGGTGGTGCTGGCCACCGGCGGTTGCGGTAAAGTCTATCTCTACACCACCAACCCGGATTCCGCCACCGGCGATGGCGTGGCCCTCGCCTGGCGCGCCGGTGCCTCGATCGCTAACATGGAATTCATCCAGTTCCATCCGACGTGCTTCTACAATCCCGGTGCCACCGGCCCGGAAGCCCGCTCATTCCTAGTCAGCGAGGCGGTGCGCGGCGAAGGCGGCATCCTGATCAATGCCAAAGGCGAGGATTTCACCCTCCAGAGCGACCATCGCGGGTCCCTCGCACCTCGCGATATCGTTGCCCGTGCCATCGACCGAGAACTGAAACGCAGCGGAGCGGATTGCGTCTATCTGGATATCACCCACAAGCCAAAGGGATTCATGCCCGAACGCTTTCCTTATATCTATCAAAACCTGCTGAATTTCGGCCTGGATTGCGAAACCCAGCCCATCCCGGTGGTCCCCGCTGCCCACTATCAATGCGGTGGAGTGGTCACCGACGTCGCCGGTCGCACCGGCATCACCGGTCTCTACGCTATAGGCGAAGTCGCTTGCACGGGCCTCCACGGTGCCAATCGCCTGGCCTCCAATTCCCTGCTGGAAGGCAACGTCATGGCACGTTTAGCCGTGGCCGATTGCCTGCACCGATTCGCTCCTGGTAAACCGGTGCCAGCCGCCCCGGTCATCCCCGAGTGGGAACCGGGAAATACCGCCGAGGCCGACGAGCTGGTTGTTATCTATCACAATTGGGACGAGATCCGCCGGTTGATGTGGGACTATGTCTCAATCGTGCGCACCGATAACCGGCTGCGCCGAGCCGCCGCCCGCCTGCGCAATTTGGGCAAGGAAGTCCGCGAGTTTTATTGGGGCCACCGCGTCAACGCCGATATCCTCGAACTGCGCAACTTGGTCACTGCCGCCAGTCTAATTGTTGATTGCGCGGTTCGCCGCAAGGAGTCCCGCGGCCTGCACTTTACCCTAGACCATCCCGGGACCGCAGAGCGCCTCCGCCACGATACCGTGCTGAGGAAGTTCTGACATGAGTGTTAGACCCAAGACACAAGTGAGGTTGTTTACTGAGTTTTGATGGTCAGCACCCGCGGCCTGGCTTCGTTAGTGAATCGGATATACAGCAGTTTGTCGCCGGCGATATAGGTAAAGTCAGTGATGGCATGGCCGTCCAGTTGGATGGAAAGCGGGGCTGTGGCGCAGGCTATGAGCACGATGGCCGGGGTGTCGGCTACGCCTTCAACCGTCCAACGGAGTTCGCCCGCGTTGCTTTCTAACGGAAGTGTTTTGCAGGCTGCCGCGAGTATGCGCGGGGTGGGGGATTTGACGGAGTCGAGATCCAGCAGGAAGACACGGCTTCCGGGGGCGAGGGTGATGTCGTGTTGCAGGACGAGTTGTGGATCAAACAAATTGATGAAACTGCCATGCAGGGTGGTCGGCGGGGCGTCAATTGATTCATCCAGGCCGGCGCCGATCCGATAGGGTCCGCGGTTCAGCAAGAGATGGTTGGTCTCCCGCCAAGTGAGGCCGGCTGTTTCGGTCGCTTGTCTAACAACCGAGGCTAACCGTGCGTCGGCGCTTTCGCTCAGGGCGAAGTGCACTGGATTTTCGCGCAGCCAAATGACGCGGCCACTGCCGACCTTGGCGGCCGGAACTGGATCGCCAGGAAAGCTGGCATCGGTGAGGCCGAGGGCGTCGAAGAGGAGTTGGCGGGGGATGCGGGTGGATTTTCCTTGGTCGTTCCACCACTCGCGGACCTGGTTGTAGGGGTCAGAGTCATCATCGGCGAAGACCAGCACGCCGCCCTTGTTGACCCACGCGGCCAGCGCGGTGTGGACATCGACGGAGAGCGGTTTTTGCCCCTGATAGGAAAGTAGCAGGACTTGCTCGGAATCGAGAAACCCTGCAAGAGTGACGTTTTCAAGTTGGACGGGTGTGACGGGAATGCCACGCTTGAGCAAGGGTAGGGCGAGTCCATAGAAATGAGCCATGTTCGGATCGCTGGGGGTCGGTTGCTCTCGCTGGAACATCAGTGAATCGCTGATGAGCACACCGATGCCACGGGTGCCACAGTCCCAACTGTGAGTGGATTGCTTCATGTCGTTGAGGGCGTTGATAACCACCTGCAATTCGGTGGCATAAGCTGGTGGTATTGAATGGCGGTGCTCCTCTAACACGTTGGCAGGATAGCGACCGGCGAAGATGCGCTCGGGCCATGGAGCGACCTCGTATTGCCAGACATCGGGTTGGAGCAAGGATGCGACGAGGGTTGACTCCCAGTTAGATCGGTAGTCGTTCCAATCGTGGCCCGGGTTATCCTCGATGGGGTCATTAAGATACCAAACCCTGCGGCCTGTGGCGCGGACGAGGTTTTGCATGGCACCGTATTCGAGGAAGGCGGTTTCAAATGTGCGCTCTTTCTGTTTGCCGCGGAAATGATTGGGTGTGCGGGCGGTGCCGGTCCATACTTGGGCAATGTAGCCGTCGCAACCAGCGAGCATGGCTAGGCTGGATTGCGGGCTGACGATGCACCAGTGCGCATAGTTGATGAGGCTGTGGGTAGGAACGTAGCAGCGGACGCTCTTGCCCGTGCGCTTGTTGAATGCCTGGATGTGATCAAATACCTGTTGGAGTGCGCGCCGATAGAGGAAATACTTTAACTTGGAAGCACGCCATTGGGCGTCCACACTGGTGTGCGGGGCCTGCCATGGTTCGTGATAGAATGCCTGCCACTCGCGTTTAAAGCCTTCCGAATAGCCGGCCCGCGCCCAAAACTCAGGCTCTTCCAAGTGAACCGCTTCGACGCCCGCATCCAGTCCACGTTGGACGCCGACGCAGAGGTACTCGCCATAGTTCTCGGCGGGAGACATATAGTAAACATCTCCGCCGTGGCCGATTTTGTGGCCGTTTCGGTCGCTCTGGGCATTGTCTTCATGATTGATTCCGTCGTAGCGGCCATAGAGATAGTCCTGGTACTCGCCCCAGGCGACGCCGGTCATCAGATGCACCCGGTAGCCGCGCTTCTTCCAACTATCGATTCTTGCCGGCAGGCTTTTATCGATACCATAGACGAGAGCGACGTCGGATCTGAGATTGCCTTGCGGGCTCCATGGCCGCGATGTCTGGAAACACGTACGCTCAAGCATTTGCGCCGGGTCTAGGGGAAATGCCGGGGGCAAATCTTGGGCAACAAGACTGGAAAATCCGAGAGCGAAAATCAGTGAATAGGAAAGGTGTTGATTCATGAGACGGCTCGACTACGTAGCGCAACTTACAGAAAATTCACCCGTTTGTTGGAAAGGAAATTTCTATCAACGAGAAGTGATGCAATCATAAGTCAAGCCGACCATCGTGCACTTGAGCGAGTTTGTCGACACCTCGGAAGCAGCCGATATTCTAACTCCTCAGACCAATGCTGCCAACAAATCCTTTGGCCGCCGCTTCGAGCAAGTCTCCCTACGTTGGCTCTTTGCCGGAGAGGTGTGAAGAAGGCGCTGGGCAGAGACACAATCCGAGAACCTAGGGCGATTATGGAGCAGGCAGGGGCGATGTTAGCAAATTTGCGTTCGTGATTGATGGAGGTCAGGTGTTTTGTCTCCCTCGAAATTACTGTTGCGCGGGGTTGAGGAGGAGAGTAAGACTCAGCCGCAAGGGGATAGCCATGGTGGCCGCCTTTATTTGTCGGGGATAATTATGAATTACATCTTCTGTCTGGTTAGTTTGCTGGGGGCCTTCCTGTTGTTTCAGGTGCAGCCGGTTATCAGCAAGTTTATTTTGCCGTGGTTTGGTGGCAGTCCTGGGGTGTGGACCATGTGTATGCTGTTTTTCCAAGTGGCGCTGTTTGGCGGCTACAGTTACGCACACCTGTTGAGTCGGCGAAGGCCCTCGACTCAAGCTTGGGTGCATGTGGCACTGTTGTGTTTGGCGGTGGCGCTGTTGCCCATCGTGCCGGGGGCGGATCTCAAGCCGGAAGGTACGGCAAATCCGGCGTGGCAGATTGTCCTGCTGTTGCTGGCCACCGTTGGATTGCCATATTTCGTGCTTTCCGCGACCAGTCCGCTGGTGCAGGTGTGGTATTCCCGCGTCTATCCAAACCGCACGCCCTGGCGTTTGTATGCCCTCTCGAACGCCGGCTCGCTCACCGCGCTTTTGACCTATCCGATTCTTATTGAACCGCGCTGGGATGTGGTGCGGCAGGCGTGGATTTGGTCCGGAGCCTTCGGGTTGTTTGCGCTGTTGATGGGTGCCTGTGCAGTGGGTGAGTGGCGCCGCGGCAGCGCCGAGGCCGCCCGTCGCTTGCAGGCTGAAATCCAAGTCGATGCTATGTCACCCAAGCCGGGAGCGCTGCGCCGCCTGCAGTGGGTGCTGCTGCCGGCCTTCGCCTCGCTGATGCTATTGGCCACCACCAACCACGTATGCCAGGATGTGGCTGTCATTCCATTCTTGTGGGTTGTGCCGCTGGCCCTCTATCTGCTTACGTTCATCATTTGCTTTGATCATCCGCGCTGGTATCGGCGTGCGGCGTGGGCACTGCCGGCGATGTTGGCCATCGTGCTGACATCAGGGCTGTTCGAAATTCCGTGGGATTGGACGGCGGACTTTGTGACGGAATTGGTGATCTATTTCGCGACGCTGTTTCTCGTCTGCATGGTGTGCCACGGGGAATTGGCACGGCTAAAACCGGGTACCTCTCACCTAACGGAATACTACCTATTGATGTCGGCCGGCGGTGCTTTGGGCGGCTTGCTGGTCAGCTTGGTGGCGCCGTTGGTGTTTACCACATTCATGGAATGGTCGCTGGGTCTGGTCGGCGGATTTGTTTTGGTTAGCTGGGTTGCCTGCCGGGGTGTCATGGGGCAGCGGCGGGCTACGACCCGCAAGCTGGTGGGAGCTGGATTTGCGGTGGTGGCGGTGGTGGCGCTGTATTTCATCGTGGATTGGGAGTTTTTGTCATTTGGCAATGCTTTGGCGCGTTCCAGAAGTTTTTACGGCACACTGCGCGTTGAAGCATGGAGCGATGACGATGAGGGCGACTCCCGCTCGCTCTATTGCAGCGGCACCGAACATGGCCGCCAGCACCTCACTCCGGAGAAGCGCCGGGACCCACTCACCTATTACGGGCACGAAAGCGGTGTGGGAATGGTGCTCGACGCTCTCAAAACCAAGTCGGACGCCAAGGTTGGCATCATAGGCATGGGCACCGCCACGGTGGCGTGTTATGCCGAGCGCGGTCAGACCTATCGGTTTTACGAGATCAATCCTGACGTGGTGAGCATGGCACGCAAGTGGTTCACTTTCATCGATGATTTGGAAGCGCGCGGTGCCCACTATGAATTGGCGATGGGCGACGCGCGTCTCTCGCTAGAGCATGAAGCGCCCCAGCATTTTGATGCATTGTTGCTAGACGCATTCAGCGGCGACTCGGTGCCGGTGCATTTGCTTACCCGTGAGGCATTTGAGATATACCAGCGCCACCTCCAGCCGAACGGCGTGATGGTGGTTCATATCACGAACAAGTACCTCAACCTTGCCCCGGTGGTCGAGCGGCTAGCCCGTGAATTTGGTTATTCCACGACCCGGCAGTGCATTGATCCGGGCAAGTTGGCCGGTCACTATCAACCCGACTACTTGCTGTTGAGCAAGGATGTTGAATTTATCCGGGCCCATCCAGCGGTGCCACCGGTGTATGCCCGGGCACTGGACGTGCCATTGTGGACGGATCATGCGCACAACTTGTTTCAGATATTGCAGCAGAGGTGATGGTGATGGTTCGGGCTGCTTGAGAAACCCGCATGGGTAAATCGACGGGCTCCAGTGCCACCCTCACAATTTTGATAATATGGCGATAGCCGCTTCGTTTTTGAATTTTTTGGCGATATCCAAGGCGGTGACATCTTGTTTGGATTTGAGTTTGGGATCCACCTTGTGATCGAGCAAGAGTTGGACGATTTCGGCGCCGCCGCTGGCAGCGGCTTCATGCAAGGGGGTGCCGCCGAGTTCGCTCAAGACCATTGGGTTGGCTCCGCCGGCCAACAGGGCCTTGGCGCTGGCAAGTTGGTTTTTGGCTGCCGCATGGTGCAGAGGCGTCCAGCCGTCTTTGTCGCGTGCGTCGGGTTTGGCCCCAGCCTTGAGCAGGGCTGTGACTAGGGCTGGATTGTTGCGCTCAACGGCTAAGTGAAGGATGCTGCGTTGTGATCCGTCCTGGGCATCGGGCTTGGCGCCTGCCTCGATCAATACTAGGGCAATTTCGGATTTGTTGCGCTGGACGGCTTGGGCCAATGGTGTTCGAGTCTTGTCGCGGCCTTGGTTAAGGTTGGCGGGATCGGCAGCGAGGTGCAGACGCACGTCGGCTAAATCGCCATGGGCGATGGCGTCATCAATCGTTTGATAGGTCGTAGCGGCCGACAAGGAGCTGAGCGCCAACAACAGCACGAGAATGGATGGGGGAATGCGCATAGGTCGTTGCCTTACGCAGGTGGGGTGGGGGATGTTTCGGAGCCGATGTGAAATTTTTACCAGTGAGAAATCTTTTTTTGAGCACAAGACCATGGAGCCGGGGTTGTCCGGCACA
>CAIKHZ010000063.1 GCA_903827375.1 Akkermansiaceae bacterium
ACCTTATTTCCGAATAATGGTGGAGCCAAATGGGTTAGAAAGGTTTGCCCTTTTACGGCTTCGAGGAGTTGAATTGGAACTCTGCTATGTCGCCCTGTTCGTTACGAAGTGATGCCACGAACTCAAGACGGGTGGGAAACTTGGAGTGCGCGGACATGTCCGCGCTTTCCCTTTCTGGGCGACACGTCGCCCAGATCCAAAGCCGCGACATGTCGCCCAGATCCAAAGCGGCGGCATGCCGCCCAGATCCAAAGCGGCGACATGTCGCCCAGATCCAAAGCGGCGACATGTCGCCGCACTCCAAATTCGGCGCTCATTCCGTCGCCTTCTGCACCCCCTTAAGAATTCGGCTTTTCACTTCACCTCTGACTGGAACTTTTCGATGCGGGCACGAATGGCGGAGGCTTGCGCGGTGTCGTTGCGGGCGTTCGCCAAGGTGAGGAGTTTCTGCAAATGGGCGATGGCCTCGTTAAGCATTCCTCGGGCGGCTAAGGCATTGGCAAGGTTGAAACGGGCCTCCACGAAATTGGGGTTGATATCGATGGCCTTTTGGTAATGGACGATGGCCTCATCGATTTGGTTGCGGCCGCTGAGCGCCACGGCGAGGTTGAAGTGGGCATTGGCGAAAGCCGGCTTGATGCGAAGTGCAGCTTGATAGGAGGCGATCGCCTCATTGATCTGGCCGCGACTTGCCGAGAGCGCCCCGAGGTTGAGGTGAGCCTCGGCGTAATTTGGCTGGATTTCCAGGGCTTTCTGGTAATGGGAGATGGCCTCGTTGATTTGTGAGCGACCCGCCAAAGCGACCCCGAGGTTGAAATGGGCCATGGCGAACGTCGGCTTGAGGGCGAGAGCTTTCTGGTAAAGACTGATGGCCTCATCGGTCTTGCCTCGGGCAGCCATCGCCAGCCCAAGATTGAGGTGGGCCTCGGGATAATTGGGTTTAATTTCCAAGGCCTGCTGATAATGCATCACCGCCTCATCGAACTTGCCGTGGCCGGCCAATGCCAGACCGAGGTTATTGTGGGCATCGGCGCGCTCGGGATTGATCTCAAGCGCCTTGCGATAATGGGCGATTGCCTCATCAACCCGCCCACAGCCTTCCAATGCCACCCCGAGGTTGTTGTGCGCCTCGGCGTGATCCGGCTGGATCTTGAGGCATTCCTGATAATGACCCATGGCAGCATCAATCTTCCCGCAGCCCGCCAGCGCCACACCGAGGTTAAGGTGGGCCCCTGCGAAGGCCGGACGAAGGCGCAGCGCCTCTTCGTAGCATGCGATGGCCTCGTCGAGGCGGCCCAGGCCGGCAAAAGCGGCACCGAGGTTGTTATGGGCATCTGCAAAGTCCGGACGAAGGCGAAGCGCTTTCTGGTATTTCTCGACGGCCTCGGCGAGTTGACCGGAATCGGCCAGGAGTTTTCCCAGATTGAGCAAGGCGCTGCTGTAGCCAGGTGATAACTCAAGCGCCTCGCGATAGCTCTTGATCGCCTCCGCCACCTGATCCTGCTTTTCCAGCACAACCCCCTGATTGTAAAACCACACCGCATTTTGCGCCGGTGTGGTCGGATGCCGCTGGGCGAGAATGCGGTCGAAATCCGTCTTCTGGGCTCGCGATGCTTCGTGGAACCATCCCGCCTGTTCCATAGCCTCCCAAATCTGCCAGGCAATAAGCTCGTGTCCTTGCCGTGTAGGGTGAACGTAGTCCTCGATCAGGTTGAAGCCCACCAAGCCATGCTCACTTTTCTGTTCAAAGAGCCGGTCAATATCGACCAACAGAGCCCCCTCCTGGCGGGCAACCTCGCGAATTGCCAGATTGATGCCGGAAAGCCGCCGGATCGGCGATGCATCTTCATCGCAAGCCCGCTGATACGCGCCACGGGCATCGTCATAGCGGTTGAGCCCCTCGTAGGTCTGCCCTAACATAAATTGAGTTTCTGCGTGATGAGGTGCCAACTGTGCCGCCTGTTCCAGGTCGGCAACTGCCAGCTCGAAGCGGCCGCGTTTGAGGAGGCGGCTGCCCGAGGCAAACAGGTCCGAGCGCTTCTGGCTTTGGGCAGGCGCAAGGGACGCCAAGCCGTTGGATGCCTCGGGACGCCACTGGCGCAGATTGCAGGGGATGGTCGCCAGCACGACCTTGACGCCAGCGGCCTGGGCGCGCCGGACCAACCGCTCCAGGCGCCAGCGGTACTCGGCGACAATCGCCTCCTTCTCCTGCTGGGAATAGACATGCGTTTGGTCGCGCATGACCCGGGATTCGAATCCGCCAGCCGGGGCACTTTTCGCCTGTCGCAGGCGCTCAGCGGCCATGCGCATGCCGGAGTAAACCCGTGAATAGGCCAGCACATATTCCAAGCCTGTATGAAGTGAGCCGCGGTGTTTGAGTGCATCAAAGAAGGCTGGCTCAATGAATTCATTGTGCCCCGAGTACACCAGGAACACGTCGGGCTTGTACCCTAGCAGTTCATCGGCGACGATGTTGAGTCGGTGCATGGCATAAGAAACACCGCTGGCGTTGACGGCTTCAACGTGACGCTGCGGATGGGTTGCGGCCAACGCCTCGCCCACGATGCTGGTGAAGGCAGCCTCCGCACCCCACGGAAAACCAAATGAACTCGAGCCTCCCAAACAAAAAAGACGCAACCCGTCCGCTGGTTTTTCTGCTAGGAACGACTGATCGTTAAACGTCATCCCCCGGGTGGCGGCCCGCGTCCGATAATTCGGGCCTTCCCGCTGAAACACTTTCACCAGGCCTGAGAAGCCTCGAAACGGATCGGCTTGATCGAGCAGGGTGGGCACGCCGACTACCCACAAAACCAACTCCACGAACCCGAAAAACCCGCAACAGACGATGGCCGAAAACAAGAGCTTTTTCGACGTGGAAAGCTTGGGTCTGGCGGCGCTGGGACGCTCATGGGTGGCCGTCGCCAACGTTTCCATGGGTTCCTCGGCAATGGTCGGGTGCCTCCGCATTTTAGTGATGATTGAGCCAATGGATGGAATGGCAACAAAGGGAAATCTTCGCATAAAACAAGCATTTAGGTTTGGATAGGTGGCTCACCACGATCTAACATTCCTTCAATATTGGCGGAAATAGCTGCGCATATCCGTGGGAGATTGTTTGGGTTCCCAGAAACTGGCCTGTCCGGGAGCGGGGTTGCGCTTGAGTCCGTCGCGGCCACGCAGACGGAAAAATACCGCCACCGGGGTGAACACCAAAAAGTACAGTGCGGCCAACATCACCCAGGAAACGAGCCAGCCTATCGGAAAAACCCCGAGCATCCAACCCACGAAAATCCAACGCAGCAGCCGCGGCCACAACAGGCCAGGCACGCCGACTAACAGCGCTGCGGACGCCAGAACCACCCCTGACAACGGATGATCCCTCACAAACCATGCATTGGCACTCAGCGCCATGAAAACAAGCAGCCAGATGCCGGCAAATTGCCGGAGCATGCGCCGGCTCGGGTCGAACGGAATATCTGACCATTTCATCGGTGGGTTTATCAGTCGGGTTTAAATTTTGCCAGATGCGTCCTGCGGGCGGTTTGGGTGAGCGGCCCGGGGATGTGGTCCTTGAGCAGCAGGCAGTCCTCGAGCACCAGCGCGTCCATATCGGTGGCTAGAAAACACCGATAGGCATCCTCCGGGGTACACACCAACGGCTCGCCGCGGACGTTGAAACTGGTGTTGACCAGCACCGGGCATCCGGTGAGGCGGTTGAAGGATTCCAGCAGTCGGCAAAACCGCCCGTGCCGCTCGGCGTCAACCGTCTGGACCCTGGCGCTGTAGTCCACGTGAGTGACGGCTGGCAAGCTTGAGCGCAGCATATTGACGCGTTCCCGCAAGTCTGCAGAGCGGCTCATTCGCTCGCGTTGATCCTGGGCGAGCCCCAGCCTGTGTTTTTCCAACAACGGGGCGACGTCCAGCATGTACGGGCTTTCCTGGTCGGGGCGCAGTCCAAAATACTCACTGGCTTTCTCCCTGAGCACGCAGGGCGCAAAGGGCCTGAAGCTCTCGCGAAACTTGATTTTCAGGTTCATCGTGGCTTGGAGAACGGGATTGCGGGCATCTCCCAAGATGCTGCGAGCCCCGAGCGCCCGCGGACCAAACTCCATGCGCCCGTGAAACCAACCGACAATTTGGCCGGCATCGATGATTTTGGCCACCCGGGCCAGCAACTCATCCTCGTCATCCAACCTTTCATAAGGCACCCCCTCCCCGGCCAGAAATTTCTCAATCGAGGCATTGCCATAACGAGGACCCAGGAAACTGCCTTGCTGGCTGTCCCGGCCGGCAGCGTGGCGCGGCTGATCCAGCAACTGGTACCAAGCAAACAGAGCCGCGCCGAGGGCTCCGCCGGCATCGCCCGCCGCCGGTTGGACCCATATATCGTCAAAAGGTCCCTCGCGCAGCAGACGGCCGTTGGCCACGCAGTTGAGTGCCACGCCACCGGCCATGACGAGGTGTGGCATGGCCGTCTGGCGGTGGACTTCTCGGGCCATCCGCAACACAATCTCCTCAGTCGCCTGTTGAATGCTCGCCGCTAAATCCATGTGCCGTTGCTCCAACATGGACTCCGGAGCCCGCGGCGCCCCCCCAAAAAGACGGTGAAATCTCTCGTTGGTCATCGTCAGCCCTTGGCAAAAATTAAAATACTCCATCCGCAGGCGGAAACTCCCGTCCTGCCGCAGATCAATCAGGCGGGTGAGAATGAGTTCGAGATATACGGGCTGGCCGTAGGGAGCCAAGCCCATCAGCTTGTACTCGCCGCTGTTGACCCTGAATCCGCAATAGTGAGTGAAGGCCGAATAGAGGAGGCCCAACGAATGCGGGAAACGCAGTTGCCGGAGAAACGCCAATTGATTGCCCTCGCCAGTGCCGAACGTGGCGCTACTCCATTCACCCACCCCGTCAATCGTCAAAAACGCCGCACGCTCAAACGGACAAGGGAAAAACGCGCTGGCTGCATGGCTCTCATGGTGGTCAGTGAACACCAACCGGGCACGCTTGGCCCCTGCCAGGTATCGACGCAAGGTGCCGCGCAAATGCAACTTGTCCTTGAGCCACAGCGGCATCGCCAAGCGGAAACTGCTAAAGCCAACCGGCGCGTATGCCAGATAGGTTTCCAGCAATCGGTCAAATTTGGTCAGTGGCTTGTCATAGAAAACGACATATTCTAGGTCTTCGGGCCGCAACCCGCCTTCCTCCAGAGCATACGCCACTGCCTGAACCGGAAATCCCGCATCGTGTTTCTTCCGGCTGAAGCGCTCTTCTTGTGCGGCGGCGACAATTTTCCCATCGACGACCAAGGCGGCGGCACTGTCATGATAAAACGCGGATATTCCCAGTATCGCGGTCATTCCTGGGGCTATGGGTAGGACCGTCGAGCCGATCTGTCAAGGGCGGCCCAACCGAATCCGCCGGCAGGGCAGGGCGGATTTTACACGGTGATCCGCCACGCGGATTATTCTTCTGGTGGCAGAGCGCACATGGATTTCCGAGATAGAGCCGTCCGGCTCGAAGGCCGGACGACGCCCCCCACAGAACTCAGGGTACGACCTCAAAACGGTGGTTCATCATTGCCCCCCCAAGCGCCACGGAGATCTTCCGGCGACGGCTCGGGACCGCCCGGGGCGCTTCCAGAATCCGCCGGGCGGGCAGGCGCAGCAGGAGTGCCTTTAGACCCTTGGATTTTCCAGCAGGAGAGGTTGACGAAATACTTGCCATTGTACTCGTTGCCGCGGATATCAAAGCTGACTGCCACGTCCTGCCCGACTTCAAAGGGGTCGAGCAAGGCGCACTTGTCCTTGACGATCTCGAACTTGAGATCCTGCGGAAACTTATCCGCCACAGTGGTGACCACGAACTCACGCTTGGTGAAGCCACTGGCGAACGACTGGACCTCACCGATCCACTTCAACTTTCCGGAGGTCTCGTACATGAGCGGAGTGTCACAAAGTTGGCGGCGATGTCAAACACCTTGCGGCACCAACTGGATTTGTGCGCTCAGAGGCTGAGATTTCTGCAATCTCGTCTCGACATTCCCTACCTGATTCAGGCACTGCCTCTGCGCCACCCACACATCGGCTCCCGCACCCCACCATGGAAACCCAGCTTATCATCCCCCGCTCGCATGAACCGAGCCCTATCTCCGAAATTCTTGAAGCCCTCCGCAAGGCGTACTTCAAGCCCACCCACGAAAGCAAGGTATGGGGGGACTGGATCCATCTCTACGGCTGCCGAAGCGTCATCTGCATTGAAAGCACCAGCGGCCTCTGCCGTGCCGCCACCATCGAACACGGCGAAGGTGAGGAGGAAGGTGAACCCGTCACATCAATCCTCCATGCGTTCGGCACGCTCGGCTGGCACGGCGTCGATGAGAATGGCGAGTACCCGCTTATTTCGGGGACCGGCCAGTGAGGCAGTAAGTGTGGTTTGCCCCGGGTCAGCCAATGATGGCGGGGTAGTTTGCGCCCATTCAGAGTTGCCTGCTGTAGCACGCGAAGAAGTGAGGGACCGGTGGATTTTGGGTGTCGTCGTAGGCCTCAAAGGCAACTTCCCTGAGCCCGGCACAGACGAATCCATCGATTTCCGCCCGGTCGAGAGGGAGTGGAAATTCGTCTTCCTTTTCCCCGGCCTGCCGGCTTCGACACGAGACCAGAACAGTTCCGCCGGGAGCCACAAGGTCCGCTATTGCGTTCAAAGCCCGCAGGCGGAATTCACCGGGCAACACCTGTATCGTGTTGCATTCGAAAACCAAGTCAAAGCAGCGGGTTAAATCCGGTGGATAGGCGAACAGATCCATCACCCGGTAATCAACGCTGCTTTCGGGATAACGCTTTCGACAGAGGTCGATAGCCGCCGGGGAGATATCGAAGGCCACGACTTGATAGCCGTGGGCCGCCATTGCCTCTGCGTCATCTCCCACGCCGCAACCGACAGTGACAGCCCTCAGACCTTTGTCAGAAACCGGGTGTCCCTCAAGCCAGGACATCAGATGCGGACTGGGAACCAAGTCCGCCCAGAACACCGCCCTGAAGTCGCCTTGGGCAGCGCGGTACACCTGATCACACCATCCAGTGGGATCGCCTCGGTCCTGAAAACTTGCCACCATGCGCAGGAATTCACGTCTTGCAGTTTCATCCATCATAACTGGGGCTTGTTCATACAACATGGGTTGTACTTGCGCCCACTTCCGCAGGGGCAAAGTTCGTTGCGTCCGATCTGGGGTGCCGCTTTGGCCTGGGCAAGACCCCGGCACGTCAGGCGCGCATCTGTTGCAACATGTCGTCTTTGTCGTAAATCTCCCACGCCTCCGCCAGTTTGGCATTGTCGATTCGGAATGTGCTGATGGCTGGCAAGCGGACGGTGTTGCCCCTGGGCATGATGCCGGCGAACTCACCGATGTGTTGGAACGTCACCACAAAATGGCAGTCCACTTTATCGCCTTCGGCAATCATGAACTCGATATCAATTCTCATGCCGCTAAAGATGCCGCCAAGGATGTCCTTGAAAAATCGGTGGACACCTGCCGGGCCGGGGGGCAGGTCGGGCGGCATGTGATGATCCACGAACGTGTCGCTGACCACCTGTCCAATTCCGGACAGGTCGCCGGTTACCTCGGTGTAATACCGTCGAACCAGAGTCTTGTTTTCTTCTAACATGAGGGGTCTCCTTTTTGATTAAGATGTGTGCACCAGTGCTTATCCCAATCCAGCGATCTCAGCAACAAGAAAACGAAACGCTGCTGCCCGAATAGCAACTGCTCAAATTGACAGTCTTGGGCGTCACGGTGGAGTGAGGGCGACGAGGACAAAGGCGGTGCCAAGGCAGAGCGCATAGAAAACGTGGAGCACTCCGTTGTAGCGCACGAAACGGATGCGCTCGGTCTCGGTGAGTGCTTCGGGAGTGGCCATGGCTTTTGCTTCGAGGCGGCCGAATGTCGCCAAGTGGATAGCCAACCAGAGCGGGGCACCGATGACGGCAGCGGCGAGGGCCAGCGAGGCACCGCGCCCGGCCAGCCATGCGACGACAGCGAACAGACTGATGCTGAGAAAATGCAAAGCGAAGACAGCCCAGTAAACCACGATGCGCGTCAGATAGCGCTTTCGATAACCATCGAGCAGGCTATGGAGTTCTGCCGGACGGCGCTCGTCGATGAGCCACGTCAGGATCGTTCCGAGAACGACCGTGTGGGCAGCCATCGCCCCGGCAACGAGGCCGGAGCCAACCAAGGCAAGAAGGCGGATTGTCGAGTACAAGGACATGTCAGTGAATGCTTTTCAAGGATTCTAGTGGCGGGTGATCTGCAAGCGCATGAGTCCGTTGCCACCAGAGGCGCGTGGCAGTTTCACCTCGTGGGTTTGCAAGGTGCCGTTAGTGGCAATCACGGTATCAGTGAAGCCGCTGGGCGCACTGGCATCGCCGGGAGCGAACCATTTGCCCGGGGGAATGAGGGCTTGCGCGGTGAAAGTGATATCGGTGAGAGTGGTGTCGCATTGATAGCGAAGAATGAAGTTAGTGGCGGTGAAGGAGCCGGCGGGCATCCGCGGTGCGGGGTCGTTGGCTACGAGCGGAGATGTTCCGAAGACGTATTCAATGAAATTGGATCTGCCATCGTGATCGAAGTCCGCGTCCGGATGATTGCCGATGGTGCCTGCAGCTAGTCCGTTAGAGACTTCAATATTTGAGGCCCAGGCTGCGTAGGTGGGGGGAGACGGGGAACTCACCAATGTTAGATAAGACGGCGGGAACCCCCGGCCAGAGATGACCGGTGCCAGTGACATCAGATAGGTTCCAGCGCTTGGGCTGAAGGTGGCACTGGTGCCGCTGAGCGACTGACTCACGTTGTTGCCAAGGGTAGCCGTGCCGGAGAAGTTGATGGCATCGATGAACCAACCAACGATGTCCCCGGAGGTGGTGAAGTAGCTGCCTCCTGCAAAATTGAGCAGAAATCTAACGTGAAACGCTTTACCCGTCATGCTGCTGAGTGCTGCGGAGCGGAGGGTAAAGCCGGATTCGCCGGAGGTGCCGCTTCCGGTTTGGGTGAAGACATCCTGCCAAACGAGGCTGCCTTCCTCCTTGACTTGGACTTTGAATTGCTCGGATGGGGTGGCGTAGCGGATCCGGCTTTGAAACGAGAGGCTCGGCGAAGATTGGCCGTAATAGAGCGGGTTGAGTTGCAGCGATTGAATCGCGCCGGTGGAGTTTTCGAGATGGAAGGCGGCCGAGCCTTGCTGTTTCACATTGCTGTTGAGCACGGAATACGTGCCCGTGGTCGCCGTCGTAATGTTGGTTAGATCCTCGCAATTTTCCGCCGCCGCCGCCGCGAGGGACCAGCGGTTCCAAGTATAGCCCGTTGCTCCACCCACCGGATTGAAAATAAGGGTGTAGGGGCTGTCCGCCACAGCGCTCGGAGAACTCGTGATCTGCGGCGGCACGTAGTTAAGTCGCAAATCCGCCTTGGCATTGGTCGATGCTGGCACCACCAAATTGACCGTCTGATTGATGTTCAATCCGGAAAATGTCACCGTGCGGGTGGCGGCACTGCTCGGCAGCGGCACCGCCCACCCACCGCCACTGGCCGTAGTGCAG
This sequence comes from Akkermansiaceae bacterium, assembly GCA_903827375.1. Taxonomy (GTDB): domain Bacteria; phylum Verrucomicrobiota; class Verrucomicrobiia; order Verrucomicrobiales; family Akkermansiaceae; genus Luteolibacter. The sequence goes on from CAIKHZ010000063.1 coordinate 9,592, forward strand.
GAGAAACTCGAGCCGCTCACCGTGACAGTTAGGCCGGCAATCCCCTCCCCTACATCATAAAAATTATTGCCGTTGAGGTCATAATAGGCCACCCCGGTGCCAAACGATGGGTTGGCGGTGCTGGTTCCAAAATCCTCGGTGACCAACTGTGGGCCGGTTGCGCCGTTGGAGCCGAAGACCACGCCTACGCCGACTTCGTGGAAGGCCGCATTGTGAATGTTCAGCCGATGACCGCGCCCGGCCAGCATGCCGCCGGTGCCGCCGGTTCCCCAATCCACCTCAAAGCCGGCGTGGCCGAACCAGACATTTTTGACGTAAGCAAAGACGTTTTCCCCGATTGTCGAAATCGAATAGCCAGTGGCTGCAATCCGGCTTTGAAACGTATTGGCGGGGTTGGTTTCATCGTGCGACTGGGTGGCATTGGCCAGCATCCACGCCGAGTGCCCACGCGCTGAAGTCGTCAGATTCGCGTTGGGCGCAACCGGCGCCGCCGCCGCAAGCACACTGAACTCACTCTGCATCAACGTGAGGTCCACCCCAAATTGCGTGTAAGCACTCAGCACATCCGAATCGGTGGTGGTGGCCATTCGCACGCTCTCGCCAACTGGATCGGCGCGGGCCCGGTTGATATATTCGATGTACAATTGCTCCTCGGCGCTCGGATTGCCGAAGTTGTACACCGTCTGGCCATTGCAAACCGCCGCCAAGAGCAACCACCCCCAAAGAACCAGCAATAATCGGTGGGCTCTTCCGGGTTGACTAGGCTTCATGAACTCCATTTCTTAAGAAACCACCAGCCTCGCATTTTGGCAAGCGCGGCTCCTTGGCCGTTGCCCGCGTTTCTTTCGAAGCGCCTGCCATATCCCCTCCCCGCATCCCGACGCAGGGGTGGCGGCTCACAACACCTGACCTCATGTTAGACTCCCAGTGACTGATCACCCGGAAATCAAGGCTTTACTGGTATTCCAAGCGATATTCCAGCTTCTCGACGGCGCTGGTGATCGTGCCTTTGAATTGATCGAAATCAGCGAGGCGAACGGCCCAGCGATAGGTCCTGGAGCCATCGGGGTGCTCATCGACGTGATAAGAACCGGACCAACCGAGGGGTGCCGGGGGTTGTTGGACCTGGACGATTTTGGCGACATGGCGGCGAGTGGTAAACTCAGCGGTCATGCAGGTTTCCTCGCGGTCGTACTGCTCGGCACACCATTGGCGCAGGGCGTAGGTGCCGGCCCCCCGCAACACAAACAAATCCTTGCCCACCCATTGCTTCCAGTCCTCGGGAACAGCAATTTTCACCGGCCACCACTGGGCTGGAGCGTGAATGGTGACGGTATCGGCGGTGACGGTGCTACGGGCTGGGGCCGAGCGCAGCGGGCCGGGCAGGCGGGGCGCGAAGGCCGGATCGCCAAACTGAGTGCGGATGCGGAGCTGATAGCCGTAGGCACCGCCGGGGCCCTCGTGGTGGTCGAGGACCGTGACAAGGGCACTGTTGATCGAGCGCCGATGAGCCTGACCAATCGTTAGACCGGAGAGGATGCCGTTCCAAAATTCCATGCGTTGGAGTTCCTGGGGCGCACAGCCCTCCCGCGAGTTGCCGGCAAACGCGACGGCCCCCTTGCGGAACAAGCGGGCGACAACGGAATGGTCATCCGCCTCGCGATCCAGCGCCGCGGTCAGGCAGCCGCCTGATTCGACGAGCACCGGGGCGAGCAGCACCTCGGCATCCCAGCCGAATGTGTGTCCGAGTTCGCGCCACCACGAGTGGTCCGTGTGTGTTAGAATGGCACAGTGGGCCGCCGGCGAATCCTGCTCAAACGTCTGCGCACGCTTGCCCTTCTTGCCCTCCGCCGGTGGCTCCAGCCACTTCAACTCATTCTCAGTGTGCCGGAACGAGGCGTCGAACCCGACGTTTTCAAATAGTTTGCCATAGCTGTTTTCCCAGCGCGCTTGGCAGGCGCGGTCCTGCCACTCTGGATCTAGCAGCGATGCGTAGGTCAGCACGCGGCTGGCATAGAGGGTGGCGAATGAGGCGCTTTCTGCGACGACACGGGCCACGCCAATGGCAGCAAAGCGATTATCGCCGACGCTGGAGAATGGCAGGTCTGACGTTTGCTCCTCGACGATGCCGCCGTGCCCAATGATCGCCTGCGGCAGTGCATCGGGAAACCCGATGAGACAGAGGAGCTCCGGCGGCGCTCCAAGCATCCGGTAGTAGCCGCCAAGATCCCCGACGAGCTGAGCGGCCGGTGGCCAACTCAGGCGAACGTCCGCCTTACCCGGGCCGTTGCTGCTGCCAAGGGTGATCACATACTTCTTGCCATCAAGATCCACCGCATCGCCAGTGACAAACGGACCTTCGCCGGGACCACTGCATTTGCCGTCGCCATCGACGTCGATATTGACCTTCAGACCGTGGTTGCCAGAGCCTCCGGTGACGATAAACGCGTGCTGAGGCCCGCCCAAGGCGATGTTGCCGGACTTCGGTTTGGCCTCGGAAGGTGGCAGCCCGGCCGGAAGTTCGCCACTCATCTCGGTACCACTGAACGGGATTTTCCACTGCACTTCGTACGGCAGAGGCGCTACTAATCCATCGCGACCAGCTGCCAGCAAGGCCCCGGCGAGCGAAACTTTCTTGATGACCGCGTGGCTGCGGTCCAGGGGATTGAGGGCGGCCAAATAGGAAACTTTCAGACCGCGCCCTTTCACCCAGGCCATGACCTCGGTCGCCCCTGCCAGAGACGTCACATGTGGCGTCAGCTGTTTGAGTGACGGCAGTGCGGCGGCGGGTGTGCCGATCGCGATCAGCTCGCGAGCCTTGAGACGTTGCAATTCATGGGTCGTTTGTGGCGTCAATCCTTGGGCAGTCGTGAAAAGCAGCGGAGCATGCAGGCGGGCCGCAAGCGGCGCGGCTACCAATCCTGCCGCGTAGTCGTCTTGTGCACAGATGACCGCCATCGCACACTCATGCCAGAATTTAGCGCTCAACTGGCACGCGGCCTCATCGGCGGAGGCAGCGGGCATGGCTTCGCAGTGACGCCCGCCGACCTGCGCCCCTTCGGCAGAGCCGCCGAGCCGACACACGGCATCGGGGCGATACCGGCGCAGATAATCCTCAATTTCCGGCGAGAGATTTTCCGATGCATCCAGCGCGACGAGCGAAGGCGCACCACCGTTAGCCCGGCAAGCCGCTGGCACCGCCGCCAAAAACGCCATATCCTGCCATGCGGGCTCAGCCGGCAACGCAATCAGCAAGGTCGTCCGTTTGGCCGCAGGGGAGGCTGCCGGATTCGATTTAGCCGGAACATGATTTGCCGGCTCGGCTGCGGCAGCCCACAGCGGAGCAGCAATCAACCATCCCAGAGCCGCGACACTGAATTTCCAAATTTGAGTCGTAACCATTGAGCTGGCTGCTACTTCCCCAAGCTTGGCTATATTTCACCCAATCGCGTGGGAAGTCGCTCAGACACGCCTGGGGCTCCCTCAAATTGCGCTCTCAGCCCTTCAGCGCCTCATCGAGCCAGGCGAGGAGTTTTTTGCGGTAGGCACCATGGTCGCGCACCAAAGAATCCCCGTGGTGGCCGTCCTTGACTTCGAACAGGGTTTTGGGCTCACCCGCAATTTTGAATAACAAACGCCCCTGCGCCACCGGCACCAACTCGTCCTTCGTTCCATGCACAATAAGCAGTGGAACCGGGGCAATCTTGCGAATGGCATCCTTGGGTGCCCATTCATCCGTGACAAGATTGGCCCCCACCTGGCCGGCCATGGTTTGGGCCATCGCCAGATACGAGGAAAATGCGGCGTCGCTGATGACCGCCCGCAAGCCTTTGACCGGTGCCTCGCCCAGCGCCGCAAGCGATTTCGCCCCGCCTAAACTGTGCCCGTAAGAAACCAACTTGTCCCCATTCACGTCGCTCCGCGTCTTCACATACGCAAAGGCCGCCCTCACATCTTCGAGCATCCCTCGCCGGTCAACCGTCCCACCAGATGACCCAAACCCACGATAATCGTAAGTCAACACGTTGTAGCCAGCCTCCGCAAACCACATCACAAACCCAAGGTGATGACCGATCGATCCCGTATTGCCATGCGAAAATACCACCGTCGCCTTCGCCGCCTTCCCCTGTGCAGGCATGAACCATGCATGCAGCTTCGTCCCATCCTTCGACTTGAAATTCACATCCTCGTACTTCAATCCCCAGTCCTGAGGCGTCGCTGGCACATCGTGAGTCGGAAAATAAAATAATTGGTTGCCACCATGCTTGCCTAAGAAAGCCTCCGCAAGCCGCGACAGGTCGTCGCTCACCACCTGCGGCTTGGGCGCGGCATCCTCGCCACAAGCCAGCCCGATCACCCCCAGCCATATCAGCAATGCTCTATAGCGCATGCCTGAGTCAACCGTCACCCTGCAACTTTGTCCACAAAAACCTGTGATCTTTCCACGACGCACCAAGGCGGATTTTTGCACGAAACCCCGATCATGCAACCGATGAGTTCCAAAAGATTGCACCGATTTAGCGGACGACGCGAAGAATGGGTGCCAGATGACCGATGATTGAGGGAGTGATCGCTTACCTGTTTTTGCCCTCGAAGTGTTCCTCGATTTCCTCGAGTGTCTTGCCCTTGGTTTCTGGCAGGAAAAATGCGGCGGTGACGAAGTAGATGACGGTGCAGGCGGCCCAGAAAAGGAACATCGCAAAGTACCCGTAGTTGCCGACCACCGGCAGGAAGACCGCAGCAATGGCCGTGGCCACCCCTTGGTTGACCAGCAGCGCAATGCCCATGCCGGCGGAGCGAATGCGCGTCGGCATCAGTTCGGATAGGGCCAGCCACACGCATACGCCGGGGCCAACCGAGAAGGACGCGATGAAGAAGGCGATGCAGAGGGCGGCGAGGATGCCGCTTTGCTTGCCAGGGATGGGCCCGATTTTGGCTCGCTTGATCTCCAGCGGCAATTCCTCCTTGTCCTTGGCGTCCTGCGCAATCGAGATGGTCTGGCTTTGGGTGATCATCGCCGCGTTGGCCAGAGTGGCTCGCTCGACCTTGCTGAGATTGCCTAACACCAACTGCGCCTGGTCCACCACCGCCTTTTCCTTGGGACTTAGTTTTTCAAGATCGACGGCCTTGAGGGCTTTCGCCTGATCCAGCAGCTCGCGGGCCTCCGGGGCCAGCTTGCCGAGGATCCCCTCGGCAGAAACGAGAATCTTGGTGGATTCTTCGGTGGGCATGAACGCGGTGGATACCTGTTGCTTGCTGCCATAGTTAGAGAGCACGCTGATCTGCACCACCTCGCCGGCTGGCTGGCTGGCGAATTTCACCTTGGTGATGTCCAGTTCGAGTCGGTTGCCCTTGATCATCGCCACGACTTCCTGGCCGACGTCATGGCGCTTGGATTCGATGCTATAAAACACTGCGGCCAGAGCAATAAGTGAAACAATGATCCCAGATGTGCCCAGTTTCAAAAGGTAGGTGCGGCCTTTGCGCTCGACTAGCAACACCGCCACGATGGTCATCAGGCAGTTGAGGATTTTAATCGCAGTTCCGCTGTTAGATGCGGCCAGCGCATCCAGACCGGCCTGTTGCAGAATGATGGTCATGAACTGCAAGATCGAGTTAATGCCGGTCGCCTGATTGCAACCCAGAATGATGCAGGCGAGCACAAACGGAATCACATATTTCCGGGCAGTGAAAATTTCGCTCATGGACTCGACGAAGGACATCTGGGGTTTGGCCCGTTCGTTTGCCAGCGAGCTGGCCATTTCCATGATTTCGAGTTCCGCCTCGTCTGGCGTGCGGCTTTTCAGCAGCGCGGCGCGCGCCGCGTCAACCTTGCCCCGCCGGAACAGCCAGCGCGGTGATTCACTCACCATGAAACTGCCCGCCAAAAACACCAGCCCCGGATAGACCACAGTTAGAAACATGCTGCGCCATGCGTGGTCCGCCACCTGCAGGATGGCCTCTTGGTTGGTGCCTGCCGCCTCGGTGGCCGCCTCGGCATTGCCGATGAAATAGCGGCCGACGAATGCCGCCAGAACAATTCCAAAGGTGAGCATGAATTGGAAAATTGCGGTGCCGGACCCGCGACTGCGAGCGACCAGGGATTCTGCGAGATAGAGGGGCACCACCACCGCGATGACCCCGCCGCTCATCCCTTGCAACAAACGCCCGAACATCAGCGGCACGTAACTTTGACTCGAAAAAATGATCGCCACGCTGGCCACGAACATCAGCGCGCTCACAACCATCATTTTTTTGCGGCCGAGCCAGTCCGCCAGAAAGCCTGCGACGACCGAGCCGAGCAGCGAGCCCGCCAGCACCGCCGCCACGATGTAGGAGGTTTGCTGTTCGCTGAGTTTGATCGCTTTGTTCAAATACGGCAGCGCCGGGTCGATCACCCCGATGTCAATCCCGTAGAGCAGCCCGCCCATGCCAGCGATGAATAACAAAAAATAAACCGCCATGGATTGGCCAGGCGGACGACTCGGATGCAATGTTTGTTGACTCATGCGTTGGGTGAAACTTTGAGCATTCTTTATGGTAAACTGGAACCCGACAATCCCGGATTTTGGGAATTTTGCGTTTGGAGGCTCCAACTGCCAGCAAATCCCCTTGCATCCAGCCGAAAACCGCCCTAGCCTTCCGCCCCATGGTGACGATGCCAACCCATTTCAGGCGCTCTCCGGCACTTTTGCTGGTAGCTGTGGCGTTGTGTTCTGCCGGGTTAGGTAGTGGCGGTTTCGGGCAGACTCCGGCAGCGGCACAGGCGGCCCAGTTCGACCCCTCAGACGTCTATTTCCAGGCGTATTTGGAAATCCGCTCGGCGGAGCAATACGAGGCGGACGAGAATTTTCCCGAGGCGCTGGCCAAGCTTGAGCAGGCGACCAAACTCCTCAAATCCGTCGCCACTTATTACCCGAAGTGGAAGCCGGAGATGGTCGCCGGGCGTGCCGCCAAGACCCAGGAATCCCTCGCTCAAGTCCGCCCCAAGGCCGACGCCCAGCGCAACAAGGAGCAGCGCGTGGTCGCCGAACTCGAAGGCGGCCAAAAAACCCCAGGACGGGCCATCAACCCGTCGCCAGCAACCTCACCGCCCGGAATTCTCAAGGTGGACCCCTTGACCGAACGCCGCCTCAATGAGAACGATGCGGAGGTCGAGCGCCTGCGCAAACTCATCCACGACTCGATGACCCCACCTGCGGAAGTGGCCCGCAACGCCGAGCGGTTGCGGGACCTGGAGCGGCTGCGGGACTCTCTCAAGGAGCAACTGCGCGCCGCCGAGGCCAACGCCGCAGCCCTCCGCTCGAAGCTGGCAAAATCGCCTGTCGAAAACGAAGTCAACGGGCTCAACCAGCGCATCGAAAAGCTCGAACAAGAGCGCGAGGCGATGGCCATGGCGCTCACCCAAAGCCGCAGCGAGCACACGCAGACCTTATCCAAGGTGGCAATTTTGGAAGCTGACCTCAAAGTAGTGCAGCAGCGCGCTGCGGACCTCCAGCGCGATCTCGACCTCCAACGGAAAACGTCCAACGCCACCGTCGCCGGCATGCGCCGCCAACTCCAGTCACTCCAAGAGTCCCTCACTAAAAAGACTCAGGAACTCGCCTCCGCCAACCAACAAATTAGCGGCCTCAAACAACAACTCGAGCAAAGCCACGACGCCTTCACCCAACTCCGCGATGAACGCGACGGACTCGTCGCCGAACGCGACCAAATGAAGGCCCTCCTCAAACTCAACGAAGCCGGCCGCGTCCAAGATCTCATCGACCAAAATATGGGCCTCGCCAAAAAGTTGCGCGAAGCTAACGAGAGGCTCGAAGCGGTTCACCGGGACAACAACTCGACGAAGGACGACTTCACGGATGCACTCCGCGACCTCGCCGTGGCCAAGTCCCAGATCAACCGCCTCAATCAGGAACGGCGCGCCCAGGACAAGCGCCTGGCCGATCTCGAGAGCCGTCTCAAGCAGGAACAATCGAACCTAGCCGAAAATCATTCCTCGGCCGATCCCGCCGAGATTGAAACATTGCGCAAGATCATCAAGCGACAGATCGTCACCCAGGAACGCCGCCATCAGGCGAGCAAAATCCTCATCGACGCCGCCAAACAACTCGGCTCCTCCGATGAAAACGTCAGCAGCGCCATCACCTTGCTCGAAGGCGATGAAATCCCCCTTTCCGTGGACGAACAGCGCCTACTCGCCGGTCCCGCCGATATGGAACTCATGTCTCCCTCAGCCATGGATCCCGAAACCGGCCTCCGCTCCGGTCTCCGCCCCAATAAGAATATCGAGGTCTATGACCGCGCCGCCACCAAGGCGTTCGCCTCCGAACGCCTGCTGCCAGCCCGCGAATTGTTCCAACTGATCCTCGAAGACCACCCCGGCCACGTGTCCTCCCTCTGCAAACTCGGCGTCGTTAACCTCCGCCTCAACGACCCCGCCGCCGCCCTTGATACCTTCCGCCGCGCCGTCGAACTCGATGACGATAACCCCTATGCCCACCGCATGCTCGGCCTCGCCTTGATGACCCTCGGCGACCTCCCCGCCGCAGATCGCCAAGTGCGCCGCAGCGTCGCCCTCGCCCCAGACGACGCCAAGAGCCAAAATCTCCTGGCCATCATTGCCTATCGGCTCGGCCACTTCACGGAAAGCGAATCGCTCTACAAGGCCGCCATAGCCGCCGATCCCATCCCTAGCGAACCCTACTTCAATCTTGCCGTGCTGTGTGCCCGCAGCAAGCACTTCGAGGAGGCCCGCAGTTTCTATCAACAAGCCCTCGAACGCGGTGCCCTCCCCGATGCCGCCCTCGAACAAACCATCGCAGCTCACTAACAGTTGGTTGTTTGAAAGCTCTCCAGCTTCTTTCCTTATGTTCCGCTCCGCCCTTCTGCTGATGTCGCTTATCTTCATCGTGTCTTGCGGTACCAAGCCATCCGCCAACACGGCTGCCACCCCGGCGACCGCCTCTGCGACGCCCGCCAAATCCATGTCGCAACGATTCAACGGGCCAGCCGTCAAACAGAATGCCGACGGCAAATGGAGTGATGACGTAAAGAAATCCAGCGCGTTTGATAGCGACCGGAAGTCGGCCTATTTCACCGAGAAATCGAGTATTGGCAAATCTTACAAGACCAGCGAATACACCAAAACCGAGTGGGGCGGCAAGATCAAGGAAGTGCCGAAGCAAACCTATGGCGGCAATACCGACGGTAGCCGCTTTCAGACTTCGTCGCACATCCAACACGACAACGCCCATGAGTCTAACGCCGCTGCGGCCGCCATTCCCGATAACTACAAGACCGGCGACTTCAAGACCTCCACCGCCCATGAGGAAGGGGCCAAGCGCCTCGATAAACCGTCTAACGCCCAAGTGGACCAGCGCCGCAAGGTTTTCCCCGAACCGGAAGTCAGCAGTTGGAAGCAACAGCGATCCCTCGATATGAAAACCACCAGAACCCTGCTCGGCCGCGACGCCAGCCAGGAGTAATCGCCAGAATCTCAGAAGCGTCTCCTGTGAAGGGGTGCATGACAAATTTATTCCGTTAAGCCGCGTAGGCGGCATGGCGTGCGAGCCAGAATGTGTTGAGGCGGCCTCCAGCGTTGAGA
>CAIKHZ010000064.1 GCA_903827375.1 Akkermansiaceae bacterium
GCGGTGGTGGCGGTGGTGGCATTGCCGGCGAGGGGTCCGCTGAACGAACCGGTCACCGTGCCGGTGAACGTGGGGCTGGCGAGCGGGGCTTTGAGGGCGAGGGCGTTGGTGAGGTTGGTGGCGTAGGAGCCATCGTTGTTGAGGGCTGTGGCCAACTCGGCGAGGGTGTCCAAAGCGCCTGGGGCAGCTCCGACCAAGTTGCCAATCGCCGTTTTTACAAATGCGGTGGTCGCCAGCTGGGTCGTGTTGGTGGTGGCAAGGGCCGTCGGCGCGGACGCAATCCCGGTGAAGGTGGGTGCGGCAAGAGACGCTTTCAAATCGAGTGCCGATTGTTGTGCGGTGGAGACCGGCTTGCCTGCGTCGCTGGTGTTGGCAACATTGCCAAGCCCCACCATCAAAGCGGTGACCCCGCTGACTGTGCCAGTGAACGTCGGGCTGGCCAGCGGGGCTTTGAGCAAGTCATTGCCGTTGAGCTTGTTCACTGCCGTAAGAAGCGTGTCGTCCTCCGAGATCAATCCGGCGACCGAGAGATAGCCCGTGATCGCCTTGCCGGTGACCTTTGCGGGGGCAAGGGTCGTCGCGCCTTGGGTGCCGGTCACGTCGCCTGCCAGCGCGCCGGTGAAATTCGTCGCGCTGCCGGCCGTGGTGGCGGTGGTGGCGGTGGTAGCGCTGGCTGCCGTCGTCGCGCTAGCTGCCGCGCCAGCGACCAAGGCGTAGGGCGAGGCAAGCAGCCGTTGATCGGGAGTCATCAACTGGAAGCCATTGCCCCCGTCGTTGAACCACACCCGCAGGCGGACGTCGGCGTGGTCCACGCTACTGGTGGGCACAGCCGTCATGTTTGGCAAGGAGCCGTCTCCCAACGAGACGGCGTAGAGGCCCTTGGTGACGGCCAGCGTCACGGCTGCGGTGGGTTGGGCACCGGCTTGGCTGGTGCCGTCGTTGCTCCAATAACTCTGGCTGCCGTCCGCGTTGACCAGGGCAAATTTGAACTGGCCATTGCCATCAAAATTGACGCCGTTGACGGCGATGCGGCCCTGGTGATTGAGGGCCTGCGGCACGCCCGCAACTGCTGATAGAGTTAGCGCCAGGCAGGCTGTCCAAACGGCAAATTGGGGGGTGGTTGCGAGAGATGTGAGCGGGGTCATTGGGGGAAATTGGGTAGAGTGGGAGGACAGGCATCCTGTCTGTCTTGGCCGACGGGCTTCCAGCCTGTCGATTCATGCGCAGACAGGCGCGACGCGCCGTCTTCCCTCACAGGCGGGACGCTTGCGTTCCCATCAGCAGGCGCGGCAGGCATCTCAGGTGCTGCAGGAGTCTCAGGCGCGGCAGGTGCCTCAGGTGCTGCAGGAGTCTCAGGCGCGGCAGGTGCCTCAGGTGCTGCAGGCGTCTCGGGCGGTTCTGGCGTATCAGGCGTATCAGGAGGTTCCGGGATGGGGGGGTGAATCGAGGGCAGCAGTCCGGGCACTTTGGGGTGACTGGCAGGCGGGGCGGGGGGCTTGACGGGCTGTGGCGCGCCGGGCCGCAAGCCAAGTCCGCAATCCGTGGCGTAGAGCGTGTGCTTGTCCTTGGAAAAGATCAGCTGAAGGTTTCCCTGCGGGGCTTTGAGCACGCTCCCCTCGTCCTTGTTGCATGCAAACCACTCGGGAGCGTCGCTTGGCAGATCGGCTTCGGAGACTTGTATCAGGCCGAAGGTATTGTCATCGCGCAAGCGCTTGAGCAAGGCTGGCGACGGCTTGACCACCAAGAACCACTGCCATTTTTGCACGTTGTCGCTGTCCATCCACTCGCGGCGTTCCGCATGCAAGATCTCATCCTCGGGGGTCGGGCTCGCCCAGAAAGCCTTTTGGAAGATCTTCAACGGATCGTTCGCGATGTTCGTCGGCGGATCCTCCTTCGATGCCGTGGTGGACGCCTTGTCAACGTGCTGCACCCGCGGCACAAGGGGTACCCGCCCTGCATCATACCCTCGCCAGCCGAGCCAGCCGAGCCCGCCGAGCGACACGATTGCGAGGGCGATGAGAAGTAGATGGAACTTTTTCATGTATGAATGGCTGCTTAGTTGCCGGAGTGGGAATACGTCCGCAGATAGAGTTGGACGTCGGTGACGCTGCCGACAAAGCGGCTGAGGGCGGCCTGTTCGTCCTTGAGCAAGTTGACGGCGGGGATGACGATTTTCCAGCGGGTGTTCCAGGCGCTGCGGCCGATGAGGCGATTGCAGCTGTATTCGAGCGGGGGACCGCCGTCAAAGAGTTCCTTGTCGGCCACTGCGCGGAACGGCTGGTGCTTGCGGATGATCCAAGGCTGCGAACTGAGGGTGCCATTGGCATCAAAGAACTGAGTGCTGTTGAAGTCACTGGCGCCGAGGTTGTAGGGCAGGGGCATCGCTTGATCCTGAACCTTCCAGGTGCGGAAGATATCCTTGTCTCCCAGCGGCGGGGCCCGCATGCAGTCGTTGCCGCAGGGAATCAGGTAAACATAGGGTGTTGCGCTGAGGACGGAGGCACTGTTGCTCGAATCCACGGGAGGTCCGCCGATCGAGGCATCCATCCCGACGTATCCAGGCAAGACGATTCCCGCATTGCTGATGATGGTGGCATAGCTACTTGGCGAATAGATGTGGTCGCCGCCACACAGATCCTGGCCGAAGAAGTTCTTGCCCGATTCAATGGTGGTGCTAAACGAGATGATAATCCCTGGTACGGCGCTGCCATCGGGCTTTTTGATGTTGCGGCAGGCACTCGCCACATCCGCATCATTGAGCACATTGGACACAATGTGTTGTTCCAACGTCTGCTTCCAAGCATCGTCGTCGCTGGTGATCGTCGGGTCATCCTGAATCCGGAACAACTCCTGCCGCAGCGAAAACACCGTGCCATAGTAATCCGGATTGTTGATGCCCAAGCGACTTTCTGCCACCGAGAAATCCGCACGCAGCTGGGCCATCGTTCCAGCCAAACCGGCGTCACCGAGGGTGCTCACTGTCGATTGCGGCACGCCACCGTTGAGGTCACCGAGCGAGCGCGAAGCGACGATTTTACTGAACACCGTTTGGCCCTGCGACGAACCCAACAGACCCGTTTCGTAGTCGTAGGCCTTGGCTGCCAGGTAGGTGTAGCGGCTCGCCAGATCGTAGAGCGAACGGTATTGTTCGAGGGCCTCGTTGCGGAAGGTTCGGAACGTCATGTCCTTGGTCCGATAGCCTTGAATGATCGACGCCGCGCGCTGGCGGAACACCTCGCGCTCGGCAAGTATCCTCAAGCCTTTGGCCACCACATTATTGACGTTTTGCAGCGCGGACTGATGGCTGATGGTCAGCTGCATGATGGTGTTGGCCTGGGTGGTTACGTCGCGATACGCGGTATCGTATTCGGAGGCGAGTTGCACTTCCTCGTGGGTGAATCCCGCAGTTTCCACGCTCAAGGTGAGGTTCTGCTCGAGAGTTTGAGCGGCAATGCGTGCCTGGCCCTCACTTGCACCTGATAGAACGCTGGCAACCTTGGTAATGCTGCTCATGATCGTCCCCTCGATCGCGACTGCGCCACGCACGGGGGCCAAGGCATCGACTGCCAGGCCCTCAACGCCGGGTACAGCAGTTGCCACGGCTTTAGCGGCTTCACTTTCCGTTTCAGCTGCGGCAGCCGCAAGCTCCTTGGTGGTCGCGAAATACAATTCGACTTCCGAGAGGGCGGCGATGGCGACATTCATTGCGATGGTCTCGGCCAAGGTTTTGCGATGACTGGCAAGCAGATCTTCAAAGACTGAGCCCTTGTGTCTCATCTCTGCCAGGCACTTTTGGAAATCAACGTTAGCTGCAGATATAGCCAGCCAGCTTTGCTGGGCATCTTGCAGGGCATTTTGCAACTCTCCAGTTTCCACCCTCGAACCCAGCCCGCCAGTCTGCCAAACGTCGTTGTATTGGACCCACTGCGAGGGCGCAATGTTGACCGTGTGTGAGGTCACGCTTGAGCCCGAGTTGTAGCCATTGACCACGTCGGTGATGCTGTTGCCGGTGAATTCCTTGATTTGGTTAGCCTCCTTCAGGGTGAAGCTGACAGTCTTGAGGGTATCGACCAAGTCGTTGGGACGATCGACGATGAACCAGTGGGTCAAATCCGGCCCGGAGTATCCTTGGGCGTAGAGTTTGCCGGCTCCGATGTCACCCGAATACGGGCGGCCATAGATGTCGATGAGCTGGTTGACATACGCGGTCTCCTGGGTGGCGATATCCGCTGAATAATCGTCCACTGAGTTGGTCTGGTCGCGCAACGAACCGGTCATGGTCGCCGCCTGATTGAAGGCACCTGCCGCATTGTTGAGCGATGCGAGGGCTCGTTCATAGTATTGCGCGAATTGGCTCATCCCTTGGTAGCGGCTCAATTCCTGACCCAGCGAGGATGCAAAGTAGGGGTCGATGTCGAAGGGCACCGCACCCGGGCTCAAGCCGAGCGGATTGAGGTGGGCATAGGCATTGTCGAGCGTGCTCTGGAAGCTCTGGGCGGTGGCCACCAAGGCTCCCAGTTCCGGCACCGTCGTGCGGTCGATCTTTTGAATGCCCGTATGATAATTATCCACATCTGGCAAAATCGCGTTGGCCATTGCCCAATTCACCAGGGCTCCCTGAGCACTGCGGCTGATGGTTTCATCCAGCCCCCAATGGCGGGTCACCTGGGTTTGGGTATTGGTGGGCGTGTGGTCGCGGAATTGCGTCCAGCCCGAGGCTGGATCATCCTTGTACGATTGGCGGAAGGTCAGGGCACAGATCTGCTCTGCGGTTTTTGCCAGATTGTTGGCAGAGGCCGCGAACTTGCGCTCGTCCTGGAAGTCCACCGTCACTGGCACACCCAGCACGGTTACCGCCTCCGCGCTCGGCGTCCACGTGAAGTTCTCATTCCACAGCAGTCGGTAGTAGCCGGTCAGTGCAGTCAGGTAGTGGCCATAGGCATCGCCGTGGCCCTGCGGGAACATGCGCTGGGCATCTGAGGCGTCGAGCACCCCGTTGGAGGTGGGGCTGCCGAGCTTTTCCTTGATGTTGTAATTGACGGCGTAGATCGCCTCGCCGCTGTTGATACCGTGAGTGTAATTCCAATACAGGCGGTTGTAGGCAGGGGCCAAATTCACACCCGGGCTCAGCAAGTCGTCGCGACCGCGCAGCAGTGCCATCTCTTCTTCGAGCGAACTTGCAACCTGGCCCTCGAATGAGAAGCGGCTGGTATTGACCGCGCCGTTATCCAGCGAAATGGTGGGATTGGCGGCGTCTGCAAACGCCTCGTTGCCTAGGATCGTGTACAGATCGTTCAGGTAACCGGCGGCCAGCAGCAGGGCGCTGTTGGTGTCTGGGTCGTTGACATTGGCGTCGAGGCTCATGCTCTTGGCGCGGTTGAGCACGGTTTCATAGATGGCGATAAGGCCGGCGCTGTTGATGTTGTCCATATTGAGCGCCAGATCCCCTTCCCAACGGGAGCCGGCCTGGGTGAGCATGCTCACGTCGGTATTGACCGCAGTGTTGGAGAGGTCCTTGATGCGTTGGGTGAAGGGGTTGATGGCGGCAAGAACCCGCTTGACCCAACCTTCAGTGAACTGCGGGGCCACCCAACGCGACCACGGCACACCTAGCACGTTGTTAGCGCTGGCCTTCGGCCGGTAGCGCATGGTGAACCAGCGGTCGTTGAGCACAAACTGCGGCCCGCCAAAGGGATTGGTCGGCGAACCGCCGATGATGGCGGTGTTGCTCAGAAGACCGTTCGGGTCACTCGGCGATTGCCAGGCAGTCCCGCTCCGCGTGACCAAGTCGGTCTCCTGGGCGGCTTCCAGCATGAAGTCGATCATCAGCATCGTGTTGGGATCGTCCCCACTGTAGGCCGCCACTTCAATCGTGTTGGCCCCAGCGGCGAAATAGCTCGGATCAACGCTGAATTGCTTGTTGAGTCCGTTGATGGTCAGCCCTGAGCTGGCCCCGATCGAGGTGAACTGCGGGTCCGGAGCGTTGAATGCCAGCGCCACCTTGCCATTCACATACAGCACGCAGCCGTCGTAGGCACCAAGGGTGGCACTGAAGACGATTCTGGCAGGCACGCCTCCCGAGAAATCCACCCCGCTGGCGGATTTCAGCATGAGCGCCGGATAGCCCGCCGCAACCTCTGCGTCCGTGTAACTCGTCTCATCCATCACACTGATCGGCTGGTTTTGCGCATCCATCAGGTAGTTGACTGGGTGCACATTGATCTGGCGCGGCAGCGGCAGCGCAGCGCCAGCTGCGGTATATTGCGCGGCGCTCGCAGTGAGGGCTCCCGGATCGCTGACAATTTGCCAGTTCTGGCTGCTCGTTGCCGCATCGCCGATGCGCTTGGTCATCACACTCGAGTAAGTGGCAGGGGCACTGGCTTCGCCCGTGCTCCAGCGCCAATCGAACTCATAGTCCTCCGGCTTGCCCGCAAAGTCCCCGCTGTGGCGAAGCGTCACCTGCTCGTCAAGCGGATTGCTCGAGGTGATGACTTTTAGGTCGCCGGGGTAAAGCTGGTTGGCGATTTTGAAAACTTGCACTGACACCGGGTCGCCGACCGGAGTGAAGGCCTTGCCGTTGCCAAAAACCATCGTTACATAGCCGCTGCCTTGCCCCGTCGCCGTGATGGCATAACTGTCCACTGCGGTCTCAGCGCTTTTGATGACCGCCAACGACTTGTCGTCAACAGTCACATTTTTGGAGGGGTCAACCATATAAGAGCCAAACTTTGCATCATCCGACTTGAATGTCTGAAGCTGCGTCTTGAGCGCCACGATTGCGGCATCCCATGACGATTTGCCAGCGCTACCCGTCGGCACAAGACCTTTGACCTTGTTCTCTTCATCCGTTGTGAATAGATTCAGATCCAAGTAATTGTCGCCAATGACCTGCTCGTGGAATTGCCCAATAAATACCAGGCTGCCCTTGGCTCCGCGAGTCGGATCCAGATAGATCCGCTGCTGCAAACTGGGCGGCAAGGTCTGAAAATATGTCTTGCCTTGGTAACTCGTGGTTTTGATCGAGGCCGGCAGTGCCAACAAACCGACGCCAGCGGCATCCAGCGCCACGATCTTTTCGCGGGTTGGGTCGTGCAAGGTGACGCTGGTTTTCAGCGTGCCATTGCTGGGATCTCCCGCGATCGACTGCTGGTAAAACACCTGCGCGCTTTTCTGACCGCGCACTTGCGGCAGCCCGAACTTCGGCAGCGTCAGCGTCTCGGCCACCCGCAGTTGCGGCGCGTTGGTCGGCCATGCCGCATGATAGGTGATGGCCAGCGGCGCATCAATTTGGTCCGTGCCCAAGGTGGTGGTGGCGTAGCAATCGGTTGAAGACGTATTCAGAGGCATGCCACTGCGTGCTGCCGCCCGCAAAAATGGCAGCGGGGTGCCCGCCGCCGGCTGTGCCGCCAGACTCAAGCCTGGAATGAAAAACCCGGGCTGACTGAGGTAGTAGAGTCTCATTGTCAGAGCCGGCGAATAGGCCAGGGCGGCGGTGGCTGCCGCCATCGTTTGGGATAGCACCAGCGTCTTGGCGCTGCTGTTGATACTCACGATCGATGCGCTGCCGGTGATGCCGGGGCCGCTTACGGCCATGCCGACGACCAAGCCGCTGGTGCTAGTGACGCTGAGCGTGCTGCTGCCATTGCTGGTGGATGTGACGGACTTTGGATTGCTGTGGGGTCCGCGGTGAACCCAGGTAAAGCCTTTGCGATCCTGGAAAGTGAAACGGTTGTAGGCTTCATCCGCTTGGTAGCTGGTGTTGCTCGGAATGTCCACTGCGGTGAGAACTTCAACCGACTTCTCCTTGCGCGCCTTGCCCGTGCCCGTCATGGCCAGCGGCATCAGCGGCAACGGATACGGCTTCACCAACAAGGTGCCAGCCGTCGCCGTGTAGTCAAAACTATAACTCGCATTGCTCCGCAATACCTGATAGGCGTGCATCGACGGCCGTTTGTCGCTCATGTCGGTGTAAGCAATGAGAACGTAAGGCTCGGAGGTGTAAGTGGCCGCTGTGTACCCGCTGGCCGGATAGGTGCTGCTGCTGTTTGTATAGATATTCAAATCCTCGCGCAGGGCGTAGGCTCTGCCGCCGAGCATGAAGGCGTGTTCCTCGTTGGGGTTGTAGCCGGGTTGTGTCTTGTCATTTTGCACATACACGCTGCCGGCCGCCTCAGCGTCTGGCAAGTCGTTGGTGCCGACGCCTTGGGCGATGACAATCTGCGAGGGAGAACTCGGATATACCACGGTGTAGCGCCCGATTTTTCCCGGCACATAGAGGTCCTTGAAGTTGGCATTCGGTGCAGGGGTCTTTTTGTACCAACGCACTGTGAGTGTGTGGTTGCCGGGCAGGGCATTGACGGGGATGATGGATCCGGCATTGGCCAGAGCCACACCGACGAGCGTTGGATCCAGGTACCCAGCCGGGTAAAAGTTCGTACCGCCAGAGATGAACCCTGCATTTTCGTGCCCAGCTGGCGCTACCAAACGCGTACCCACCAACGCTGTCCCGTCGATCAGCGCGTTGCCATCCTCCTCCACCGTGTATTTCAGGTCGTTGGTGGCAAAGCCGATGACTTGCGAAAGCACATAGCTGCTGGTGTCGGTGATGCTGATAATGGTGGCCGTGCCGCTGATGCCGGGGCCCGTCACCACCATACCCACTTCCAAATCGATGGTGCTGGGGACCGTCACTGTCGCGTCGCTGTTGTTGGAGGTCGATCGCAGCGATCCAATGCGGTCTTCCGCCTGAGTATATAGGTTCACATACCAACTCGCTCCGGAATTAGTGAACTTGAGCAAGGCCCGGTTGCGCTGGTCCCCTGCTTGCAGCGTCACATACAATCGCTGGCTGGCCACATCTACCTTTGCCTGAGCCTGTGCCGGGTCGTCCTGATATACAATGGCCGGCAGAGCCCCTCCTTCGAATTGAATCCCTGTGGCGGGACTGCTGCCGCCTGCTGCCACCGTATTGTGAGTGTAGTCACTCAGATTGGGGGACCAACGCAGCCAGTAACGATCCTGATACTTCGGCCATTTCATCGAGAAGTTGCCGGTCTCCATCCAATAGAAAACAACGCTATTGTATGCCGCCCCCCCCGAGGACGGATTGCCATCGTCGGGGCTGTTGGCCTCTCCTGTGGTCTTCTCTGCAAAATAGTTGGATGTCCCGTCATTTTGTACGCTGGTGGCATAGTAGCCAGACACTGCTGTGCTGGTCACTGGCGAGGCATCCAAACTCGTATCACCGTCGTGCGGCAATATCGCCAGCCCGAGATTGACTGTCGCATAATTGACATCCGGTGCGCGAACTATGTCCACCACATCCACACCGATGGAGTCGTAAATACTGGTGCCCAAACGGACGTTGCCCAGGTATTCAACCAGAATGCGTCCCTCGACGTTGTAGGCCTTGATTTGGCCGATGCCGCCAAATTTGTCGAAGAACAAGGTCTTCAAGTTTGGGGTGAGCGACGAGGCCCCCGGAATATTCACCTCGTTAGCCACAGCCTTCGGCACGCTGCTGTTGTAAATCGGGTTGACGGTGGTGATCCGGCCATCGGCGACACTCACCCGCGGCCCGTCAAAGCCGTTTTCCGTCCAATAGATTCTCCGCGGTTTGACCGTAGTATTGGATGATACTGAAAATGTCTCAGTTAGGGTGCCGTAAACCCCGCCCGTTGCGATGAGAGTCACCCAAGTGATTTGCACCCGCCCCGGTTGTGATGCGTAAACTCGTTCTGCATGTGGGCTGTAATAATAGCTCATGGCCGGTGTCACCACCACGCTCAGCGAACTGGAAATCGATAAGTTGGCATTGCCCGCCAAGGTCACAATGCGGCCGGTGATCGCGGTGATCGGTTGGCCAAGCATGCTCGCGCCCACCACCACTCCGCTCGTTATACTTTCCACGGTCACCTCGCTGCTAGTCGTATCGCTGGCTGTCACGTTGACTGAATAAGCAGTCACCGGTGTTCCACCGTTGACGATTTCGCCCGGCTCCACCGGTTTTTGGCGCCAGTAGTTGGCAGGGGCCTGAGTTGTCCCATCGACCGTCACGAGTGGCGAGGTCATCACGTCACCCATCAGATATCGCGGCACCCCGGATGCAAAGACCCCACCAAAAAAACTGTTCTCCAACACCACCGATGCCGCATTGGCTCCGGCCGCGTTCGAGGGATAGGTCGTGGAGTAAACGTAGGTCCCAGGCACCGTCGCCACCGACTTGGCGCTGGTGGATCCCGCCACTTGCCCAACGCCTTGAAAGTTGCTGTTAGCCGTCTGCGGAAACGACGCCTGGTTGTTGATCTGGTTGTTGGCCGTTCCCTGCTGCGTCGGCGGACCGAAGGGCGAGGCCGCGACTCCTCCCGTTGTGTAGGGCGCGTAGATCCAGTTGAAGTTGCCAGCCGATGCATCGTACTGCGCGTGGACGAGAGGGGCTGCCATCACGGCTATAATGGCGGATAAGCAGCGGATCAGGTGGGTATTCATGGGGGGGAGGTTGTAGAAATGCTGAAAATTGAAAATTGAAAGTTGAAAGCTGAAAGTTGAAAGCTGAAAGTTGAAAGCTGATGTCGGAAAAGCTGATAGTTGAACGCGGTGTATGTGCTAACGAACGATAAGAAGTGGAGAAGTGGAAAGTGGCATGGCGGAAGGCAAAACGAGAGCAAGCGGAGGCGCGAAGTTCTATCTGCTTTCAACTAACTGCTTTTCTTCATGGTCCGGCCCGTTTGACCGAGATGGGTTCGGCGGCAGCGGGCTTGCTGAGGAGTTTTTCGAGGGCTGCCAGGCGGGTGTTTTGGGAGGCATCATCATCCGCTTTGGTGGCCAGCTTGGCTTCCAACGCGGCGATCCGGGCGTCCTTCTCCTTGATCTGGCGATCGAGTTCTTGGATCGCGCCGATGCCTGTGGTGAAGAGGCGGTTGTAATCGACGGCGAGGAAGTCATCCACGCGGCG
The DNA here is from genome assembly GCA_903827375.1 of Akkermansiaceae bacterium. Classification (GTDB taxonomy): domain Bacteria; phylum Verrucomicrobiota; class Verrucomicrobiia; order Verrucomicrobiales; family Akkermansiaceae; genus Luteolibacter. The sequence goes on from CAIKHZ010000064.1 coordinate 10,955, forward strand.
GCCGTAAACGAAGGCCTTGGCCACCGGTTTCTCGGAGGCCACCACAAAGCAAGTTGCGGACTTCACCTTGAGCACCTGGCTTTCCATCGTGGCATCGTCGCCATAGATGCGCACCCAATCGCCCACGGCCAGTGCGTGGGGTTTGGCCAGCGTCACGCTCAGGCGCTTTTCGTCGGCATTGTAAACGCTCTGCGTGGCCGACAAGTAAATGTCGGGGATGTAATTGCGGGAGCTGCTGACTGCTTCCGGGATGAGCTTGCGGACTTCCTGAGCAATGAAACCTTTGTGAATGGCGGTACCGCTGCCGATGCGGTCTTTGAGCCGGTAGTCAGTCACTTGCAACTGGTTGATGAGTTGCAAGTCGCTAGCCGCAGATGACCTGGCCACCACGTCCTTGATGCGCTGATCCGACATCGCAAAGAATGCTGTTCCAGCGACCACTCCATCGGCCCAGATACAGGTGGGCCAGGTATAAGAACCGTTACCCGAGCCGTTGGCACCATAGTAATCGGGATTGCCGAGCTGTGGGGTGCTGGCGCTCGTGTTGGCTGTTACAGATGTCGTGCTATTGTAGATCGTGGCAACTGTCCTGGACACGTGCAGCGGATAGATCGGGCTAGTCGTGCCGATGCCGATAAAGGCCGTCGATGGATCAACCGCTAGCCAGCTTGGGCTGAATGCGCCTGTGGTGCCTCCCCCAAAACCAAACATGTTGGTGCTTTGACCGTAACCCAAGCCCACGACAGACATGCCTGCCCGCACAAAGGAAAGATGCGCTGCGAGGTGGCCGCTGGCAGGCCGGGTAATTTGCAGGGAGCCGTATTTGGCACCATCGGCGGAGCCATCGGCGATTTCAAGTTTGGCCCCTGGATTCACGGTGCCGATGCCGACGTTGCCGCTGACGAAATGGTTGCCGGTCACATTGGAGGAGCCAGTGACGTCGAGCTTGTAGCCGGGCATGCTGGTGCCGATGCCGACGTTGCCGTTATCGAATAGGGTCATGATGTTACTAGAGACGTTGTTGCGGATGTAAAAACCATTAGATCCGAAATTCAAGTAGGTGCCATTGCTCGACCTCGGCCAAAAACACAGCTCAGCAACACCGGCATTGTTGTTGCCGTAAATGGCAGGGCCGTTGCCCATGTAGATGCCGCCTGCTACTTTGACGTTGCCGTTGACGTCGAGTTTGGCCCCCGGGCTGTTGGTGCCGATGCCGACGTTGCCATTGCCTTTGACGCGCATGGTTTCAGTCATCGCGGCCGAAGAGCCGTAGCCGAAGACCACGTCATCGCCAGAATTGCCGCCATGAATTTGAAGCTCTCCTAGCGCGACGCCGATGCCCACTCCCTCGGGTCCTTGACCCCAAAGGGAAATTTTATCCCCCAAGGTGCTGGCAAACGTGAGCGGGACGCCGGGCGTCGCGGTGCCGATGCCCACGTTGCCGCCGCTCGGGTTGAGCAGCAGGTTGCCGAAGGTGGAGGCGGCGGTGTACGATTGCAGGGTTGACTGGTTGGCGGTGGTGTCGAAGCCGATGGCCAGCCGCTTGGTCGGATCCGTATTGCCACGGATGACCAACTGTTGGGCGGGTGTGCTGGCGTCGTCGCCCTGCAGGGTGAGTTTGTTGGTGGCGGCAAAGGATGAAGTGGACCCGATGCCGACCTGACCCGCAGCATTCCACGCTAGGGCGATATTCTTAGTGCCGCTGGCATTGGAGCC
>CAIKHZ010000065.1 GCA_903827375.1 Akkermansiaceae bacterium
ATCCCCCGACAGCGACGAAATCCACGTCCTGCTCACCAACGAAATGACCCTGCCTCCCGGCGTCTTGGGTGAAATCTACCGCCTGCGCTGGCGCATCGAGAAAGCCTTCAACCAACAAGAGCAAAAACTCGACGAGCGCAAGGCCTGGGGCAAAAGACCAAGCGCCAAAGCCGTCCAGGCCATCGCCATCTGCATCACCCACAATCTGCTCCATCTCTTCAAGGTCACTCTCAAAACCGAGGAAGCCATTGAGGACACCAAGGTCATCGACGCCTATCATAAGGATCTGGACCGGCGCGAGGCCAATGCTCAAAAAGCCGGCCGCGTCTTCCCCAAAACCCTCTACATCGCCCTCTACCGCCGCACTGAACTGAGTCTACAGTTCATCCGTTGGTACGCATTCACCTTTCAAATCGAAGTTGCTACAGACAGTCCATCGACGCCCTGCGCCCCCTCATGGCCAGTTACCTTTAGCCCTAACAATGGACAGGGTTCCACATCAGACATGGGGACAGGGAAACAAACACATGCTCAAGATCCGATGGCGCGGCAGGCGGCGTGTACAGCGGCGATCAGCGCCGCAATGCGCAGGGCCATCTCCAGATGGCTGGGCGTCTCAAAGGTGAACGACAGCGGGCAGCCATGCTTGGCCAGAAAGATCGCTTCGGGCCAGCCGTGCGGCACATCGGCATCGGCCGCATGATAGACCCAACCTGCGGCACGCGCTTGATGACCGTCGATTTCGGGGCCGGGTTCCGGGTTGCACCACGGGCGAACCGCCTCGATGATGGAGAGTGCCCGCTGCGGTTCATCGCTTCCCAAGTTGATTTCGTAGAAGTAAAATCCCGTGGCCTCCCAATCTTCGTGAAGGGACAGAAACAAGTCCGGTGCCGGCTCTGATTCAAGCCACGCGGCATGCGCCCGCACTTCCGGTGTCCTGCGTTTCCAATAGTCCCGGTTGAGATCCATGCCTGCGCGATTGCCCCTGCTGCCCGCCACCAGACCGTCCGGATTGAGCGCAGGGCACAGCAACCAATGATAGCCCGGGCCAAAAAACCCCTCTTTGAGCAACTCAAGCAGCGCCAGCGGTCCGGCTGGCTCGTCGCCATGCATGCCCGCCGATACATAGACCCGTGGCCCCGCAGCCGCTCGTTCCCATGCCATCAGGGGGCCGCCAGCCAATACCACCAACTCCCGGCCAACAAACTCGCGTGCTTCCGCTTCCCGCGAAAACTCCAACAAAAATTCCGGCCAGTCCGTCAGCGCATCCATGCGGAGCGAGCATGACGAATTTCCCGCCCTCGGCAATCCCAGAGGAGCAGAGAAATAGTTGCGGAGAAATGGGGGAAGCCTGAGGCAAACGGTTGACGGCGGGCGATTCGCCGGATAGAAGAACATTCGCCTGCAGTTAGCGGGGCATGAAAATTTCATGGAATCGGCCACCCAGAGTGCTGTGGATGGTAAGATTTTTTGCCAACCACCAGCACCGAACCATCATCCATCATGAACCGAACCTTCCTAATCGCCATCCTTCTAGCAGCGGCATTGCCCGCAGCAGCAGCCCCCTCCCCCGCCAAGTCTCTCAAACAAGTCGGCAAGGGCCCGCTCAAAGTTTTCATTTTGGCGGGCCAGTCGAACATGCAGGGCCAGGGCATAGTCACGGCGGTGCCCGAGGGTGGGGTCGAAAAGCCCGGCACGCTGGCCTCGATGCTCAAGAATCCGGCGAAGGCCCCGCTGCTCAAGCACTGGGTGAATGCCAAGGGCGAATGGGCGGAAGGCCGCGATGACGTTTGGGTCTATGATGTGAATGAATTTGGCTCGCGCCACGGGCGGTTGGAATTCGGCTACGGCTGGAATCTTGGCAGCCGGATGTGGTTCGGCCCGGAGATGCAGTTTGGTCACTTGCTAGGTGATCATTTTGAAAACCAAGTACTCATTATCAAAACCGCCTGGGGTGGCAGGGATCTACTGAAGGACTTCCGGCCGCCTTCGTCCGGCGGCACAGTGGGCCCGTTCTACACCGAGATGATCGCTACCGTCAACAAGGTGCTCGGCGATCTGAAGGGGCAATTCCCGGGCTATACCGGGGGAGGCTACGAACTATGCGGCTTCGTCTGGTGGCACGGCTGGAACGACTTCTGCAGCCCGGACAAGGGCACGCCGGAATATGAGAAGAACCTGACCAATCTGATCAATGACCTGCGCAAGGAGCTCAAAACCCCCAAGCTGCCGGTGGTCATCGGAGAGTTCACCGGCCCCTGGGGTGCCGACTGCAAGGAGGCCGCAGCGGTCACCATCCGCAAGGCGCAGCAAGCGGTCGCCGAGAAACCGGAGTTTGCTGGCACCGCTAAATTCGTCGTCACCCATGACTTCGTGAGGCCGGAAAGCGAGTCGCCCACTGGCGAGGGGTATCACGAATTCAAAAATGGCGAGACCTATTTCCTTCTTGGAGACGCGTTCGGCAAAGCCATGATATCATTGTTAGGCAAGCCGCACTAGGCATCTGCATTCACGGGCCGGTGGCCATGAGTCGGCCATAGAGTTTGCCGACCGGGCCGGATTGGGGAATCTCGGCAAGCACATGGTTATGGAGGGCGTCAGCCTCGCTGACCATAAACACGACGCCGTTGATCGTTTGACTGGTGCCTGGGACGGCTGGCAGGTCCGGGACAGCGGCGGAATGCCATGTGTCAGCCAGCCCGAGGTCAACGCTGAATTGCACAGCCAAGCTAGCAGTGACCCCCATCCCCGCCGGTTTCAAGCAGACGAAGTCCAAAGTAAGTGCGCCGCCAATATTGCCGGGTTTGGGCAGCAAATTGCTGCTGTTGACCGACTTGTTTGCCGCCCCGAGCATCCATGCCAAGCCATTGGCGACGCCGTCGTGGTTCTCGTCGAGGTTAAAATCACCCAGCGTGCCGGACCAACTCGCATAAGCATTGGCTCCACCTGATGTGTAAACGAGCTCCAAAATCCGGCTATCAATCGAATTCTGCCGCACCGCCCATGTCCCGGTGCCAGGACCACCGGTCACGCTCGGGGCAGTGAAACCGGTGATGCCACCGGATGCAGTTAGAAATTGGAATGCATGGTTTTCCTCGGTGAAGGAGCTATCGGCGCTCACACGAACCGTCCAGATGCCGGGCAGGGTGAGCGAGGCGACTGTGATGTTAGAGCAAGTGCCACCCACCCAGTTGGTGATGTTAGCCAGCAGCCTGCCGCCGGACTCAAGGTCAACCGCACCGGCAATGGCACCCGTGCCGCCCAATGTTGCACCTGACCTAACTGTCACATTTCCGCTGCCCGTTGCCGACCCGGTTGTGTTGTTGACTACCAAGGTGCCCTGGTTCACTGACGTGGCACCGGTGTAGGTGTTGTCAGCCGTTAGAGTTAAGATACCTCCGCCGATCTTGGTCAGGCCGCCCGTGTAGGCGTTGTCGGCCAGATTGATGCCCGAGGAAACTGCCGTGGAGACGCCCTGATATCTCAACTGAACTGTAGGCGCAGAGGTGTAGCCCAAACCTGGATTGGTGACCTTGATCGCACTGACCTGGCTGGAGCTGTTGAGCACTGCAATAGCCGTCGCGCCACTGCCACCTCCGCCGGAGATATACACTTCAGGCGGCACGGGAAACGCCCCAACCGCACCGAGTGGCGTCGTGACGGTGATGGACGCCAATCCCTGCTGAGCCGCGTTGGGTGTGAGCATTGGCTGGTTGATGGTGACCAACTGGCCGCCATCATCCATGGTGGCACCTTCATAGATGTAGAGACTCCCGCCGCTGCCCAGATTGATGAAATCAGCTTGGGCGACCGTGTTATTTGATGCGAGGGTTCCGCCGTGAAAATTGAGGTTGGCGGTGCCTCGGTAGGTGGCGGAACCGTTGCTGATCTGCCTCGCCGCGAGCACGCCGCCACTCAGGTTGTATGTGCCGGTGAGCTGGTCGCTTGCCGCAGTCTTGCTCAAGGCCATCCCAACCGTGCCATTGACGGTCACCAGCCCACCTGACTGATAAACCTGGCCGGAGCCGTACTTCGGATGAGTCAAGTTGAACTCAGGCAGGCTGTTGGCAATAGTCATCTCGCTAGTTGTTAGACTGGCGGCATCATTCACTTCGAGGACCGAGCCGCTGCCGGGTCCGCCCTCTGCGTAGCCACTGGTATCGAACACGATCACCCCGGCGTTGAAGGTGGCCTTGGCGTTGTTTCTCAAGGCAACATAGTTATCGCGGATATTGGCACTTCCCATGCGAAGTGTGCTGGTGCCGCCGTTCACGCTGGCGGTGTCCTGAATGATCAGACTGCCCGAGCCTTGGTTGAAGCCGATCGACCAGTCGCCGGTTAGATTCACGGTGCTGGCACCGGCGATTACCGCCGTGGCAACTTGGCCGTCATGCGCCTGACTGACAGACGGGACAGTCAATGTGGCATCGGTGACAACCAGTGATGATTTGCCAGTCAGGTCGAGAGGTCCACCTCCGGATGATGTCATATCCCCACCGGGCCCAATGAACAGTGAGCCGCCAGTAACACTGAGCTTGGAGACCGTCGAGCCCGCCGAAGTTAGGACCAGTGTGCCCGCCCCAGCCTTGGTTAGGTTTGCGGTGCTGGTGAGGGTGCCGCCGACCGTTAGCGTCTTGGCGCTTGCGGTGATCTGGCGATTGCCGGTGAGGGCGACTGCACCGCTACCGAGGTTAAGGTCCTGAGTGCCGGTGAAGGTAAAATCCCCATTCCAGTTTTGGCTGTTGCTGCCAGACAGCGTGACGGCACCGGCGCTGGCATTGTTGATCGTGCCACCGCTGAGGGTGAGAGAACCGGTACCCAGAGCATCGGGGTTGTTGAGGTTCAACTTGCCGGTCCCGGCGCTGAGCACGGTGCCGCCACTGCCCAGAGTACCTGTGTCATTGATGTTCAAGGTGCCTGCACTTATCACGGTGCCACCGTCAAGGGCGTTAGGAACAGAAAGGCTTAGAGCCCCGGCTCCTGCTTTGGTTAGCTTGCCGGCACCACCGATGGTTCCACTAACGGCGAGGTTGTGCCCGAGCGTCCACGTCTGATCAACGTCCAGCGTGACGGCTGCGGCGATGGAGTGGCTGTCCTGATTTCCAGCCACGGTGATGCCTCCGGCGGCGAGTTCGAGCAGGTCGCCGCTGAGGTTTACGATGGTGCCGTTAGTCTCAATGTTGAGGGAATAGGCGTAGATGGTACCGCTCAGGGTGAGTGAATTGGCACCGCCATTGGAAAAGTGAGCTTGCCAGCCTTGTTGCCAAGGCATCAGCGAGGCATTGCCCGCAGCGTTGGGGTTCCAAAGCGCGGTACTCCCGGCATCCCAAGAGCCGGTGCCGGGCTGCAGGCCCGCCGCCGGGTCGGTATCCCAATAAAGATCCGCGACGGAAAACGACGCATCGATGGTGTGATTGGTGATGACGAACGGAAACGTGTAGGAAGTTACGGAACCCAGATGAGTTGTTCCATCAATAATCACATCCTGGACTTTGAAACCGAAATCGGGAGTGATGCTGTAGAGCTTATCGGAACGAGCCGGGACGGAGGTCCCGCCAAGATCACTGATGGTGCCGCCGGTTCCCTCCACCGATGCGGTGATCGTTTGATTAGATAGACTGACGAAGGTGGCCGAAATCGAGTGCGCGCTGGTCACGCTGCTAAAACTGTAGGAGCTTACAGCGCCCAAATCGTTGCTGCCATCCACGACCACGTCGCCAACGACATAGCCCGGGGCCGGCGTGATGGTGAAAACTTGGGTTGCGTGGTCATTGACCGGGACGGCGGGTCCGGCAGGCACGATCGAGCCGTTAGCCCCAGTGCTAACGGTGATTGTCCAGGTTGTCACTTGCGGGTGTAGCCGAACCTGTTTGAGACTGTTGTCAACGACGACTGTATAACTTTGCCCAGGGGTGGCTCCAAGATACGTCGGTGTTGCGTTGAACGCAGGGGCGGACGCATCGGTCCAAGTCATGAGCACATAATCATTGGAAACGTCCAGACTGGCGGCATCAATGTTGACGGTGATGGCACTACCAGGGGTGGCAAGCCCGGTGAGGGCAAGTTTATCGTTAGATCCATTGATGGAATCATTAGAAAGTTCAAACGTGCAGGTTGCGCCGGAATTGAGTGTCAGGGTGTTGTTGATGGTGAGGGTGCCGACGGCAGAACCTGCCGGGTTGATGTTGCCCCCGGAGTTAACCGTCACCGGGCCGCTGATGCTGCCGCTGCCTCCCAACACCCCGCCATTGACCGTCACCGCGCCGCTGCCGGTGGCGGAGCCCGTCGTATTGTTGGCTAGCAAAACACCGTTAGTGATTGTGGTGCCGCCGCTGTAGGTGCTGGCACCGGTGAGAGCTTGGGTGCCGGAACCGGTCAGGCTGAGGGCGAGTGTGCGCAATGCTCCGGTAACGCCGGTGGAACTGCCATCCATGATGGCACCGGCGAAGCTGAACGGGCCTTTGGAGTTGTCGAAATTGACGGTGAGCGTGCTGGTGCCGGCCGTTGCACTGACGGTGCCGATCTTGGAGCTGTTCGTACCGCCGGACAATCCGCCGACGGTTTGGTTGAAAGTGCTCAGGTCCAATGCCGCCTGATACAGATAGAGGCGTCCGGCGCTGGTGCCAGTTCCGAGAGCATCGGTCTTGAAACACCGGAACATCGCCGAGGCCCAGGCACTGTTGGCGGCCCTCAGGTCGGTGCCCCCGGAATAGGTGTTTGCCAGACCGCCACTGCTGCCGAGGTTGAAAATATGCCCTCCGCCATTCAGATTGACAGCCGTTGCGGTGTCCGGGCCTTCGGGTGGGACGATGGCGTAATTGACCGCGAGGCGGCCGGTGCCGCTGATGACACCGCCGAGTTTCTGCACGCGGTTTTGCACGCGGCCCCAGGTTGTCACCAAGTCCGAGTTGAGGACCAAGTCACTGTTGAGCTGAAGAGCCAGAGAGTCCGCCGCATTGCGGGTCATGAGGAGCGATGCCAGACCGGTGCCGGAGGGATTGTTAGTAGCGTCGAATGTGTTATCAAATGTGATGGAGCTGCCCAAAAACGAGATATTGAAGCCGCCACTGGTGATCAGCCGCAAGCGACCGAGCGTCTGCGGGGCGGTCAGGGTCACGTTGACGGAGGCACCACCCGACAACTGAGCGATATCGCCGACTGTGGAACCCGGGACCCCGGGGCTCCAAGCCAACGAACTCCAATTGGTCGCCGTGGTGAATGTTGCACTTGAGGTGGTTGCGGCGGCAAGCCGTGGCGAGGCCAACGCCAGAGAGGCTAACAATGCGCCAACGAGTCTCGATTTCAAGCATCGGGGGCGAGAGAACTGGCTTGGATATACTTGATGGGTTTTCATAGGGGTACTTTCCAAAAACGGTAACGAAATGCTTGAATCAGTTTTGTCAAAAATTTTGCGCCCGGCATCGAGCCCTCGACGGCGCTCGTTCAAAACTGAGAATCAGGATTTCTTGAACGGGGAAAGCAATCGGCAGGAGCCTGCTGGTTGAGTGAATGGGGGGGAATCCAAAATAATTAGATGAGAGATGGGCTTCAGCATGGCGATGCCGACAACCATCTTCATGACCAAACTAGGATCCAGTCGCGCTACGGCAACCGCTCGATTGCAACAATTTCGACACCTGAAACTGAAGGCATCGGGCGGCGATCTGATGCGTATGAGACTGGAAAAATCAGGGAGCGGCCGGGAGGGCGGCTGCCTCTTTGGAGAGGTCCACGCTGGCGAGGACTTCACGCACGGTGGAGCTGGGGAGCAGCAGGGTTTCGACGCGGCCCGAGCGGGCGATGACCAAGCCGACGACGTTGCCGTCAAGGTCACTCACGGGTCCACCACATTGGTTGGCGTCGAGGGGAAAGTCGCATTGGAGGACGCTGGCGAAGTCGCCCTTGCGCTTGCTGAGGGTGCTACCCATGGAGTCCATTTTGTCGGTTCCCCGCTCGGCGTGGGCAGCGGGGCTATTGCCGCGATCTCCCAGAGCGATGTCCTTTTCAATCACGGTTTCGCCCCGTTGGAGTTTTAGTTTGACGGATTCACCGGCTTTGTGTGCCGCAATGAGCTTCGTGAAATTGAAAATCGTGTCTGGCTTGGTGCCGTCCACTTCGAGCACGCGGTCGTGAGGCTGCACGTCGGAAGCAGCCGCTGCTCCGTTAGGGATGACAAGGCGAACCATCACGCCCTGGGCGTCTGCCTCAAGTTGGACGCCGAGGAAGCCGCGGCCTTTGTCCAAGAGTGTGCGGGTGGCGACGCTGACCAAGCCGATGGCGGCAGGGTCCTCACCGTCGGGGGTGACGGCGGCGATGAAAGCACCGATGGCTGGGGTCGGTAGCGGGGACCAAGTGACGGCGGGGAGTTGCTGCGCGGGGATTTTGACCAATGCAAGATCGTGTTCCTGCCATGTGTGGGCGATCTTGGCAGCGAGCCACTCGCCGTTGACCAAACATTGGGGTTCGGCAGCGGTGACGATTTCGCTGGCTTTGGTTAGCAGCCAGCCATCGGGATTGACGCAGGTGCCGAGGGCGAGGAGTTCCTTGGGTTGTTTGCCATCGCGGAACATGACTGTGGCCTTTGAGGCGGCACCACAACCCGGCCGGTAACCGTCGAGCATACCGTGAAATTGGTCGTCAAGTTTGCCTTGGAGCTTCGGGTCCATCAGCACGAGCAGGTCGCGCAAGGGTTCGAGGCCCTCGAAATTGTGAGTTTGCGTTGCATCGGGGTTGTGCTCTTGGATCAAGCGGAGCAGATCGGGGAGCACGGCGTGCTTGAGGGTGTTTTTGGCGACGCCTTGTTTTTCGAGTGTTCCGCGCAACAGTCCTTCGAGTTCGTTAGGTTTCCATTGCGGTTCGCGGCCGCCACCGTTGGCTTGCCCCTTGCGCCGGAGGTTTTCCAATAAATCAGCAAACGGGCCGGTCGCCTGCGGCTTGGGGGGGGCAGTGGACTCCGCTGCAGCCTGAGGCACCTCCGGCGGGTTTTCGCTGGGGTTCATGCGGCGGATGAGTTCCGCTTCGGAAATGAGTGTTACCGTCGCGCGGCCGTCAGTTTCCCCGCGGCGGTAGGCAAGCTCCACTTTCCTACCCGGTCGGGCGCGGAGCAAGCGTGCCTTCAGCTGCTCGGCGTTTTGAATGGCGCGGTTATTGAATTTCACGATCACGTCGCCGGTTTGGAGACCGGCTTCGGCGGCCGGCGATTTAGGTGGCACTTCCTTGAGGGCGACCCCGCCCTGGGTTGTCAGATCGAGAACTGCGCCCAGCATGGCACGCTGGCGCGCGGCACCGGGTGCAGGAGTACCGGGCAAGGTGCCCCAGCGATTTTTGCTATCGAGGAGTTTTTGCCAATCGGTTTTGGCGGCGTTTACCGGGGCATGGCGATTGAAAGTAAGAGACTCGGAGATGGATGAATGAACGCCGACGACGCGGCCATCCATGTCAAACAGCGGGCCTCCGGAGTCACCTCCAACCAGTGTGCAATCGCTCATCAGGAAGCCGCCCGGGTTCTTCTGGTTGATCCGCCCGATGCGCACAGGCGGCGTGCGTCGCAGGTCAAAGCCACCTGGATGCCCCATCGCTACCACCATTGTCGTCGGCTCAAGTTGGTCCGAATCCCCGAGCTCAACAAACGGATAGGTCCCGGCTTCGTCGATTTTTGCCAAGCTCACGTCCGTGGTGTAGTTGGCACCCAGCACGGTGCATTTCAGCGAGTGGCCGTCGGGGAAAATCACCGTCATGTGTTCGTTGCCGCGGGTCACATGAGCCGCAGTTAGAATGAGACCATCGGCCGAGACGAGTGTTCCCGAGCCGGCTCCGGGGATGGCCTCGCCGAGCAGGGAAACCACTGCGGGTGTGTTCTTGGCCACCAATTGCTCGACCTTGACCTCCATTTGTTTCATCTCGGCCACCGTGTAGGCGTGCAGCGGACCTAGCGACGAGGCGATGACGATGGCAAAGGTGCTGCAAAGGTGGGAGAAGGCTTTCATGGTGGAGAAGTGCGCTGCCAAAAACCGCCGGGCAACAGCGGATTTGTCTAAACTTCCACCTCCCAGCCCACACCGGTTCCGCTGGGAATGATCGCAACGTCGATTTGCCAGGGGGAGCCGTCACGTTGACCCAGTGTGCGGCAATTGAGTTCAGATTTTGACGAGAAGTCGCTCTCTAGCGAACGCTTTGCCTGATGCGGTCTTGTGAATCATACGTCACACATCTGGCAGTTCGGCACTACCGATCAAGGTCATATTGCCGCCAATACGGTTCAATTAGCACCTCAAAGCCACTTCCTTGCCGAGCCGTTGAGGCGCCACACCCCTCTGCATTGATCGGGGCATGACTGACTTGCTAGGCGGGCGGCAATGCCAGATTGGACATCGCTAAACGAAGCCTTTGGAGGAACGTCTTCAAATCAGACGGAGCCAGTTGGCGGATCATCCATGCGGGCAGTTCGTCAGTGTTCAACCCGTCTAGCAGCATGGCAACCACTGCGGGTTCCCAGCCGCGGTCCTTGGCCTGGGCATCGGGAATGGCAGCCAGCAGGTCGTGCCCGGCTTGCTCAAGGAAATAGAGATCGACCAAGTCCTTCAACTCCGAGCGGCTGAGCAGGGTTGTAAGCTTGTTAGCGACGATCTCCCTGAGTGTGTCCACCCGGATGCCGTCAAAACTGGCTTTCTCAACATCCAACTGAGGCACCCGGTCCACCACGACATCCACGATTTCACTCTGCTCACGAGGTTTTGAACCTCTTTGCCAGCCACCTCCTCGCTCGTGAAGAGGTCGAGGTCATAGGAGCGGCGGTGATCCAGATAGAAAAGCCCGAGGGCGCTGCCCCCCGTGAGGAAAAACCGCCGCTCTTGGAAGAACCATGCCCGGAGGAAGTCCCGCTTGAGCGGCGTACAAGCTTTAGAGTCTTCCCAGTTCATGAGCACAGCGAAGGAGATGTTCCCACACGGGACGGCGGTGCCCCAGCATGGGGCTGAGCTGCGGAAAACGGTCCGCTACCTCCCGGAGCGTCAAAAACTCCCAGACCTGCTCCACCCGCGCTTCCCGCATCAGCCACGCTGCCGTCCGCAGCCACTCCGCGCCAGTGCGGGTCGCCAGTCGGCGATGCAGCGACTCTGCCGTCTCAGGACGGTCCCAAGCAAAGTCGAGATTGTCAGCAGATATTGCAGCTGCGGGTTGCATAACCTGAGTATTTCACAGCCAGTGGCTATTGGCAAGGCGACATTGGGAAAAGCTCTCCTCACGGCCCAGTCCGCTCACATCACGCAGAGCTTCAATTTTGCAGGGTGCATCTCGAATCAGGGTCTCCACATACCCCATCACCGGTGTTCTTGGACCCGTATAGAAAATGTCACCACCGGTGACATGGCGGACAGGGAGGGATTCGAACCCTCGGTGAGCTTACACCCACACACGCTTTCCAAGCGTGCTCATTAGACCACTCTGACACCTGTCCATAAACGGTCGCGAAGGGAGGCTAGGGGCCGAAGGTGACTTTGGCAATGCCGATTTTGAGGATTCCGCCTGGCGCGGTGGAAATTACCCGGATTGGATTCTTGGGATCACGCCAGCGGGGCACTCACAGGCAACTCGCGCCAGGAAACTTCCTTGGCCTTGGCCCAAAGTTCCTCAAGACCGTAATAGTCGCGCATTTCTTGATGCATCACATGGACCATCACGTCGATGTAATCCAGGACGACCCAGCGGGTGTCGGCCTTGCCCTCCGTATTGGCGGGGCGCTGGCCATGCCATTCCTCGACCAAGTCTGAGACGTCGCGGAGGATGGCCCGGAGGTGAGGCATGGACGAGCCGGCGCAGACGACCATAAAGTCGGTGAGGCTGGAGACGCCACGCATGTCCCAGACACGGATATTTTCCGCTTGGATTTCATCGGCTGCTTTCGCGCAGGCCTGTGCCAGTAGTGCTCCTTGGATCGCCATAAGTGTCCCTCGCGGGGAGGCCAGAGTAAGCGGCCGGCCCGCCAGAGCAACAAAATTCGTGATGGATCAGGCCCAGACCTCAGAACCCAGCGTTCGACCTCACTTTCGACAACGGAGCGAACAAGTCGGATTCCCTAAGTGTCGGCTGTGGGCGGCCCAGCAACACCTCAAAGAAATGTTACCATGCGAGGACTGACCCCATCGGCCAATGGGGTCAGTAAGTGTAAATATTCGGTGCGTCTGGGGAGAAAAGTTTGGGCTGGGGTCATTTTGTGCGGGAC
>CAIKHZ010000066.1 GCA_903827375.1 Akkermansiaceae bacterium
CTCGAAGCCGTCGCCCAGCGGCATCAGGACACGGTCGCCCTGTTCACAGCCATGGGTGGAGGTCTGGAATCTCCGGAAGCTCCCGTCCCCCGGTGACGCGACCTCATGAAACACCTCGGCATCCTGCGGATCGGTTTCAAGCTCTTGATCAATGACAAGGCGAAGTTCTCAGCCCTGCTCATCGGAATCACCTTTGCGGTTTTTCTCATGATGCAGATGACCGCCATGTTTGCCGGCATCCTGAATCGGGCCTTTTCCACCGTCACCAACATCGGTGCATCCATGTGGATCATGGACCCGGCAGTGAACACGGCCAGCAGCGCCATTCCGCTCCCCAACTACCTCCTGGATGCGGTTCGCAGCATGGATGGTGTTCTTCATGCCGTCCCCATTTTCATGGGTTCAGCCATGGTCAAGCTCGACAGCGGCGTCTATCAGTCCGCCAATGTCGTCGGACTCGATGACGCCAGCCTCCTGGGACGCCCGAATCTGGAGCAGGGCAACATTCAGGACATCTATGCCGACAAGGCATTTGTCGTCGTCCATGATGCGGAATACCCGAAACTTGAGAGTCCGGTGATCGGAGGCGGTTTTGAGCTCAATGATCACCACGGACGCATCGTCGGTATTGCCCGCGTCGCCGCCAATGGACTCAACGGGGTGCCGACTCTGTACACAACCTACAGCCGCGCCATTGAGTACATTCCCACCACCCGTTTTACGATTTCGTACGTATTGGTGGAGTTGAAGACCGTGGACGCCATTGCCACGGTCAAGGCGGCGGTGGCACGGTTGGGCTATGTCGCACTGACCCGCGACGAATTCAATCAACGGATTTCCAACTTCTACGTCTACCGAACGGGGATTGGCACCAACATCCTGTTGATGACGGTCATCAGCTTCATTGTGGGTCTTTCAATCTCCGGTCAGACGTTCTTCACCTTTATCCTGGAAAACCTTGAGAAATTTGGAGCCCTCAAGGCCATCGGCGCCAAGGGACGGGACCTGGTCTACATGATCCTGTTCATGGCGACCTTCACCGCGCTGACTGGTTATGGCCTGGGGATCGGCCTGGTCACCCTCATGATCTCGATCGCGCGCTACCGATTGCCCAACTACGCCGCCATGATCACCTTTGGCAACATGGGACTGGCGTTTGGCATGGTCCTCCTGATTGCCGGAATTTCCAGCTACATCGGCATTCGCAAGGTTCTCAAGATTGAGCCGTTTGACATCTTTCGCGGCTGATTGAACCGATATGATTCCGTCCATCTGCAAGTCAGCGGTCATTTACTTTGCTCTCGTCTTTGGAACCGGTTTCGTTCTGGGGACCATCCGTACCTTGTGGGTCGTTCCCCGATTAGGTGTCCGGTATGCCGAACTCCTGGAAGGCCCCTTGATGCTCTGGGCCATTTACGTTGTAGCGGGTTGGATTGTCCGACGTCTCCCGTCCGCGTCCACCGCGTCCACCCGGCTATGGGTGGGCTTCATCGCCCTGGGACTGTCGGTGGGGACCGAGATCCTGATGGGTGTGTTCTTGATGGGCCTGACCGTGGCTGGCGTCTTCACCCATCACGATCCGGTATCCGGGGTGGCCTTTCTGGTGCTCCTGTTGGTCTTCGCCCTGATGCCGTGGTTTCGGTAGAAATCAACGGCAGCCTAGTGTCGTTTATCCCCAATAGCTTACCGATTCCCGCTCAGATATGTGCATCAATGGCCTGACCATCGGCCGCACCTATCGCCTGCAATTGATCTCGGAAGCTCCTAACAATGGCACGGTGGCCGTCGAGGGCAGCCCGGAAACCACTTGGTCAGGCAACCCCAGCATGATGACGATCACCTGGACGGCCCAAGACACCAGCTTGAACATGCAGTATTCCAGGAAACAACAAGCGTCGTCCGGCGGCCAGGGCGATGAAGTCCATTTCCAAGGCTATGCCCTGCATCATATCACGCCGCCCAACGCGCTCAATTACATCACCAACTTCACCTTCCCAGGCCTCGGCAGCGCGGCAATTGCCGGAAATCAAATCTCACGGAGTGTTCCGGCAGGCACGTCGGTGACGGCCCTGGCACCCACGTTCACCTTGTCCGCCGGTGCCACCTGTGTCCCGGCATCCGGCACCAGCAGGGATTTCACCGATCCGCAGGTGTATCTCGTCACCGCCGCCAACGGTGCCCTGCGCGTCTTCACCGTAGCCATGCAACCGACGGTCACGCTCTCACTATCAGGCAGTCCGCTGGCCGAAGCCGGCGGCACGGCCACCGTGACAGCCACTCTATCAGCCGCACACACCAAGGACGTGACCGTGGTGCTGGCGTACGCCGGCTCCGCCACGCTAACCACTGACTTCACGCCCTCCACCTCCAGCATCCTGATTCCGGCGGGGCAATTGAGCGGGGCGCTCACCCTAACAGCAGTACCCAACACCGTTTACTCGGGCACCGGGAAATCCATCGTGATGAGCATCGGCTCTGCCTACCATGCCACAAGATTTTCCTCGCAAGCGCTCACTGCAATCATCGCGGAGGATGATCCGGAGCCGATCTTTCCGCTGGTCGCCGGCGAACACGGCCGGGTGACATGTCGGGAAAATCCCTCGATCATTTATGACGTCTATCTGCCGCCTAACTATGCCGTCGATGCCCCTCCGTTGCCTATTATATATACCTTCAGTCCAACCGGTGGCGGAGAGGTGTCGGACTTTCAGGACGTCGCCGCCACCATGCAGATCATTGTCATTGGCCTGCTCAAGTTCTCCGATGGCATCGGTTGGGACGAGGTCTGGCACGAAATCTACGCCGTAACACGCGACGTCCGACAGCGCCTCGTGTTCGATCCCTCGGCGGAAATGGCCGGCGGTTGGTCCGGCGGCGGGGTGGCCTCCTACGGCTTCAGCCGGTTCCGCGGCCAGCACACGGCGGGTGTGATTCCGATGGGCGGTTGGTTGGGGGAATCAAATGGGATCTATCCGCCTGAAGACTGGTTGCGCCCCGGATTGTTAGTCGCGCGCACCACCGGCAACACAGATTGGGGCGGACTGAATTACCTGACGCCCGACGCCATCTACATCGGATCGTGCGGCGCAATCGTCAAAAACTTCTCGTTTACTGGCGGCCACCAAGTCGCACCGCCCGACGTCCAAACCGCCGCATTCACTTGGATTCTCAATAACCGCATGCAGGGCGGGCCGTTTGAACGCGCCACGGCCCAAGCGCAAGCCGACGCTTGGCAGGCTCGCATCGCAGCCGGCGAGCGCCAGGCAGTGCTAGGTGAAGCCGTCACGATGTTGTTCAACAACCGCCGGAATTGGTATGCCTATCAAGCCCAGCAAATTCTCGACCAACTGATGGACGAGGCGGCGTTTCGCACGCTCGACGCAAGTGCCCTGGCTCAGGGGCTCGCTGCCAGGGACCACTTCTATTATGCCGCCCGTGGTGCCGCCTTGAACAACGACTGGCAGAATTTCCATGCGGCCATGAAGGCGCTAGCCGGCGTCACCGGTGCCGATGGTTACCGCCGCAGCGACATCTACAATTTGGTAGATACTTATGGCTACCCGATTCCAGCACTCAACATCGGCCACGTGGGTGGCCAACTTACTCTATCCATTAACAAGGACACCCTTGGCTTGACCTATGCCTTGGAAGCACGCTCAAACCTCGCCGCGGGTTCATGGAAAAGCCAGTCGTGCATACCTGTCGAGACCCCCACCGCGTGGTCCACCTCCATCACGCCGTCGCCCGGCGCCACGAGCGGCTTCTATCGAGTCCGCGTCACCCCTTCCCTCACTTCGGTGCCGTAGCCCGCCTGTTGCAGAGATGCAGAAGAAGCGGCTCATAGTTCATCGAAGATATCATTCACTGGGGATTTCAAAAATGAAAGCTCCTTCGATGGAGCAGCTGACCCGAGTGATGCCAGAGCTAAGAATACGACTATCGTGGAGTTCTTCATAATTTTGCCGAACGTTAAGGTGTGGCACGCCGCGATGTTGAAGTGAAGTTGGTTGGTGAAAGGATAGACTCCAGCGGCTTGGCATCCACGACTTGTTCTGCCTGCGGTAGCCTGCAACGAAGGCGAACGAGCAGGAAACTACGAGACCGCACCGAGATGGCTAGAGAAATCTGATTGGACCTAGCGGGGGCTATTCACGTTGATCTCGCTCGGAAAGGAGCCTTTCGGCTCCCTAAGTCATTGATTATCAGGGGGTACCCCGGCTAGGACTTGAACCTAGGACCAATTGATTAAGAGAGTGTCGTAATCCGTTCATAATAAGCATGTTACAGCTTTTATTAGCCGTAATTGGCCGCTGTTTGCCATCAGATTTTTTCGCCATTTTGCCAACTGGAACCGCGGTGGCAATCTGGTTGTCGCCATTTGTCGCCACACGTTCAGTTAGGCAGTGGTTGACATGGCCAACACCGGCATGGACACGCCAACCGATTCGCCGCGCACCGAACAAGCACCCTCCCCTCTCCTCACCGAAAAAGACACCTGCGCCTACCTCAGGGTCAGCAAACGCAACCTCTATTGCTGGCGCATGGCCGGTCTGGTTCCCTATTACAAAATCGGCCGGGCGGTGCGATTCAGGAAGGCTGAGCTGGACGCCGCCCTGGAACGGATGCGGATGGGGTGAGGGAAGACGTCCGTGCGGGGGATGAATAACCTGCGCGTCCTTAACGGGTGCCCCTGGTTCGGATCCAGGAGAATGCTGTTTTCTTCCTTGGCAGGACCGCTGGAAATGACTAGCTCTAACCCGTCTGGATGGTTGGGAGGGGATTTGCCCCCCCAACGCGCCATCCGATTTTCAAATGGCCCCGTCCACGCAAATAGCCCTCCGATTTTTTACATCCGACCCCACGCCCAGAATCATGGACCCCGAAGTCAATCCCGCCAAATCTCCGCCTGACGCCGTGCAACATGAACCCAGTGTCGGCACCGGCGGGTTCCTCGTCGCCGGGCGCCCATCGCTCTGGTTCACCCCGCATCACATTCTGGCGGTCATCCGGCCCGAGGTGGACTCGCCCTATCTTCTCTCCAATCCTCCGTTTTCCGCCCCCGCAGGCCGCTGATGATCCAGCGTCCGCAACCCGCTTCACTATTTTCCCCCGCATGTTCCAACAAGCCTTCAAAAACATCGACGACGTTCTGTGGAAGGACGCTGGATGCACCAGTGAACTGGATTACACCGAGCAGAGTTCCTGGCTGCTGTTCCTCAAATACCTCGATTCCCTGGAACACGACAAGGCGATGGAGGCCGAGCTGGAGGGCAAAATATACGCCTTCATCCTCGATCCCGCCTACCGCTGGTCGAAATGGGCGGCCCCCAAGACCAAGGGCGCCCAGATCGACCACAACAAGGCTCAGACCGGCGACGACCTGCGCGATTTCGTCAACCAGAAGCTCTTCCCCTACCTGCATGGCTTCAAGCAGCGTGCCAGCGGCCCCAACACCATCGAATACAAGATCGGCGAAATCTTCGGCGAAATCAGCAACAGGATCCAGAGCGGCTACAACCTCCGCGAGATCATCGACCATGTGGACGAGTTGCGCTTCGGCTCGCAAAAGGAAAAGCACGAACTCTCCCACCTCTACGAGGCCAAGATCAAGAATATGGGCAACGCCGGCCGCAACGGCGGCGAATACTACACACCGCGCCCGCTCATTCGCGCCATCGTCAAGGTCGTGGCCCCGAGGATCGGCGAAAAAATCTACGACGGTGCCGCCGGGTCGGCGGGCTTCTTGTGCGAGGCGTTTGAGTATCTGAAATCCCACAGCAAGCTCACCACCAAGGATCTCACCACGCTCCAAACCCGCACCTTCTATGGCAAGGAGAAGAAGTCGCTGGCCTACGTCATCGGGATCATGAACATGATCCTCCACGGCATCGAGGCCCCCAACATCATCCACACCAACACGCTCGCCGAAAACCTCGCCGACATCCAGGAAAAGGACCGCTACGACGTGGTGCTGGCCAATCCGCCCTTCGGCGGCAAGGAGCGCAAGGAAGTCCAACAGAATTTCCCGATCCGCACCGGCGAGACCGCATTCCTGTTCCTCCAGCACTTCATCAAGATCCTCAAAGCCGGGGGTCGCGGTGGCATCGTCATCAAGAACACGTTCCTTTCCAACACCGACAACGCCTCGGTGAGCTTGAGAAAGCTCCTGTTGGAAAGTTGCAACCTTCACACCGTCCTCGACTGCCCCGGCGGCACGTTCCTTGGTGCCGGCGTGAAAACCGTGGTGCTGTTCTTCGACAAGGGCGCACCCACCCGCAAGGTCTGGTTCTATCAACTCGACCCCGGCCGCAACATGGGCAAAACCAACCCGCTCAACGACGCAGACCTCGCCGAGTTCATCAGGCTTGCGGCTTCGAGAACCTCAGCCACCGGTGCTGTTGCCGAGGAAGGGCCGGTAACCAAGAAAAGTTGGAATTTGGACGTCCGGTCCCTGAGCGCAGCCGAAGGGTTCGACCTATCCGTGAAAAACCCGGACGGCGGCGAGGAAATTACCCACCGCAGCCCGCAGGCCATCATGGACGAAATTGCTGCGCTGGACGCCGAGAGCGCGGAGGTGCTGAAATCTATCAAAGCGCTGCTATGAATCCATCGCGCCTTGCCCTCAGCCCCAAAGGGGCAACTTATGTTAGCCCAGGGCAACGCCCTGGGTGGCCTTCCCATCTCAGCCCCAAAGGGGCGTTTCCTGTTAGCCTAGGGCGGCACCTTGGGTGGCCTTCCCATCTCAGCCCCAAAGGGGCGTCCCACGCCAGCCCAGGGCAACGCCCTGGGTGGCCGTCCCATCTCAGCCCCAAAGGGGCGTCCCACGCCAGCCCAGGGCAACGCCCTGGGTGGCCTTCCCATCTCAGCCCCAAAGGGGCGTCCCACGCCAGCCCAGGGCAACGCCTTGGGTGGCCTTCCCATCTCAGCCCCAAA
>CAIKHZ010000067.1 GCA_903827375.1 Akkermansiaceae bacterium
CACTTTGAGGATGTTGGCCATGCCCCGCTTCCATGCACCTCTGCGATGCCTGGAAGGAAGCTGTTTTCACATCCGCGAGTGGTGCACTTTGAATCCTAACAAGTGACCATCAGGTGGTGCACTTTGGGTGACCGCTGACATCATCAATCCAGAACTCAGCGTTGGGCTTAGGGACCCATCTCCGGGCCTGTGAGATGATGCTCAAGGGTTGCTCTTGAAGTCGGTTAGGCGGCTCATAGGCGGGCCAGGATGGCGGCACCCATGGCGGCGGTGCCGACGCGCGTTTCGCCATCGCGGCCGGTGGCGATGTCGCCGGTGCGCAGGCCATCGGCGATGGTCTGTGCGACGGCGGCTTCGATGGCATCGGCGGCTTGGACTTCGCCCAGGGAGAAGCGCAGGAGCATGGCGAGGGAGAGGATTTGGGCGATGGGGTTGGCGATGCCCTGGCCGGCGATGTCTGGGGCGGAGCCGCCAGAGGGTTCATACAGGCCGAAATAGAGTCCGTTGTCCTTGCGCACGCCGAGCGAGGCGGATGGGAGCATGCCCAGAGAGCCGGAGATCATCGCCATCTCGTCGGAGAGGATATCGCCAAACAAGTTTTCGGTGACTAAGACGTCGAACGAGCCGGGGCGGCGGATGAGCTGCATCGCGGCGTTATCGACATACATGTGGGAGAGTTCCACTTCGGGGAATTCGCGGGCGATTTCGATGAGTGTTTCGCGCCACAGCACCGAGGAAGCGAGCACGTTGGCCTTGTCCACCGAGAGCAGGCGTTTTTTGCGGCCCATGGCGGCGGTGAATGCGACGCGAGCGATGCGCTGGATCTCACTCTTGTGGTAAATCATGGTATCGAGGGCCACTGCCTCACCATTTTCCTCGTGGCGGCCTTTGGGTTTTCCAAAGTACACGCCGCCGGTGAGTTCTCGCACACAGAGAACGTCGAAGCCGTCGGCGATGAGTTCTTGTTTGACAGGTGAGGCATGGGTGAGAGCCGGCAGGCACACGCCGGGGCGCAGGTTGGCAAAAAGGCCGAAGTGCTTGCGCAGGGGCAGCAGGGCGCCGCGTTCCGGTTGAATCTCCGGTGGCAGGGACTCCCATTTCGGACCTCCCACCGAGCCAAATAAAATCGCGTCGGCGGCTTCGCAGGCAGCCACGGTGGCTGGTGGCAGCGGGTGGCCGGTGGCGTCGATGGCCGCACCGCCCACCAGGTGTTCGCTGCTGGAAATGGCAAATTCAAAGCGTGAGGCTGCGGCTTCGAGGATCCGAAGGGCCTCGGCCATGACTTCCGGGCCGATGCCGTCTCCGGCCAGTATCGTGATGCGGTGTGTGCGTGACATGCGCCGGACCTTGGCGGCTGGCCTCAGTCCTGGCAAGACGGGAAATCGGAGATTAGCGACCGGTATTGGATGTCCTGCCGGCTGGGTTGGACGGCCTGCCAATCCCTCTGGCACCCCTGAATCACCCACGCACATCAGATATTTCCCACCTGTGGAATCTCAAACCGATTTCGAGCAACCCTCAGCTCCCGCGTGAAAATCGCAGCATGGTCTTGCACTGCGGGCCATCCCCGTGCATCCTCGCCCCAGCATGCAGAGCGTCACAGATAAATTGAAAAATTTCCTCCAGTATGTGGCTGTCAAGTTGATTGACGAGCCCGCCCAGGCTCAATTGAAAGTGGCAGAGGTCGGTCCCAAGCGCTTGCGGTTCAAGCTGGTGCTGGCCCAGGCGGACGTGGCGATGTTGATTGGGCGAAATGGTTTCACCGCTTCGGCCATCCGCAGTGTGCTCAAGGCGGCTGCCGAGCGTGAGGGGGTGCAAGTGTCGCTGCAAATCCATTCGCACGAGGAGGAGGCGGAGATGGTGGCCAGGGAGGCTTCTGCCCAGATCCAAGATCCAAGACATCAGGACGCTGGACGAAGAAATTGATCTAACATCGGTTTGATTGCGATCCAGAGCGATGCTCCAGAAGCGCTAACTTAGGGATATGGCAATCACCGATAGACCGTTTAGCCAAATATGGGCGAAATGGAGTTATCTGAAAACCATGTGCTCCACAATTTGAGTGATGATTGACGACCGATGATTGCTGATTTTTGATGGATTTGAGGTGTCATGATGACCCAACAAAAATAATCACTCAGCAATCATCAATCAGAAGGCAATGGAAAATTTTGGCAGCATTGACCATTTTTCGGAATGGCAGGCAAATTCTCAGTGCAGGTTCTCACAGGCGGTACTCGGCCCATGATGAGGAAGTTTCCCACACTCGCAGCCGCACCAGGCGCACGGTGGCCGCCAGTGGGTAGCGCAGGTCGCTGCTGGTGGCGTAGGCCGCGAGCGCTGCCTGGGCGTGATCGAAGATCGTCCGCGCTAACAGCTCGGTGGTGGGATCCTGGTTGTCAAAACCGATGACCCGCTCGCCGTAGCGGGCTTTGAAATCCTCATAGGCGGGGTCCGCTGTATTCATGCACAGGGCGTGGTCGAATTCATCTAACCAATCTCCGAGCACATCCCTGATGATTTTAAAATCGCACACCATTTGGTTTTCATCGAGTTCGTCGGCCTCTAGCACAAACTCGACCTTGCGGGTGTGGCCGTGTGGAAAGCGGCACTTGTCCGGATGCTTGGTGAGGAGGTGACCATTCTCAATTTCGATGGTTTTGCAGATACGGTAGGGCATGAGTGGGTAAAATAGATAGATATATCAGGTGCCCCGGGTGTTGCCGAAGAGACTGAGGTGCAAGCGGTGGCAATAGCGGTAGCCGTGTTGTTTGCAGGCGGCCAGCACCCATTCGCGGCAGGCCACGGATGCCTCCGGGGTGATTCCCTCGGGCATCAGCAGGACTTTTTCCGGGGGCACCTTTCGGCGCAGGGATTTTAGCAAGTGCCGGATCTCGTCGATCTGGCCGTTGCTGGAAACTACAAATTTGAGTTGATAGGGGTAGTCGTCCAGCCATTCGCGCAGGCGCTCCAAATGGATCCGGCTCCTTTCATGGCGTTCGACCCAGTCTGCGCCAACATCCTCGACGCGCGGCGTGGAGTTCGCTAGTTTCGGGCTGATGGAGGCCAGATCACAGCAGATCTCATCGGGCGCCATGGTGCCCGCGGTCTCAATGGTGATATGCATTCCATGGTTTTTCAGCCGCATGGCCAAATCATGAATGTATCTGGCTAAGATCGGTTCACCGCCTGTCAGGACAACGTGCCGACAGTGGAAGGCCCGCACCTGTTTGACGATATTTTTCACTTCCATTTCCTTTCCTTCGGCGTGCCACGAGGCATAGGGCGTGTCGCACCATGAGCAGCGGAGGTTGCAGCCGCTGGTGCGCACGAAGACCGAGGGCACGCCGGTTAGCTCGCCTTCTCCCTGTATCGAATGGAAAATCTCTGAAATATACATGGGGTTAGGGTCTGACCGGTGCGGGCGGCAGGGTGGGGGTTTGGGCGTAGTTGGTGGGATCGGGCAAATTTGCCAGGACGAACGCCTCGCGGCGTTCGACGCATGTGCCGCACACGCCGCAGTGGATGGGCCCGCCCTTGTAGCACGACCAGGTTTGGGCGTAATCGATGCCGAGTGCCGTGCCGCGGCGGGCGATGTCGGCTTTGTCGGACGCGATGAATGGCCGCAGCAGTTGGATATTGGCGTAGGTTCCATGGAGCATGGCTTCGGCCATGGCCTGCATGAACGGTTCCCTGCAATCCGGATAGATCGCGTGATCTCCGGCGTGAGCGGCAATCACCAAACCCTCGGCGCCGATGCTTTCGGCATAACCGGCGGCGATGGCCAGCATGATGCCGTTGCGGAATGGCACCACGGTTTGCTTCATGGTGTCTTCGGCATAATGACCGTCGGGAATGGCCGCGCCGGAGCGCAGCAATGCGGAAGTGAAGAGGTTGTTGATGAAATCCAAGGCCACAACTTGGTGCACCACACCTGCCTTGGCCGCCTGCAACCGGGCAAAAGCCAGCTCGCTGGCATTGTGCTTGGCACCGTAATCGAAGGACAGGGCGGCGACGACCTGATGATCGCGGCGCACCTCGTACATGGCCGTCACCGAATCCATCCCTCCGCTCAGCAGCACGCAAACGTTCATGGCGTCACTCCCGCAACATCCGGAAACGTCGCTTCCGTGGTCAATTGAATCCCCCCTCGCGGCGCAAAGTCGCCGCGCACGATCATCTCCACCGGTGACAGAGCCTCCACCAAGTCGTCCAAGATGCGGTTGACAATCTCCTCGTTGAACGCCGGTTGATTGCGAAACGACGCTAGGTAAAATTTGAGACTCTTGGTTTCCACGCAGCGCTCGCCAGGCACGTAGCGGATCACCAAGCGGGCGCTGTCCGGTTGGCCGGTGACAGGGCAAAGTGAGGAAAATTCAGGGCAGTTGAGCGTGATCCAATAGCGTCGGCCCACTCGCTGGTTGCCAAACGTCTCCAGTCGCGCTTCGTCCGGAGTGGCCGGCAGACGGCTCTCCGACGTTCCTAGCAACGACAGTTCTTTTAAATCCTCACGGGTGGGCATGCCGGATTATGCCGCTTGCCGCCGCAAGGTCGAATCCTTTTTTGATCGGACGGGCAGGGGAGGGTCAAGCGGCTTCAACGCCCCCGGTGAGCGGAGATTCCTGCCAATCACTCGATGAGGCTTCGCGGCCCCGTAGCAGGAAGCCCGACGTCAGGGTGTCCAATGTCTGGACACCTCGTGGCTCGGTTTCATCGCTTGGCAAGAGGCCATTTTTGTCTGTGAATACACCCGCTGCAAGCACTGGATCCGATTCCAAACCCAAGGGAACCGATCCGGGTGTTTGTTGGTCAAGCTCACCAAGCTCTATCAAAATCCACCTAACAACAAAGCAATCCATGATACGTATTCTAAGAAAATCGCCAGCCACCTCTCTAACTGCAGCTGCGGCCCTCCTGGCCGTCGGCTTGGTGGGCTCCGCCAGAGCGGCTCCGGTCGTAGTGTTCCAAGCCGATGTGAACGGGAACAGTGGCGTTGCCAACGTGGGACCAGTTCATTCCGGTTGGACGGCTTTCACCGGCACTGAGAGTGGCAACCCTGCGAACTGGACCCACACACAGACGATCGGCGGAATCAGCATCGCCCTGCAAACTAATTCAATAACGTCAGGAAATACTGGATACCGCAACCGCAGTCTGCCAACTGCCGGGCCACTGAGCGATGTGTACCAGGCCCTGATATTTGCCGCGAATAACATCGATATCAAGATGAGCAATCTCACGATTGGCCAGCAGTACCAATTCAATGTTTACTGTTGGGACTCCGGTGGCGGCAACACCGGTGACAGGCATTGGAACTACAGCCTCGCCGGCAATCGGACAGGCGGAGTGGACGCCGGATGGGTGAACCAGCCCGCGTCCGCCACCTTTACCCCCGCTGCAAACACTGGAATCACTTCGGCCACCAAGGGCATTGCAATGCTCTCAACCACCTTCACCGCGACGGGCACCAGCGTGAATTTCTTCACAGTCTCTGGCGGGGTTCATGCCATCAACGGCTTTGAACTTTATACGGTGACTCCAGTATCGACTCCCCCGGATGCAGGCATATCGACTGTGGCTGTTAGTCCAGTTACATTGCCGGCTAACGGCACCACCGCGACCGTCAGCGTGATCTTGAAGGACAACACCAGCACTCCCGTAGCCGGTAAGACGGTGACGTTAGCTTCCAGCCGCGGCGCGAGCGACACGATTTCAGCGGCCTCGGGGACTTCCGATGGTTCCGGGCTTGTGACCTTCACGGTGAGTTCTGCAACGCCTGGTACCTCGGTTTTCACCGCAACTGACACCAGCGACAGTGTCATCCTGACGCAAACTGCCAGCGTGATCTTCACCGGCCCGCCGGACGCCGTTGCATCAACGGTGGCAGCCACCCTCAGCTCGGTGCCGGCCAACGGCAGCACCACCTCGACCATCACGGTCACTCTGAAGGACGTGAACAGCAATCCCATCGCAGGCAAGACCGTCACTCTGGCGTCCGACCGCAGCGCGAGCGACACGATTTCGGCAGCCTCCGGGGTTTCCAACGCCTCCGGGGTGGTCACCTTCACCGTGAAATCCGCCACCGTTGGCACAGCCAATTTTTCCGCCACCGATTCCACCGACGGCATCACGGTGACGGCCCCGGCCAGTGTCAATTTCACGGCTATTCCTCCCGCTGACACGTTGCTCTCGACATTGAGCGCATCGCCGACGACCCAAGTGGCCAATGGAACCAGCACCGCCACCATCACCGTAACATTGCTGGATGGCACGGGTAATCCAGTCTCGGGCAAAACCGTGACACTGGCTTCCGATCGTGGCGCAACTGACACGATATCCGCCGCCTCTGGAGCCTCGACCCTTGCCGGCGTGGTCACATTTACCGTGAAGTCATCGACCGCAGGTGCGCCGGTTTTCACCGCCACCGATACCACTGACAGCGTGGTGGCAACCGCGACCACCAGCGTGACGTTCACCTGGCCCCCCTTGGTTGCTAATGCCGGTGGCGACAAATCCGTCGCGGCTGGTTTTCCCGCGACCCTCGGCGGCACTCCGGCAGCCAGCGGCGGCAGCGGTTCCTACACCTACAGCTGGGACCCAAGCAGTGACTTGAGCGATGCTTCGGCAGCCAATCCCGTTGCCTCGCCCAGCGTCACCACCGTTTATACCCTCACCGTGACGGATACCGTGACCACCTTGACGGCGACCTCTCCAGCGACCGTCACCTTCACCGTGCCCAACGCGAATCTCGCCAGCGTGGACTTTATTCAAAGCGGCGGGACCCCGTGTTTGGGTGATACGACCTTAACCGGTACCACGATGAAAAATGCCATCGGCAACCTCTTCACCGGACAACTCGGCCCGTGGAATTCCGTGAACATCGGAACCTACAACAACAATAGCGCCAGCAGTGGCTTCCTGCACAATGGCGGAGGCGCGACCACCACCGTCAAACTCGCCCTCGGGCTGGCCACTGGACTGGACTCAACCACTGCCGGTGGCTGGCGCTGCAATCCGAATGAAGGTGCCACCGGCGGCTCCAATCAACTGCGCTTTGAAGAAGCTTATCTCTATAACGGCGTAATCACCGGAGACCATTATGCTTGGGCGTTGACCGGCCTGCTCCCCAATAGCCCTTATCGGTTGACGTTCTTTGGCGACATCGGCAATGCCACTGGTGCGTCTCACACAGCGAACAGCGTCGCGGCCACCCGCGACTCCGAGGGCGACTGGAACTGGACCAGCGTCACCTCCGATGCCAACGGAAAAATCATCGGTGCCTTCACCGCACCAAATCCGACTCTGGGCCTCTACGGCCTGCAGGTCGAAGGCACGTTGCCACTGCCGCTCACGGCCAATGCCGGTACCCCGAAAAATGTCTCGCCCGCCTCGCCTGCCACCTTGGGCGGCACCCCGGTCGCTACCGGCGGCAGTGGCAATTACAGCTACAGCTGGTCTCCTGCCACGGACTTGGACAATGCCTTGGCCGCCAATCCGCTTGCATCGCCAAGCGCCACCACAACCTACGTCGTGACTGTGACGGACACCACCACCAACGCGACGGCTTCAGCCTCGGTACTCGTCACCTTTGTTCCCGGTTCCGCCTATGACACTTGGGCCGCCCTCCACGCCGGCGGCCAGTCGGCCTCTGAGGATTTTAACCATGACGGCGTGCCTAACGGAATCGCCTTCTTCATGGGCATGGACGGCTTGGCCACCAACCCGGGAATCGTCAACGGCAAGGTCACCTGGCCGCACGTCGGCAGCGTCAGCGCGTATGAGGTACAGGTGTCTAACGATCTAATCAACTGGGTGGCGGCCGATCCGGCCTCTGTGGATAGCGTCACGGATCCGGCGCAGGTGGTATTCACCCTGCCTACCGGTGCCTCAAAACAATTCTGCCGCATCACTGTGACGCCCTAAGTATCCCGGGTAGGGGCATTTGAGGTCGAACGGCGAGGTCTGCACCACCTCGGTCCCTCCCACCAGAAAATTCTCCGATCTCCTCATTCAGCGCTTTACAAGCCATCCCCAGTGGCTACTTTCCCTCACCCCAACACAGGAGAGGTGGTCGAGTGGTCTATGGCACCCGATTCGAAATCGGACGTGGCAGTGATGTCACCGTGGGTTCAAATCCCACCCTCTCCGCCATCTGGCTGGCCGATGGCGCTTCGTGCGTCAATCGTTGATTCTGCGGGCATTGGTGCGTCTCTGGATTCTGTGGGTGATGCATGGTTGTGACTGGTGTAACGGATGGTTGTCAGAAATGCGTCAGAAATCGGGAGGTCATTCTGTCGCGGAATCGGGCCGGAATTTGAACCCCCGAAGATGGTCGGGCGGGTTGCTCCGCCGGTCCTCTCGGGGCACCTCCTGACACCATGGGCATTGGCGTGGCTCGGGCTCCTTCGGGCGGCACGGGTTTTCGCAATGGAACCCGGCTCGTTGTGTGGAATCCGTGTGGGATTCTGGTCAACGGATATACTTGGAGTTTTAGTGCTATTTGGTGCTATTTTCATCTTAAACTTGCTTTGAATTGCTCCGTCATGTTACGTTGGCGCATGGCCAGTTATTATATTCGCAAAGACTCCCCGTTCTATTGGATTCGAGTGAGCCGCCCAGACGGGAGTTGGGGACAGAAGTCGAGCCGCCTGCGCCACGATGAAAAGGGTGTGCTGCGAAAACTTCACGCGATGGTGGCCGAGGAGACAGCTTCGGAGATGCGATGCGATAATGAGGGGACAGATGCACTGTTCAACCGCTGGGTGCCAAGTTGGATCAAATACAAGTACGGTAACACCCCTTCGATCAAGGAAGCCGAAAACTGCTGGGCGGTATTGGCAATTTTTTTGGAGAGGCGCCGGGTGTTCCACCCGCAGGAAGTGACTTATACGTTCTGCCACCAATTCGCGCAGTGGCGCGTGACGGGCGATGAGGGACGTCGGCCAGTATCGTTGAACACGGCAAGGAAGGAGTTGCATAAGTTGACGGTGATTATGAGTGAGGCAGTGGCCCGCGGCTTTTCGCTGTTCAATCCGTGCAGAAACTTGGGCTTGGGCCGTTCCGTGGTGAAGGAGAAGCGGGTTATCACCCGCGATGAGGAAGCCGCGATTTTCGCGAAGTTGCGCGGGGGGGAGCGCGCAGATTACCCGTGGATGGCCGATGCGTTTCTGGTGGCGATGCGCCAAGGGTGCCGCCTGAGAGAAGTGGAGATTCCGCTTTCCAGTATCGACACGGAATTCTCGGATCTGTCGCGGTGGCTGATCGGGATTCTGTAGCCGCCCCGCTCGCCTCGTCGATTGACATTGTCTGGATCATTTGTGTGTTTGGGTATTCGGGGCAGCGCGGGATGGCACAAAGGAGGTTTCCTCAATTCATGCTCATCTTCCTTTGCGCCTTGGCGGCTTTGCGCGAGATATTCTTTCTGAAAAAAGACATGGACCGCCTGCGCTCCGAGTTCGGCGACTCTAATGTGATAGGGGCACTTCCCTTCCAGCACTGAAATAGCCACCGGTGCCAACCCCGGGAAAGTCCGCTGACTCGCGGGCTACCACAGTGTCAACAATTGGTTGCGGATGACGAATCAGCCTAGGACGATGGCAACAGGGGGAGACCCAGCTCCCCAAGAGAAGGGACTGACCGACACCTTTGAAGCCGATCCTGTTAGATATATCTGCGTGACAGTCACCCATAACAGCTCCAACCCTGGCGTTGATCTGGTGGAACTCCGCGCCTGGGGGGCGGCAGCGCGGGCAAGTGATCCTCCATCGGACTATGGCCCCGGTGGATTGTGTCACGCCTGGGTACGTCCCGGACAACGCAGCCGTGAACCTTATGATGTCCATATATTATACATCTGGTACCGCCATTATTTTTCTTCCGGCCGCCTGCCTGCATTGCTAGCCTAGGGATCGTCAGACGGTCTGACGGCAAATCCTCGTGCTGATGAACCCATCAGGAACAACCCAATTCGTTCAGTCCCTGCAAACCGGTCTCCTGAAGCCACAAGAACACAAACACCATGACTATGATTAAATGTCGAATTCCCATGAAAGACAATCATGCTGACCATCCGCTCGGACTCGCTCTGAGACAACTCGCCCTGGCAACCACGGTCGCCGCAGCACTGGGCCTGAGCACCACCCAGGCAGCCATCAGCGTCGGCGCCACGGGCAGCGGCGTCCAAGCATTCGCGTCACTTCCCGCCAATACCGCCTGGTCAACCATGACCTGGACGGGCGGCGTGGCCGATATCACCGACGCCACTACCCTGGATGCGGCAGTGCAAACGCTCGCCGCCAGCAGCATCACCAGTACACTTGGCTCGTCCACCACCAATCCGCCGAGTGCCAACGCGATCGCCCGCTTCAACGGCACGTTGTTTGCTCTGCAGATGCGGCCCACCAACACCGTCAAAGGCTGCGTTCTGATGGCCACACTGGCGAATGCCACGGGCGGTGGCATCGACAATTTGGAAATCTCCTACGACTTCGGCGGACCGGCGGCTGGCACCGAATCGGTTGCCGGACTGCGCGCCTACTACAGCCTCACCGGCTTGACGGGCAGTTGGACGTCGATCCCCGCATTCTGCACCGCCACCACAGGCCACCTGCAGACGGTTGTCCCGCTCAGTTCGACTTGGGCCAACGCGGCCACGATGTATGTGCTGTGGGTGGATGACACGACCGCCTTAACTGGCAACAATGCGCTCTTCACGACGCTCGACAATGTGAGTTTCGCGAAAGCGGGGACCGCCGCCGCCATTAGCGCCTTCAATTTCGGCTTGCCCGCCTATGGTGCGGCCACGATCGTCGGCACTGCGATTTCCCTGAACGTCCCGGCCGGAACCGATGTGACGGCCCTCACGCCCAGCTTCACTTTGTCCAACGGTGCCACCTGCGACAAGGTTTCGGGCGGTCCCACAACCTACGACTTCAGCACCACTCCGCAAACCTACACCGTCACCTCGGCAGTCGGCACTCCTGTGGCCTATACCGTGACGGTTAACTTCAATACGGTGGTCGATATCAGTAATACGCTGACTCCTTGGGAACCCGCGAATACTGGCGCAGGGGTTAGGCCCAATGTCGTGGTTGGCACCACCGGCAATTTCGGCAGGTTGGTTGGACTCACCCAGACTCACTGGGGTAGCGGCGGATTCACAACTCCCCTGATTCTCAATGGCAACACCCTCATCCTCGACAGTGGCGGTGGCAATACCGCGAACTATGCCGGGCCCATCTCCGGTGCCGGTGCTGTGACCATCCAAAATAACGGCCAAACCATTGGCGGCAGCCTCGGCAATACTTATACAGGCACGACCAGCGTGAAAACCGTTGTGACCCTCAACAAGAGTTCCGGCAACGCCCTTTGCGGCACCATCACGGGAACTGGCGCCGTTATCACGTGGTCCGCCAGCGATCAGATTGACGACACCTCGGACGTCACCCTTAACTCGACTTCCCACCTGATTCTTGGAGCCCACACCGAAACGATCAGCAAATTGTACTTGGTGACAGGTGCCTACGTGGATACGGCCGCAGGAGGCATCCTCAAAGTGTCCGAACTCTATCTGAACGGCGTACAACAAGCGCATGTTGGCAAAGGTTCCGGCGACGGATTTGTTCTGGGCACCGGCTATATCGACGTCGCGAACTCCGGCCCGCCGGTCATCGCGACCGTGCCCGACAAGCCGACCATTCCTGTGCCGACAAACGGGACCACCGGCCTCCATCCGATGTTTGTCACCCTGCTCGATTGGGCCGACGCTGCCGGTGCCACCAGCTACGACGTTTACTTGTGGGATGCCTCGGGGGCGAAGCCGGGGACACCGACTGCGACCGTGCCCCTTAGCCAGTATGCGCCCACTCTCCCGCTGAATTCGAATGCTACCTACAACTGGCAGGTGGTCGCCCAGAACGCCGTCGGCCCAACGAACGGGGATGTTTGGACCTTCACCACGACGGACGCAACTTACGTCAGCAATGTGCTCACCCCCTGGGAACCTGCCAATACTGGTGCAGGGGTCAGGATTGACACCTTCATTCCCTCGGGTGGCGCAGCGCTGCTGGTTGGTCTCACACAGACCCATTGGGGTAGTGGCGGCTTCTCAAGGGCTGTTGATCTCAATGGCAACACCCTCATCCTCGACAGTGGCGGCGGCAACGGCGCGAACTATGCCGGGCCCATCTCCGGTGCCGGTACGGTGACTATCCAAAACAACGGCCAAACCATTGGCGGCAGCCTCGGCAATACTTATACCGGCACGACCAATGTGAGAACCGTTGTGACCCTCAACAAGAGTTCCGGCAACGCCCTCTGCGGCACCATCACGGGAACCGGGGCCGTTATCACGTGGGCCGCCAACGATCAGATTAACGACGCCTCGTCCGTCACCCTTGCCTCGGGTTCCTCCCTCGCGCTGGCAGGCCACACGGAAACCATCGCCAGCCTGACGCTGGCAACCGGCACCTCCGTGAATACCGGCAGCGGTGGCGTACTCACTGTCACCAATCTGACAGTCGGTGGCTCGCTCATGCCCTCCGATACCTATACCTCGTCCAATTCCAGCTTCGTCACTGGCACCGGCAGCGTGGTCGTTCCCGCCGTCGGCACCCCGTATGAAATCTGGGCGGTCACCAACGCGGGCGGCCAGACCCCTGGCGAGGATTCCAACCACGACGGCGTGCAAAACGGCGTCGCCTTCTTCATGGGCATGAATGGCCTAACCACCAACCCGGGCGTGGTCAATGGCAAGGTGACATGGCCCAATGGCGGCAACATCCCGAGTTCTGCCTACGGCACCAAGTTCGTCGTCCAAACCTCGACAGACCTCGTGAATTGGGCGGATGTTCTCGTTGGCGATTTGAATCTCAACAACACCTCGGGCTCGGTTGCCTACACCCTGCCCACCGGCGAGGTCAAGCAATTCTGCCGCTTGTCGGTCACCCCATAAGAGCCCGGATTACCGGAATTTCCCAGGTGGCAGCCCGTCCCGGGTTGCCACCTGTTTGATCGTGTATCTGAGTCGCCTCGTGCTTTTGGCGCAGAGCAGCGAATTGTGAAAGGATGGCCGCTAGTTGCCAAGTATCTGCTGACACTTGTCACGGATTCTTTTCTATCATCATGAAATCGCTGTTACTGACGTTGCTGATGGGGTGCTGGACGGTGGCGGCCGCCGCACCATGGAGCCAGCCCACTGAATTGCGGGCGTGGACGGCCAAGACCGGCCACAAGTTGGAGGCCAAAGCCGTGCAAATTGCCGATGGCAAGGTGCAACTCGAGCGCGCCGACGGCTCCAAGGTAATCGTCGAGCTCGACAAATTCATCGATGCCGATCAGGCGATTCTGCGCAAGCAATTTGACCAGAGCGGTCCCGTAGCGCCCCCCCCGCCTGCAGCCACTCCTGAGGGCGTTGACACTCCGCCGCCTGCGACGGTTCCGGCTGACAAGCCCACAGCGGGCATCGCCGCCGATGATCTTCCCTATCCGCTGGGCCAGGCCACCGCCGAAATCCCCTGCGGTGAGGCCGTGAGTTACTTTTTGTATCTACCTAACAGCCTGCGCAAAGGCGTCAAGCACCCGGTGTTGTTCGTGATGGGCCCGGGCGGTGGTTCCGCCGGCGATGCCGACCGCTACCGAGCGGGTGCCGAGCGCAACCGCTGGATCATCGCCATCTCCAAGCAATCCAGGAACGGGTTTGAGGGCAGCCAGGACGCGGTTGATGCCATGATCCGGCACGTCACCACCAAACTGCCGATCAACAAGAAGCGGATGTATGTGACGGGTTTTTCAGGGGGGGCGCGCATGGCGTTTGCCACCGCCGGGGCCAATAAGGAAATTGCCGGCGTGATCGCCTGCGGGGCGGGCGGCCACTTGGGCAGTGCCCACCAGGTCGCTTACGGGCTGGATGGCAGCAATTGCTTCAACCGCACCGACATGTCCAATTGCTTCAAGGGATTTAAGGGCCGCGACCATGTCCTGCGGTTTTTCCCGGGACAGCACGAGTGGGCGGGCGAGGAACTCTGCGATGATGCCATCACCCACCTCAATGGCCTGTTCTTGTTCGCTAACCGGGTGGACTACCCCGATGACTGGGCCGCCTACACCGCACAGGTCGGCACCTTGGTCGAGCAGTCCGCCAAGACAGCTCCAATGCGGGCTTATATGTGGTCGAGTTTTCTAACGGGCCACGGAGTCAAGGAGCCGAAGCTTGCCTCGCTGCATGCCACCCTCAGTCAGAGTGAGGTCAACAAGCTCTATGTGAAAGGCCTCGCCGACGTGAGCGAGTTTGCGCAGAAAAATTTTGGTGGCAGCAGTGGCTCGCAATGGAAGGCCGACCCGAAGGTGGCTGCGGCCTGCAAGCGGGAAGCAAAAAAATTTGCTGGCACGCCGTGGGAGGAGGTCCTCAACCTGATGGCCGGCGACGCTCAGAAGTTTTAGCCGCCCGTCAGGGTGACGTCTGGCAGGGTGCGGTCGATGGTGGATCCTCACAGTCAGGTTTCGAGTCGGAACCTCATGGAGCCTGACGCGTCGTGCGCCGTTGGTTTGATCATGAGGATTCTCCCGTTTTTCATTTCCTTCGAGGAAACCATCATCAGTCGGCCTCATCGAATCCCAGATTCTCACCGTCATGAAAAACGACCCCGATTTGTTCCATACCACCGTGGCGGCCGTTGTACCAGAGCAGCCATTTCGCTCCGTCGAAGATGGCGTATGGTTTGTAGCATGCATCGTGATCCCATTTATCGCCCCCTGGAAAGATGATTGGGTTTCTTGGATGGCGCTGCCAATTTGTGATACCATCCTTGCTGCGAGCGAGGCAGATCCGCGCCGTGGATTCATCCTGGAACCCAATGTAAAACATGATATACCAATCGCCGCGCTTCTCAACCTGGCAGGCCGTCACCTTGTGCTTCTCCCACGGATTGCCCGGCTTAGAAACGAAGATCGGGTTGCCCTCATGCTTCGTCCACGTCAAACCGTCGGGGCTGGAAGCGTAACCGATCGCATTCGGCTCGTTTTGTTCTCCGCCGGAATACCACATCCGAAAGAGCTTCGCGGGTTCATCCCACAGCAGCGACGGACACATGACGGCAATGTCTTTTTCCCATGGTTGATCCGGAGAGAGCACCGGTTTGTCGCTCATGCGTTTCCACGTTACGCCGTCGGAACTGGTGGCATAGCCGATCCTGGACTGGCCACGGGCCTGGCCGGTGTACCACATGTGATAGGTGTCGCCCCGTTTGAGGACACATGGCCGATTGATATCATCTTCCCAACCCGTTTCATCGCGTGGACCAAGCACGATCCGAGGCGGTTCGCTCCAATGAATCCCGTCCTTGCTTTCAACTAACGCAACGGATTTTTTTGGACGCCACGAAAGCCACATTCGGTACGCACCGTTTTCTCGCATCACCGAAACATCAAAACATGTGCCGTATTGCCCGCCCATCACAGGATTACCCTCGTATTTCTGCCAGCCCCCCGATGTTTCGCGAAGAGTGGGGGACGGCAATTGTCCAGTGAGATGCATGAGCTGCTCCGACGCGGCAAATTTCTTGCCACCGGCGAACAAGCGAAGACCTTTGCCCTGGCCGTCGCGTTGTTTGGTCTCGTCGAAGAGAATTGTGAGTGACTTGCGGTGATCGGGGATCTGATCGAGGCTGAAGGAATCCCAGGCCGCAGAGTTCGAGACAGTTGCCTGGGAAACTTCCTCGTCGCTGTGGTTGAACTCATCGGCGGAATGCCTGAAATTCCCGACTTTGAGCGGGATCGGTTGAGCGGCTGGTTCAACGGGCTTGCCGAGGCAGTAGAGGTTGCCAAGTGTTCGGATGAATATCTGGCCACGGCTGATGGCGGGAGACGCGTAGCATTCCTCGCCAAGGTCATTCCTTGCGACCAACTCGAACTTAGGGCCGGCTTTGAGCACAAACATCTTGCCATCGTCATCAAGGAAATAAAGGTACCCGCCTGCGGCAACCGCCGACGCACTGTGATGTCGGCCGAGCTTTTCCTGCCACATCCGCTTCCCGGTCTTCGCCTCAAAGCAAGTGGTTAGGCCGCGGTCTGCGACGACGAAGAAATACTTTCCGTGGGCGATCGGTGAGGGAACGTAGGATACGCCCTGGGTGTCTCGCCAAGCGATGTGGGTGTCGGTGACGTTGCCCGTGCCGTCCGGTCGGATGGCGACGATATGCAAGTCCGGGAACCCACCCGTGACAAAAAAGATGTCGTCTGTGAATACGACGCCGGCGACAAACTGCTCGGTCGGGCCATCGATGAGCCAGAAGGGATTGCCTGTGTCGGGATCATAACTGGCGACACATTTGCTGCCGCTGAGGACCATCTGCGGTTTTCCGGCGGCTTGGAAAATGGTTGGGGTGCAGTAGGATCGTGTGCGGTTCGGCCGGTCCGTGCGCCAAATTTCCCTGCCGGTGATCTTATCAAGGGCGACAATGCAGGCGGGAGCGTCCTGATCGCAATTGAGGATAATCGAGTTTTTGTACGGCACGGGCGAACTGCAAAAGCCGTGCACGGAGGCGAATGTGCCGGGTGATTTACGCCAGAGTTCCTTCCCGGTCATGTCATAACAGACGACCACGATGTCGCGTGCCTGAAGAAACGCGACCCAAACGCGCTGGCCATCGGTGGCAGGTGTGCCGCTGGCGCAACTGTTGAGATTATGCATTTTCTCCGGTGCTGCGCTCACCACGGTTTTCTCCCAGAGTCTCTTGCCGCTGAGCCGGTCGAGGCACATCAAGACGCGCTCGTTGCCTTGTTCGATATAGGTGGTGACGAAAATGCGGTCACCCCAGATGACCGGCGATGAATGACCCACTCCAGGGATGGGGACTTTCCACGCGACGTTCTCGGTGCTGCTCCAACGGATCGGCACATTCGCTTCCTCGGATACTCCGTCGCCTCGCGATCCGCGCCAACACGGCCACTCGCCGGCCGATGCTGACGCAGTGAGCATCCAACTCGTTATCCAAGCGGCTTTGATGGTGGCGCGGATGCTTCCTATGAGTTGGCTATTTGACTGAGAGCGCATGAACCGAAGTGGCGGATTGAGTATCAGGGGGCACGTCCGTATGACATTCGGTCAACGCCTAAATGTCAAGGCTGGGTGAGGGTGGGAAAGGGGAATGTGCCGGGTGGTAGTGCGGGCAGGCCTCGAGTTCCAGTGGGCCGCCGTCCCAGCCAGCAACACCGCCAACTGCGGGCGGTGTCGGTCGGAGGTCTTTTTTGGATATTTTTCTGCATGTGTGTTCACCGGCGGGCAGCGTGCCGTGAACCCGTGAACTGATGAATATCATTCAAGTCATCGAAAGTTCATGAACTTCTACATCGTAGAGTCCGACCCAGAGTCAAGAAATTCAACTCCTCTTGCCCCGCCCTCCGGCACGACTGCCGGTGCGTTCAGCGGCTTTCCGGCCGAAAAACAACTACCTAACATTAAGATATGAAACTCCTCACTCGACGGATGCTTGTGAAATTCCTGGCCTTCACCCTCACTGCGAGTGGAACTGCCTTTGCTGTTGAAACCTCGAACAAGACCCGCCCCTGGGACAATGACCCCAAGGGCGTGCTGGTCTTCATCCTCGCCGGACAGTCGAACATGGTCGGCCACGGCAAGGCGGAGGAGGGCCACGGAGATGTGAAGGGGGCCATCGGCAGCCTGCGTTATCAGGTCGAACACGATCCCAAAAACTATGGTCACCTAGTCAACAAGGACGGTACTTGGAAAACCCGTGACAACGTCAAGGTCTGGTGGCGCGATAGCGATATCACCGAACCGCGCGGCGTCATCAAGGGCGATCTCAAGATTGGTTACTCGCAGAGCCGCAATCCAAGCTGGATCGGCCCGGAATATGGCTTCGGCTGGGCCGTCGCTGATCACGTCAAACAGCCGGTTTTGATCATCAAAACCGCTTGGGGCGGCAAGAGCCTCAACGTTGACTTCCGCCCGCCAAGTGCAGCGGCAGCCCGCGGCGGGGTGGTTGGCCCGTATTATACCGGGATGCTCAGCTATGTGCGCGACGTGCTCGACAACCTTGGCACGGAGTTTCCCGAGTGGAAGGGCAAGGGGTATCGCATCGCCGGCTTCGGCTGGCATCAGGGATGGAACGACCGCTGTGACAAAATCGCCTCTGACAATTACGAGGCTAACCTCGTCGATTTGATCAAGGATCTGCGCGCCGAGTTCGCCAACCCAAAACTGCCGGTGTCGATCACCACCACCAGCATGGACCCGCCGCCGAAAACCACTGTGGTGGAGTTGGCCCAACTCAGCGTGGCCGATTCGAAAAAATATCCTGACTTCAAAGGCAACGTCAAAACCACGGACGCCCGCCCGTTCTGGCGCGATGCCTCGATTTCCCCCAGCAACTTCGGCTACCACTGGAATCACAACGGCGAGAGCGAGTATCTCAACGGCAAGGCCATGGGCGAAAAGATGGTGGAGATGCTCGCTCATTGATGTCACTAACCCGGTGTCTAACGGCTCGCTGAGTTGTGATGCTCACTCGAGGCGGACGTGGAGTCGATAGAACATCAGCGGTCCATCAGTTGCCAAGGCCACCGTGACAGTCTGGTCATCGCCAACGACCTCGGCGTATCCCGGCAAGGGCTGCCATGCCGCCGGATTGGCCAGATCCGCGCTGCCTTGAACGGAATACTTGCGGGTCAGTTGTTCGTAGCCCGCACCAGTGGCCCTGCGCGCCATGAAAGTAAGGCTGAGGGAATTGTCGGCGGCACGGGTTAGCACCAGTGGGGCCGGGGTGAACGCCCGTGGGTCGGTGCCTAGCGTGTACTCGGTTAGGTTGCTCAGGCCGTCGCCATCGGCGTCGGCGGCATCGGCAGCCAAGCCGGCCGCAATTTCGTCGGCCGTGAAATGACGGCTTCGCCAGGCGGCGATGGGCTCGCCAGTGATGACAAGCGAGGCACTGGCTGTGCCCGTGTAATTCGGATCGTTGACGGTGGCCGCCACTGCATAAGTGCCGACGGCGCTAGGTGCGGATCCTGAGGTATCATAAGTGAGATCTACGCTGAGGCCGGGCGGGATGGTGGTGGCGGAGGCCATCTTGGGGGATCCGTCGTAGTCCTGTCTGAGGCCGTCAAGTGTGAGGGTTGCCAGCGCCTTGTAAATCGTGCCGCTCGCGCTGGCATAAGTATAACTGTAATTGGAACCATTGTTGCCATCGATCACCGGCAGCGGCACAGGCGTCAAGGTGGCGCCGTTGATTGCCGTCGCGGCCGCCGAGGTGAATGCCTGGGTCCAAGCCGCCGCCGTGTCTCCTGGCTGGATGGCTCCGGACGTGAGCGTTGGAGTGCCCGCAGCGGCGAGCGTGCCATCGTACGTTTTGCTAGCCGGGACCGCGCTTATCGTTAGTGGCAGTGGGTTGATGGTGGCTGAGCCACTGGCAGCTGCCAGGGTGTAGTTAGAGGCGGATGTTCCTCCGAGTGCCAGTGAGCCGCTGAGGGCGGGGGCTTGCGGCTTGAAGGTTGCCACAGCTCCGGACCACTGCGGGATGGCGGGTGCTGGCCGCAATGCTAGCAAAATACCGCCGTTGCGCTGGCTGCTGGACAATGTGGCGGCACCCGCGCCAGTCGTGCCGGGTGCGGCTTTAGTTGCCCACGCGATGCCGACCGAGGCGGCTGTCGTCTGGTGGTTATCGGCGACTTCGGTGAGGGTGCCGGATGAGCTGCACGTCCAAGCGGACCAGGTAGCGGAGCCGCCGGCCATCCCGCACATGATCACTGCGGCATTGGCCGAAGCGGTGGTGAGTGCGCTGGCGGTGACCGACGTCGATCCACTCGTGTTCACCGCCATGGCCACCGCTGCGACATCGAAGGGGCCACCTGCCGTGCCATCTTGCTTCACTCCTCCGGCGGCATCCACATTGGAAAATGCCACCATGTCTCCAACAGCGGTGGTCGTCGTGCCGAGGTTGAATGTATAGCTTGATGCCGACGCATCCGAGCCATCAGCCACACGATACATCACCGCAGCATAGGTCAGCGTGCCGACGGTCCGGAGGGGGGCCTGGCTGACGACTGCCCATCCGGTGGGTGCGCTTAGCGTGGTTGTGCTGCCGATTTTTGTTAGGGCGGCGATCATCACATCGCCGGCAACGACGCCGTTTGGCTTGCTTATCGTCACCGAGCCGGCGGTGGTGATGCTGGCCGTGGTGGCAACACCGCGCTGGGCAATGGTCCCCGGGGTCGTGCCGGTGATCGTGCCGCCGGATGCGGCCGTGCCGGTGGCACCCGACAATTTTTCCAAAGCATATATCTTGGCATCGCCCGTCGCGCTGGCACCTGAAGATTGGGCGTTGGCGATGCTGGCGAAACCGCCGACGGGTGTTCCCAGCGTGAGCGTGCTATTGTCCAGACCGATGCCGCCGAGCCACAATTCATTGGCCTGGGTGGTCGTGGCGCTGCTGCCAGTGACTGCGGCGATGCCGCTGCCGGAACTGTTAGCAGTTTGGTCCAAGCTGCCGACGACCAGCACTCCGCTGTACTCGGCTACCACTGCCGAGGCCATCAGCGGGGCGGCCAATTGGATCGTTACGGTGGTGCCCGCTGCTTGAATGTTAGGGGCGTGCCAGATTTCGGTGGTGGTGCCGGCGGTGCCTGTCGATTGCGCCGCACGAGTCCATAG
Organism: Akkermansiaceae bacterium; assembly: GCA_903827375.1. Taxonomy (GTDB): domain Bacteria; phylum Verrucomicrobiota; class Verrucomicrobiia; order Verrucomicrobiales; family Akkermansiaceae; genus Luteolibacter. Next base: position 20,663 of record CAIKHZ010000067.1, read on the forward strand.
CGCTGCACCACTTTGGACAATGCCGGTCACCGCGCTGGCACTGGCGCTGCGGGTGGAAATGATGGCCACCAGCGTGTTGCCGCTTGTTGGTGCGGGAATCGTCACACTGAAGGATGTTGCCGAGTTTGCTCCGGTGCTTCCGCTCGCATAACTGCCAACCCTTACCGGCGTAACAACACTGCCGCCGACGCAGACCTGCGTCCCAGCATTTCTGCCTGCTAAAACACCACTGCCAGAGGCTAAGCTTACGTCATCGGAACCAAGTTTGTTCGATATGCTCAAGCTTGAATGATCAATGGCGGTGCTGCCGTCATAGTTGCGGCTGCCGAGCAAAACGAGCGGCTTTGGAGTGATGCCTGCTGCGGTTTGCAATGTGTAGTTAGGTGCTTGTGTGCCGGTCAGAATCAGGCCGTTGTAGGAGACGGAGGTGGCGGTGGCCACGTCCTTGCTGTTATAGGTAGCGCTGCCGTTGGAAGAACCGTTAACGGCCACCGTGTCGCCGGCATAGGGTTTTTCGTCCGCCGTGTTGCCGCTTCCGATGGCCTCTGCGGCCAGCAGGCCGGTGGCGGTGCCGCTGACCGTGGCGTTGGTGTTGCCGTCATAGGGTTTGCTGGGAGGTACCACAAGTCCGCTCACCTGCAAGCCCTTGGGAGTGATCGCCTGCGTCAGGCCAGTTTGTTGGGTGAGCGTGTAGTTGGCGGCCTGAGCGCCGGTTAGGGTGTTGCCGCTGAGGGATACAGCCCGGGTGCCGACGTCCTTGGCAGCGAGTGTGCCTGCCGGAGTGCCCGACACTGTGATGATATCTCCGCTGTAGGGCTTTCCATCACTGCTGGTGCCGCTTCCGGCGGCTTCCGCCTGCTGCAGTGCCGGGGTGCCGCCTATTGAAGCGGCGGTCGTTCCGTCATATATCTTCGGCGCGGCGGTGATTCCCGAAATCGTCAGGGGCTTGGGGCTGATGGTGGCATTGGCCACGGCCGGTTGGGCTGATAATATATAGTTGCCAGCGTTGGCACCGGTGATTCCGTAGCCGGTGGCGGTGACGGGCTGGTTGCCGACGTCGGGGGCAAGCAAGCTACCGATGCCGTTGCCTACGACGACAATTTCGCTGCCGATCACTCCGGAAACTATTCCGCCAGTTAGTATAATGGAGGTGGTTTTGTCATAAACTTTGGTGGTGGCCGTCACTCCGGTGATCGTTACCGGTTTGGCGGTTACCATATAGGTGTAAGCAGCGGATGCGCTGGCGGTGAACGATCCGCTGCCAGCGTAATTTGCGCCGATCGCATGACTGCCCATAGCCAGCGCCGTGGCAGGAGTGGTGAAGGTAGCCACGCCCGAGGCCAAGGTGGCACTGCCCAAAGTGGTGGCCCCATCTTTGAAGACCACCGAGCCAGGGGCCGCCGGAGAAACCGTGGCGGTGAAGGCCACCACCGTGCCATAAGGACCGGTAGCAAGCGGTGATGATGTTAGGGTTGTGACGGTGCTGCCGCCTACGGTCACCAGCACCGAGTCCGTGGCGGTCGCGCCGAGAAAGTCGGTCACTGTGAGGGTGTAGATCGTGGTGGCTGCGGGGTTGGCGGTGGGATTGGCCACCGTCGAGCTTGATAGGCCGGTGCTTGGCGACCAACTGTATGTGTAAGGTGCGGTGCCGCCGCTGGCCACCGGGCTGGCACCGAGGGTGGCGGGGGTGCCTGTCTGATCGCTGCCGGCATTGGCTGCCAAGGGCGCCGAGACCGCTTGCTTGTAGATCTGGAAGCCATATATCCCAGGCGTGGTCGTCGGAGTGGTGTCGGTGTAGCGCCCGGTGATTCGCCCTGCGGCGGTGGCCGTCACGTCAGCCCAATTCCAGTCACCTTCGGCATCTTGGCTGCCGGCCACGCCGTTAGCGACGTTGCTCAAGGCACCGGTTGAGGCAAACGCGACGAGTTGATAGTGGGCATTGGGAGTCAAACCGGAGAACTCCCAGTCGAAGTGGTCGCCGGTGATGTCCGGATAGTATAGATATGCCTGCTCCTCGCGCAAATTTCCTCCCGGGCTGCTCAGATAGCCGTTGCGCCAACCTCCGCCGGACGAGCCTGAACTGGTGGCAGTGCCCATGGCAAAGGAAATGGTGGTGGCCCCGCCAGTAGCATTTTTCAGGTTGCTGAGGGATGCGCTTCCATTGTTAGCATTGTTGCCGCCGACGTTCACACCGTTCCAAGATCCGGTTTGGCCGGTGAATATCAGACCGGCGGAGTTCTTGTTGAGTGTCCCGGTTAGTGTGGTGTCACCCGAATACGGTGTTTTGACGGCGATATCGCTGTAGGTGAGGTCCACACTGATGAGGCCTGTCGGGTCACTCGCTTGGACGGCAGTGGCGAACGTCCAGACCGGGCCGCTGATGGTACCTGCGGAATTTTTGGCGACGACTTGCCAGCTGTAATTGGTGGAGCCCATCAGGGTGGCGGGAGGGACGTAGTTGCTGGCAGTCACATTGGCGGTGGCGGTGGCGGGCTTTGTCTGAGCGGTCACCCACAGATATACGTCGTAACTGGTGGCACCGATGACGTCCGCCCAGTCCAGAGCGGTGTTGACCAGCACTGCGCCAGCACCGGTGGAGGGCAGGGGAGTGGTCGGCTGGGTCATTTGCACTGCCGTGACGGTTAGAGTTACAAGTGCCGTTTGATCGTTGGACACCCCATCGCTGACCTTGTAGGTGAACGTGTCTGTGCCTACGTAGCCCGCAGTGGGCGTGTAGCTGAAGCCACCGTTGGCATTGAGGGTGAGGCTGCCGTGGAGCACGTCGATGGCGACGCTTGCGCTCAGTGTGCTGTTGCTCGGATTTATGTCGTTAGCCAAGACTCCGGGGGCGGGCGTGACGGTTGTGCCTGCGGTGAGGGAATAACTGTCGGCTACTGGCACGACTGGCACGGTGCCGGAAAAGGAGTTGTAACTCATGTTGCCCTGGGTATCCACCGCCATGACGTTGTACGGGCTGGTGCCCAGATCCAGTCTTGCTTGGCCGGCATGTTTGCTATAGGTCAAGACATTCGAGGAAACCAGATTGTTGGGCTGGTCGGCGGGGGTTTCCGGAATGTAGTATTGGAACACGGCGAGTGGATAGGCCGAGGTGGCCGTCAGGTTCTCCGGCCCGGTGGAGACGCCTACGGTGGTGTTGTGATACACCTGCGGATCGGCGCTCATCAGGTAGCGGTTCCAAGCGGCCAGATCGCGTTGTTTGCCAAGTGTGCCGGCGCTTGACTCACCGTGAGGGGCGGGATTGGAGTCGCTGTAAGTGAGGGTGAAGTATTGCGATATATCATATCCGCTGCCGCTCATGATATTATACAGGGATGTGTCGTGCCAGATTTGGTGGAGGCAGTGGCAGGTTTCGTGAAGCGTCACGCCGACGTAATTGGAATAGTTCAGAGCGTTGTCGTTGCCCAATAGTGAAGAAAGCAGCTTAGTCATCATTTGGGTGGCATCGGCCGGATGAAAACCGGCGGTGGAGTAGGCCCCCACATAACACAGGTCGCCACTTCCCAAGGCATTGAAGGCCACCGACGAGAAGGCCAGGTTCTTGTGGACGCCGTCTTTGTAGGCGGCGGGGATTTGGTTATACACCTCGCCATACATGCCGGTGCCAAGCGCGGTGGCCTGGGCGCGGGTCTGAGTCAGTACCAACTTTTGGACGTCGATGTTGCTGGAGGCGTCGAGTATTGGATAGAATGTTAGGCGGCCGTGACCGGCGCGCAATTGGTCCTCCGCCATCCAACTTTGCATGAGCTTGGCCTGTAGGCTGAAGTGGGTGGCATAGAGTGGGTCCACCGGTGAGTTGGCTTCATCGGAAGGCACCACGTACCAGACTTGGAACCGGTAGTCCGTCGATGTGGGCGGGGTGAATACCAGATTGAGGGCGACTGCTCCGTGGCCGTCTGTGATGGTTAGTGTGTTGGTGCCGGGCCGCAGGTCCACCAGACAGCGGAAGCGGGTGCCGTACTTGGTGAAGGAAAGCGCGGTGCTGACGGGTGCGGCGGCGATGGTTAGGGTTGATCCGCCGTCAAAGGTGCCGTCCACCAGCACCATTGAATAGCGGAACACTTGGCCATCACTGACGTTGCTGAACTGCACCGTCGAGGTGCCTGTGTGAAACCCCCACTGCGGTCCGCTGGTGGTGCCGTTGGCGTTGGTCGCCACCACTTGCCAGTAGTAATTCACTCCGTTGGTTAGGGCTGGCGGCGTCCATTGGCTCACAGCTACGGTGGTGTTGGGGGTGGCTGGTTTGCTGCCGCTGGCCAGCCACAGATATACGTCATAACTGGTGGCACCGGCGGCGTCCGCCCAGTCGAGGGTCGGCGTGGTGGTCACCCCGGAGGCGGCGTTGGCAGGTGTCGGCGTGTTAGGAGTTGACGGCAGGGTGCCGGCCACCGCGTTGCCGGTGAGGGCCGAGTCTGCAGCACCGCCTGGCAAGTTGGCAGCCACCACATGGAGGTTGGCGGATTTGTTGCCGGCGGTGGCGGGGTTGAAGCAGACGGCGACGATACGCTGGGCACCCGGGGCCAGCACGGACTCGCCGGAATCCGCGCTGATGAGGAATTCCCCGGGATTGGTGCCCGCCAACTGCACGCTGGTGATGGTTAGAGGCGTTGCGATGCTGTGGTTGACGATGGTGATTTCCTTTTGGGCGGTGGCACCCAGGCTGAGGCTTTGGGTGCCGAAGCCATAACTGGCGGGAAATACTTGGGAGCAGGAGCTCAGTGGTTTGAGGAGGTTGTTCAAATCGGTGCCTGCGCTCGCACCACCGCCGCTGTAGGTGTAGGGCGTGCCAAGCCCCGAAGCCGGAGTCACAATCTTGAAGATGTGCTCACCGGCGGTGAGTGTTAGCGGCGTGCCGTCGGCGAGGGCCACTCGGTCGATGCTGATGGTGCCGCCATAAGTCGCGCTGAAGGTATAGGCACCGGCAGTGGTGATATTGAGTGCGCCGGAGTAGATTGTGCGGTGCTCGGTGTCGCCAAAGCGCACATCTTCCTGAGGCGCGTTGCCATTCATCATGCCCATGACGCTGCTGACGATCGGGGTGGTTTTTTCGAAGCCGGACGGGGCCGGGTTGCCGGTGAAGAAGTATTGGTAGTGGGTTTTCGGGGTGATCAGATAGAACCCTCGGGTCACCGGGTTGCCCAGCGGATTGCCTGCGGCGTCAAACAACCGGGCACTGATCACCGACGACTGGGTGATAGCAAATGGCGCGGTGTAGGCGTTGGAGGAGCTGGTCGGAAAGTTATACCAACTATTGTTATAGTCGGTGCCTATGGTGTAGCGGATGGTGCCTGCCACTGGCGAGTTCATCGTCACCATTCCGCCGGCCACGAAGCACACGTCTTTGGGGTCCACCTGGGTGGTCACGTTCAGGCTGACTGGGCGCATCACGCGTTGATAGAGTGAGTCAGTTTGTTTTTGGCGCATCAGGAAGTTATCCCAGTTGCGGCGGGAGGATGCCTCCTGGTTCCATGTCGGCTCGCCCAAAGCTGGCATGGATAGGCGGAAGGCGGGCACTTCGACTTCGTAGGGCGTTTCCCATTCCATGATGTGGGCACCGACGATCTTGTTCTCGGTGCCGGTGATCGGCAGGAACGTCGGCGTGAGGTCGGTGTAGATGTTGTCTGGCGCGCCGATGAAACGGGCCAGCGGGGTGAGCCGGTTGTAGATGCCCTGGGCCGGCCGATAAAGCAGGCAGCGGTTGTAGGGCGCGGCATTGTTGGCCTGGCCCATGCCAGCGACGTGGCCGCCGGCCGCACGCATCACCGGGTATCCGCTGGCAGATGGGCCCTGGCCGTCGTCGTAGCCCCAAGCTGTGTAAACCAGATTGGTGGGCAGGTCATAGCCCTTGCCGATGGATCCTGGCACGGTCCACGACCATGCGCTGCGAGGGACGCCGCCGGGCGGGTTGGTGGTGGTGGCGACTTTTGTGTTGAGCTGGCTCATGAACCACAACATGCCTTCGGCACCACTGGTGTAATTGTTAGCAGCTTTGCTGGTGGCATAATATGGATAACTCTCGAAATCGGTTGTGGATACCTCGTCGGCACCGATGTGGATGTAGGGCGATGTCGAGAAAACTGCCGCGAGTTCGTCGAGGATGGTCTTGACGGCCGCCACCGCAGTCGGATAGTTGATATTGATGTAATGGGTGGCGGTGGCTCCGCCCGTCGAACAGAAGGTGGCAGGCAGCTTGCCGGTCATGTAGGCAGCCCAGTTAGGCGTGTCGATCTCCGGCACAATGACCACTCCTCGGTCCCGTGCATAGGCGACCAAGGCGGTGAGTTCGGCTTTGGTGTAGTACAAGCGAGAGCCCGCCGGGGGCAGATAGAAACCGGGTGAGCCGGTGTAGGCAGCGCTGCCGTCATTGGTTTTTGCCAGCCCGGGAAAGGCGGTCGAGCCAAAGGTGAACAGGCCGTCGGCACTCATGTATAGATGCATGTAGGTGACTTTGTACATGCGGTGGAGGTCAACGAATTCATACAGCGTTTCGAGGGGATGGAAGAACCGTCCGATGTCCCACATCACTGTGCGCAATGGCGAGGCCGGTTGGTCTGCAATGACCATCTGCGGGACGCTGGCCGGTGTGCCCGTGGTGTTGAGCGCTTGTAGCAAGGTGACTGACGCCCAAGCCACGGCTTGATAGTTCTGGCCGGACAAGACGAGGTATGGGCCGGTTGAGTCGAGGGTGTAGGCCTCACCGGTTAGTATAGGGTTGAACGCCAGTGTGATGTCGCCGGCTTGAGGCGAGCCTTGCAGGGTGGTTAGGGTTAGTCCCGAGGCCATGAACAAATCCCTGGCCATGACTTGTGCCAGGGGCAAGAGCAGCGGGTCTTGTGCGACGATTCGGGTGGCGGCGGTCACAGGGAAATCGCCGTTGCCCACAGTTACTGATTTTGGCCAGGGAATCAGGTAACCCGGGTAGCGCTCGCCAGAGGTAAACGTCCACACCGGCCCGGCGGTCGCCCCATTGCCGTTGATGGCCACCACCTGCCAATTGTATAGCGAGTTGCCCAGTAGCGGCTGGGTCAGCAAGTAACTGCTAGAGGTGAGAGTGGCGGTCGCGGTGGCGGGTTTGCTTCCGCTGGCCAGCCACACAAACACCTGATAGCTGGTGGCACCTAGGCTATCGTTCCAATCCAGCGGGGTCTCCACCAGGACATGGGTGGCGGCGACGGCGGGCGAGGGGACACTGGGGGCGATTGGGCGGCCTTCATCGGTGGTAAAGGCCCAAACCGGGCTGTTCATCACGCCGACGGGATTGCGGGCGACCACTTGCCAGCTATAACTGGTGAGGGCTGATAGAAATCCCGCTGGTGTGTACTGGCCGACCGTCGCGCTCGCGGTGGGAGTTGCGGGTTTGGCACCGGAGCCGGGCCACAGATAGACGTCATAGGATTCCGCGCCGACAACAGTGGACCATGTTAGCGTCACGGCGGTTGCCACGGCGATGGTGCCGTCGGCGGGCGCGGGTGTGGTTGGCGATGACTGCGGCGGTTGGGTTCGGGGCAGGTGTTCCAATTGCGCGCCGTAGAGCCCGAGCGTGGGATTGGGTGCGGTGAATGTGCCGGTGATCGTGCCGCTGCTGTCGGCGGTGAGGGTTGACCAATTCCAGTCGCCCTCGGAGTCCAGTGAGCCAGCCACTCCGCCGGCAACGTTAGAGGCCCCGGAGCTGGTTCCTCCGTCACCGAACAAGGTGAGTCGGTAGTTGGCGTTAGGGACGAGGCCGGTGAAGCCCCAAGCGAAGTGGTCGCCGGTGATGACGCCGTTGTAGAGATAGGCCTCGGTGGAGCGCAAGGATTGGAGGTTGCCCGGAGTGCCTTCATTGGGTGAACATCGCCAGCCGCCGGCAGGAGTGCTGGTCAGTCCGGTGGCTAGGCCGAGGACCATTTTAGCGGTGGTGAGGGTGCCAGCGCCGTTGGATAGATATCCGCTGGTGGCGCTATTTTGGTTGTAGGTGCCGATGTTCAGGGCGTTCCATGGGCCGGTTTGGCCAGAATACAGGTTGCCTGCGGCGTTGTTCATGGTGGAGCCACTCAAGACGGTGTCGCCGGAACAGGGCGCGGTTTGGCCAGAGCCGTTGCCGCCGCTGCCACCGACGACAAAGTCCACGCTGAGCAGTTCCGCGTTGCCTGCTGCATGAGTGAGCGGCACCAAGGTGCTGCTGCCCGCAGCACCGAGGAGGGCGGCTAGCAAGCGGCTGCCAAGCCGATTGCCGGCACCTGACAACCTACTGCCGCTTCTTTGAGGGTTGGGGTGATGTGCCCCTTGAAACCAGTTTTGTATCATAGGTTGTCTGTTGACCCGGTGGGAGGTTGTCTGTGAGAGAACGGGCCAACCCGGATGGTAGTGGGGCGAGGCCAGCCTGCAAATCCTGCAAGTGGCTCAAGGCGATGTCCAAGAATTGAACATCGAACCGTTGAGGGTGAAGGAAGGGGTTGAGATGACGTTTGGGGTGGGCACTTCGCATAAACGGCTTTTTTTACCTCAATATCTGCTATTTTGTGGACCTCGGCCTCTGTTAAGGGTTTTCTCGCGGCGTGAACTCCTCCACCCCCAGTGCCATGGGCACGCTTGACGCGAACGAAGCGGTAGCCGCAGTTGCTTATCGACTCAACGAGTTTTTCGCCATTTATCCGATCACACCGTCCTCACCGATGGCTGAGTTTGCGGATGAATGGTCGGCCGCCGGACGTAAAAACCTGTGGGGCGCGGTCCCCAGCGTGCTGGAAATGCAATCAGAAGGCGGTGCCGCCGGAGCCTTGCACGGGGCCTTGCTGGCAGGTTCGCTCAGCGCGTCGTTCACGGCGTCGCAGGGCCTGTTGCTGATGATCCCTAATATGTACAAGATCGCTGGCGAGTTGATCCCGTTCTGTCTGCACGTGACGGCGCGGGCGTTGGCAACCCACGCACTGAGCATCTTTGGCGACCACTCGGACGTGATGGCCTGCCGCCAAACCGGGTTTGCGATGCTCGTCGGCGGCTCGGTCCAAGAGGCTCAGGACACCGCGCTTATTTCCCAAATGGTCACCCTGCGCTCGCGGGTGCCATTCCTGCACTTTTTCGACGGCTTCCGCACCTCGCACGAAGTTTCCAAAATCGCGTTGCTCAGTGATGACGACTTGCGCGCTCTCATCGACGACGAGAGCATCCGGGCTAACCGCGAGCGGTCACTGACGCCCGACAGCCCGGTGATCCGCGGCACGGCGCAAAACCCCGACGTGTTCTTCCAGGCCCGCGAAGGCTGCAATTTGTTCTACGACGCGCTGCCCGGCTTGGTCCGCGAAGCCATGGATGCTTTCGCCGCCCGCACTGGCCGCGCCTACAAACCCTTCGATTATGAAGGCGATCCTGCCGCCGAGCGGGTCGTCATCATGATGGGCTCTGGCGCCGAAGCCGCCGGCGAGGCCGTCGGGTGGCTAAACGAAAATGGTGAAAAAACGGGTTTGGTGAAGGTGCGCTTGTACCGGCCGTTTTCGGTGGTGGATTTTGCTGCGGCGCTGCCCAAGACGGTCAAGTCGATCGCTGTGTTAGACCGGACGAAAGAACCCGGTGCTGTGGGCGAGCCGTTGTTCCTTGATGTGGTGGCGGCGTTGCGCCAGGCGGACACCCTCGGATTGATGAAAGACACCCATCAGATCCGCGTGATCGGCGGACGTTATGGATTGGGTTCCAAGGAATTCACCCCGTCGATGGTCAAGGCCGTGTTTGACGAACTTGCCAAATCCGCTCCGAAATTGACATTCACCGTGGGCATCAATGATGACGTCACCGGCCTCTCACTGGACTATGATCCAGACTTTGAAGTGGTGCCCGCAGGGATGAAACAAGCCGTGTTCTTCGGCCTTGGCTCCGATGGTACCGTCGGCGCTAACAAAAATAGCATCAAGATGATCGGCGAAGGCACCGATAACTTCGCCCAAGGCTACTTCGTCTATGACTCGAAAAAAGCAGGCGCGATGACCGTGTCCCATCTGCGCTTCGGCCCCGCTCCCATCCGCTCCACATATCTGATCCGCAGCGCCGAATTCGTCGCCTGCCACCGCTTCGATTTGTTGCAACAAATCAACGTGCTCGATTACACCAAGGCCGGCGGGATTTTCCTGCTCAATTCGCCCGGCGATCCAAATGAAGTATGGGACCGCCTGCCCTCGGACCTTCAACAACAAATCATCGCTAAGAAACTCGAGTTCTATGCCATCGATGCCAGCACCGTGGCCCGCAATTGCGGCATGGCCGGGCGCATCAACACGATCATGCAGACGTGTTACTTCGCCATTTCCGGCGTGCTGGAAAAGGATGAAGCCATCGCTGCTATCAAGTACGCCATCAAGAAAACTTATGGCAAACGCGGTGATGCGGTGGTTCAGCGCAACTACGATGCGGTGGACCGCACGCTCGAAAACCTCGTCCGTATCGACTATCCGAAAACGGCCACCTCCGGCGTTTGTCAGGCACCGTTGGTCCCGGCGAGCGCGCCGGACTTTGTGCAACGCGTCACCGCGCTGATGCTCGGCGGCAAGGGCGACCTGCTGCCAGTTAGCGCATTCCCGGTCGATGGCGTTTGGCCAACAGGCACCACCCAATGGGAAAAACGCAATATCGCCGAGGAAATCCCGGTCTGGGAAACTGATATCTGCATCCAGTGCAACAAGTGCGCAATGGTCTGCCCGCACGCGGCTATCCGCCCCAAGGTTTTCACACCGGATCACCTAACCAGCGCGCCTGCCACCTTCAAATCCACCGAGTTCAAAGTGCGCGAATACCCCGGTTTGGTGTATTCGCTGCAGGTCGCTCCCGAGGACTGCACCGGTTGCCAACTCTGCGTCAACGTCTGCCCCGCCAAGGATAAGAGCAACCCCAGCCGCAAAGCGCTCAACATGGTCGCCCAACTCCCGCTGCGCGAAGCCGAACGCGAAAATTACGCGTTCTTCCTCGATCTGCCGGATCCGGACCGTGCGATGCTTCGCGACGACGTCAAGACCTCACAGTTCATGCGGCCGCTCTTTGAATACTCGGGCGCCTGCGCCGGTTGCGGCGAAACCCCCTACGTCAAGCTGCTCACCCAGTTGTTCGGCGACCGCCTGCTCATCGCAAATGCCACCGGCTGTTCTTCCATCTACGGCGGCAACCTGCCCACCACCCCCTACACCAAGGACGCCTGCGGCCGCGGCCCGGCCTGGGCCAACTCGCTCTTCGAAGATAACGCGGAGTTCGGCCTCGGCTTCCGCGCCAGCCTCGACCAAACCCGCGCCTATGCCAACCTGCTGCTCACCCAACAGGCAGGTTTGCTAGGTGATCACCTCGTCAGCTCCATCCTCGACGCCGACCAATCTAGCGAAGCTGGCATCAACGCCCAGCGCGAGCGGGTGGTCGCTATGCGCCAGGCGCTCAGCGGCCAGACCGGTGCCGAAGCGCGCACCCTCAGCCAGATCGGCGACTATCTGGTGGACAAGAGCGTGTGGATCGTCGGCGGCGATGGTTGGGCCTATGACATTGGTTTCGGCGGCTTGGATCATGTGATCGCCTCCGGCCGAAATATTAACATTCTGGTTCTTGACACCGAAGTATATTCTAACACCGGTGGCCAGCAATCCAAGTCCACACCATTGGGCGCAGTGGCCAAGTTCAGCATGGCTGGCAAGGCTCTGCCTAAAAAGGACCTCGGTCTCATCGCTACCACCTATGGTTCGGTGTATGTGGCGCGGGTGGCCTTCGGTGCAAAGGACGCGCAGACGGTCACCGCTTTCCGCGAGGCGGAGAGTTATACCGGCCCCTCGCTCATCATTGCCTACAGCCATTGCGTCGCCCACGGCTATAGCTTGTCTCAAGGCCTCGAACAACAGAAGCGCGCGGTGGCCTGCGGTTACTGGCCCTTGTTCCGCTTCGATCCGCGCCGCGCCGCCAGCGGGGAAAACCCGATGAAGCTGGATTCCAGCCCACCCAAAGCCTCCCTCGCTGAATTTACCCGCAACGAGACCCGCTTCCAGATGCTGGAGCGCATCAACCCGGAACGTTCGGCCATGCTCCAACAAATGGCCGCAGCTTCAGTCAAGGAGCGCTTCGCCCTCTATCAACAGCTGGCCGCCAACGGCGCGCCCGCCGCCGCTGCCACTGAAACTACCAAACCTGCTAACTGATCGCCATGGACCTCTCCACCACCTACCTGGGCTTGCCGCTGAAAAACCCGTTGATGCCAGGTGCATCGCCAATGGTTGACAAGCTCGACACAGTTCGTCGGCTTGAAGACGCCGGGGCTGCGGCGATTGTGATGCACTCGCTGTTTGAGGAGCAGATCACCAGCCAGCAACTCGCGGAGTTTGCCCACACCGAGTTTTCGGCGGATTCATCCTCGGAGGCCAGTTCCTATTTCCCGCAGATGGCAGATTATGCGCTCGGGCCGGACAAATACCTCGAGCAAATCGCCAAAATCAAAGACGCGGTAAGCATTCCCGTCATCGGATCGCTCAATGGCATCAGCATCGGCGGTTGGACAGATCACGCTCGCCTCATCCAGCAAGCCGGTGCCGATGCGCTGGAACTCAACGTCTATTACGTCGCCACCAACCCTAACGAATCAGGCACCGAGGTCGAGCAACGCACCCTCGACATTCTTGAGGCGGTCAAGGCCAGCGTGACCATCCCGGTGGCCGTCAAACTATCGTCGTATTTCTCCTCGCCCGGGCATTTTGCCAAACAACTCGACGCCCGCGGAGCCGCCGGAGTGGTCATGTTTAACCGGTTCTATCAGCCGGATATCAACATTGAAGAGCTTGAAGCCACGCCCCACCTCGAACTGTCTAACTCGACCGAACTGCGCCAGCGCCTGCGCTGGATCGCCATCATCCACGGCCATATCAAGGCAAACATCGCGCTGAGCGGCGGCGTTCACTCGTTCGAGGATATCATCAAGGGCATCATGGTCGGTGCCGATGTCGTCCAGATGGTTTCAACATTGCTCAAACACGGGCCTGAGCACCTTGCTGGCCTGCTCGCCGAATTGAAACAATGGATGGAAGTCCATGAATATGAGTCGGTCGATCAGATGCGCGGCAGCATGAGTCTGAGCCATTGTCCGGATCCCTCTGTCTATGAGCGCGCCAACTATCTGCGCGTGCTCCAACTTTGGAAAATCTGAGTCGCCTGATGCATTCGTTCTCGCAAACCACCGGATACGCCATCGCGGCACTGGCCTGCCTCGCCCAGCGCGGCTCGGAGTCGATGATGGTGCGGGAAATCGCCGTATGCGCGGAGATGCCGTTCCCCTATCTATCCAAAGTGCTGAATCGGCTGTGCGAGGCGGGCATCGTCGAGAGCAAGCGCGGCTACAAGGGCGGGGTGAAGCTCGCGCGGTTGCCTGAGCATATCTCACTTTTACAGATCAATGCGGCGGTGGAAAGCACGCGCACTCCGGTAGGCGCCGAGGCTTCCGTTGAAAACCCCCGACCCAACACGTTTTGGGAGGCTTTCCATCAAACGTACCGCGCCCAGCTCGCCGCCATGACCTTGGCCGACGTGCTCGCCTATGAAAACTCACCCCATACCTGACCCATGAACCATCCCTATCTACCCATTCTTGTGTTCTTCGCTGTGGCCCTCGCGGTGCCGATTGGTGCCCTCGTCCTGGCCCGCGTCTGGATGACGTTTTTCACCCCCATCAAGCCAGGTGCGGAGAAGAACGCCCTTTATGAATGTGGCGTCAACCCGCTCTCCGACCGGCAGACGCGCTTCCACTCGAAGTACTATCTCTTCGGCCTGTTGTTCTTGTTGTTTGATGTGGAAACCGTGTTCCTGCTGCCATTCGCAGTCGCCTTCCTCGGGTTTAATTCCATCGGCTCCTTCATCGCCGCTATGATCTTCCTCCTGCTCCTCGCCGAGGGCCTCGTCTGGGCCTGGAGCAAAGGCTTGCTCGACTGGCGCGCCCTCTCCAAACCAAGTATATAACTTCATCCCCCGAATGCCGTCACGGTGCTTGCCCTTGGGCGTTGCTTAAGGGTCGTTTTAGCACCAGGGAATTGAACTTCAGACGTAACTTGCCTCCCATGGCTCGTCTTTTCCCCTTCGCACCTAGCAACAGCACCAGAACCGCCTATGGGACAGGCTCTACCCATGGAGGCCGCCCAACTGGGCGATGTGGACCATCTCTGCGGGATTTCCTGCTGCGAGTTTGTGCATGGCACGCCCGCGGTGGACCTTCACAGTGATCAAGGCGAGATCGAGTTGATCGGCAATTTCCTTGTTGAGTAATCCAGCTACGACCAAGCGCACGATTTCGCGCTCCCGGGGCGTGAGCGAGGCGATTCGCATTCGGGCTGCTGCGGCAGCAAATTTCCCTTGTCGGTTGCTTTTCGAGCGCTGCAAGGCCATTGCCACGGCACCCACCAATTCTGTGGGGTCAAACGGCTTGGTTAAAAATCCCTCAGCACCTGCACGGATGGCATTGACCACCAACTGCACGTTCCAGTGGGCCGTGAGAAATACTGTTGGGAGGTACCAACCCCTGCGCAACAATTCCTCATGCACCTCAACCCCGGTCATGCCCTCGCCAAGTTGGTTGTCCAATAGCAAGCACGCCGGCACCTGCGGCATGCCATCGCGAAACAACTCCCCGGGCTCCGCGTGCAGTTTTACCGTGTAACCATGGGCCGCCAGCAGGCTCTCCAATCCTGCCCGGATGAACCGATCATCATCCAATACCAATACTTCGTGTTCGCATTTCACCGAGACCTCCTTTCCGATGGATTCCCAACAGCCACGGCCGGATTTAGGTATCCGAATGTTGACCAATCACCAGTGTGCCGACGTTGGCACGATGCGCAAATACCAACTTTATCTCTAGCAAATTTAGTCATACCATCGCATTGGATCACACCGTGAGCTCGACCGCAACACATTTCTCTAAAAATAATGATTTCCTTTGGAATGGTGCCAGTGGGACGTCGGAACGCTAAGCCCGGTGTGTCCTCCCCGGATTGCCCCAGTTGCTGCAGCCTTTGTATTGATCACTAATTCAAAACTGATTCATCCGCCTCATCCCCTGAATAGCGGCTGGCCTCAGATGCGAGAAAATCCATAAAACTTGGGGCAGATTCGCTTCTGTAAACAATGTACCAAGGTATAACTTACGATTGTAAATATTTTTTCCTAACGTCCCGAGCGTTGACTATCTGATTTCAATATTTCCGATCTTCCAAGACTGCTTCCTATCAATTGAAAGAAGAGCGTCAACACATGCATCTATCCGTAATTCTTCAAATAATCGGCGCTAGCCGGGTGTTTGTGTCTGGGTTGCCGAGTCACTCGTGAGAGGGCGGTTTCCGGGATTCTCCTGCGGGCAGTGCAAGCATCAACTTCTGACATCCTCTGGTTATGGTTTTAGCGCCCAACAGCCCTATGCGACCAAGGGCGGCAGCGTCTCCTACGCGGCGGAGATGGAAAATGCCTCTGGATATCAGTTGCATTGTGATAGTGCTTCCGATAATATTTCCGCTAATGGTAATAATCGGTTTGTGGATCAAGCTTGTCTCGCGGGGACCTGCTGTGTTGCGCCAGCAGCGAATCGGACTCGATGGTCAGTTGTTCTTCCTGTATAAATTCCGAAGTATGCGAATGAATTCAGGACAGAAGGTTCAGGAAGCTTATGTCAGGAAACTGATTGAATCAGACAGACCGATGCTCAAGCTAGAGTTGATTGGAGATTCACGTTTGGTAATCGGCGGGTACCTGCTGAGAGCCTCCGGGTTAGATGAATTGCCGCAGTTGCTGAATGTTCTATGTGGGCAAATGAGTCTGGTCGGGCCGAGACCGTGCTTGCCCGTAGAGTACCCGCTGTACAGCGAGCAACAACGGGAGCGCTTTAATGCATTGCCTGGGCTGACCGGCATTTGGCAAGTCACCGGCAAAAATCAATCGACCTTTCGAGAGATGAATGCTATGGACATTCATTATGTGCGCAATGCCTCATTAAAAATGGATTTACAGATCCTTCTTTGCACGCCAGTCGCGCTGCTGCGCCAGATGATTCTTACGTTCCATCAGAGACTCCAACCACTGCGGGGCGAAACATTGCTGCCATTCCCTGGTGGCACAGTCTATGCATCGGTGGCACGTAGAAGAACCGCCAATCACACAGGCAGACCAGCCCGATTTGGGCATCATCGGATATGATTGCAAGGAAAGGCGTGGGCCTGCGAGTCGGCGCAGATGTAACATTGGGAACAGGAGTAAAACTCTTCGGTCATGTGAACTTGTATGGTTGCGAGATCGGGGATCACACTCGAATTGGTTGCTTCGTTGAAATTCAGGCTTCTGCCAAGGTTGGTGCGCGTTGCAAAATCTCGAGCCATACATTTATCTGTGCCGGCGTAACTATCGAGGATGAGGTCTTTGTTGGACATGGCGTGATGTTTGCCAACGACCGCTGGCCGAGGGCCACGGCAGATGACGGCCGGCTTGCCGCAGAAGGGGATTGGCAATGCCTGTCCACGCTGGTGCAGAAAGGCGCGTCTATTGGATCAGGTTGCACGATTCTGGGCGGCATCGTCATCGGTTCCAAGGCGATGATTGGCGCCGGCAGCGTCGTGACCCGCGATGTTCCAGCTGGTTCGACCGTAGCTGGTAACCCTGCGCGTCTGATTAAGAGCAGGAGCTCAAGCGCCGAAAATGCCAATGACGCGCCATATAACTCTGAAGGCGCCTGAAGCTGTTAGGGAGGTGCCTGAGACAGTTTCCATCGGACAAGGCTTAGCAGGGAGCAATATGAGGGCTCACATGAAAGAAGTCAAATCGAGAGGCAATTCCATGAGCATGCAACGTGTGTTGACTGTC
This sequence comes from Akkermansiaceae bacterium, assembly GCA_903827375.1. Classification (GTDB taxonomy): domain Bacteria; phylum Verrucomicrobiota; class Verrucomicrobiia; order Verrucomicrobiales; family Akkermansiaceae; genus Luteolibacter. The sequence goes on from CAIKHZ010000067.1 coordinate 37,505, forward strand.
GGTGTGGTTGGTCTCGGGTATTGGGGCCCGAATCTCGCACGCAATTTCAATCAACTCCCCGGCTGCCGATTAGGTGCATTGTGCGATCTGGATCCGGAACGCTTGGAGAAGATGCAACTTCTGTATCCAGATCCTGTCTGTTATGTGAGCTTCAATCAAATGCTCGAAGAGGCGAACCTCGATGCCGTAGTGGTGGCGGCACCAGTGCACCAACACTTTCCCCTTGGTAAGGCGGCTTTGCTGGCTGGAAAACACGTGTTGATTGAAAAGCCATTGGCCTCGAACTCCGCTGAGTGTGAGGAGTTGATAGATTTGGCTGATCGTCGTGGACTGATACTGATGGTTGGGCATGTGTTTGTGTACTCTTCGGCAGTGAGGATGATCCGCCGAATCATCGAATCTGGGGATATCGGTGATATCCGCTATATTAATAGCCAGCGCTTAAGCCTTGGGTTGTATCATAATGACATCAACGTCGTCTGGGACCTTGCCCCGCATGATCTTTCTATGATTCTATACCTGCTCGGGCGATCTCCGCAAGCGGTCAACTGTCAGGGACACGCCAATATTACCCCAGGAATAGAGGACGTGGCCAATGTTTCCTTGTCCTTTGAATGCGGGCGATTCGCCACAATCCAGAGTAGTTGGCTAGAACCAAGAAAGGTGAGGCAGATGACGATTGTAGGATCGAGAAAAATGATAGTTTACGATGACATTGAACCATTTGAAAAGATCCGAATTTACGACACGCGGATTGAGCGGCCCGCCCACTATGAAACCTTTGGGGATTTTCAATATACCTATCACTATGGAGATAGTCGGATTCCGCACATCGAGCAGATTGAGCCGCTTAGGCAGATGTGCCTGCACTTCATTGATTGTAGCCTAAGTGGTGTTCAGCCTTTGAGCGACGGTGAGAGTGGTTTGGAAGTCGTTCGAATTCTCGAAGCGTGCTCAGCTTCATTAATGGCTAACGGAAAATTAGTGTCCATCGCGGCATCTTCCCACGATGTGCGACGGTTTTCGGGTTCTATGGAGACCCGTATTTAATGACCCATCTGAGAAGCAAACTGATGAACGTGCCATTTCTCGACTTGAAAGCCCACCATGCAGTTTGTCGGGCCGAGTTGGTAAATGCCATCAATGCAGTGATTGATGTCTCAGCCTTCGCCGGAGGGCCATTTGTCAATCGTTTCGAAGAGGATTTTGCTTGCTTTTGCGAAGTTCGAAACGCGGTGGGGGTGAGCAGTGGCTCCGATGCATTGTGGCTCGCACTGACGGCTCTTGGGATTGGCCCGGGCGACGAGGTGATCACGGTGCCGATGACCTTCATTGCGACAGTGGAGGCCATCAGTCGGACCGGTGCGCGGCCGGTGTTTGTCGATATCGAGCCAGTGACCTATACGATGGATCCGGTCGGCCTAGAACGAGTCGTTACGCCTCGGACCAAGGCGATTATTCCAGTGCATTTGTTTGGTCAGATGCCTGATATGGCACCGATTTTGGATTTTGCGCGTGCTCGGGGAATTGCTGTGGTTGAGGATGCTGCGCAAGCCCATGGAGCGAGGTACAATGGTCATCGGGCAAGGACTCTCGGCAGCGCGGGGTGTTTCAGCTTCTACCCTGGCAAAAATCTCGGTGCCTTCGGCGAGGCAGGAGCTGTGGTCACACACGACGTCCGACTTGCTGATAGAATTAGAGCAATCCGTGACCACGGGCAGGTTCGCAAGTATCATCATGCTGAGATCGGATGGAATTGCCGGATGGATGGTATTCAAGCTGCTGTGTTGCAGGTAAAACTTCGCTATCTGGAGGAGCGCAACGAATGGCGCAGGAAACATGCGGCGCACTATGCCCGTGCGTTAGCTGGGATTGCCGGACTGGTGCTGCCGATTTGTAGGCCATCAAGAACTCATGTGTCTCACATCTTCGCAATCCGTGTGCCTGACCGTAAATCATTCATGCGCCACTTGGAATCCCGAGGCATAGGCTGTGGCATCCACTACCCGGTGCCAGTCCATCTCCAGGATGCTTATGCCTGTCTCGGTCATTGCCGGGGTGCTTTCCCAGTCGCCGAGCAGTGTGCGACTGAATTCGTCTCTCTGCCGATGTATCCGGAACTAACATCGTGTCAGATCGAGGCGGTGGTTCAGGCAGTGATAAGCGCACTGCATCCATCTCCAACCTACGCGTGATGGTTACGCATAACAAGCCTCTTGTACCTATGCATCTTGGCGGTCCCGAGATTAGAATCGAACAGATTGATCCTCTCACCGACAGCAGTTGGGATTCTCAGGTCAGGGTGCAGCCAGATCACTCGGTGTTTCACTTGTCCGTATGGGCTAGGGTGTTGACCGAGACCTACCTTCATAGGCCGACCTACCTCAAAATTTGGGTTGAGGGGGCTGTGGCGGCGCTGGTCCCGCTGATGGAAGTGCGAAGCCCGATCACCGGGCGGCGCGGGGTGTCTTTGCCATTCGCCGATTTTTGTGGCCCGCTGTGGATTGAGCCACGGCAGCGAGAGCGGGTCTATCAGGCGCTGCTAGGTCTGGCAGCGGAGCGCAAATGGCAGCACCTCGAACTGCGCGGCGGCGGGGTGCCGGCCGCCGGAGTCGCCTGTTTAAGAACCTATTCCGCCCATGAACTCGATCTGACTAGCGGCATCTCCCATGTGGCGAGCCAATTCCCCGCGAGTACCCGAAGATCGATCCGCAGGGCGGATCGCAGCGGCCTGAACATCAGCATCAGCCACGATTCAGCCGCCATGCTGCGGTTCTATCAACTGCACTGCCACACCCGCCGCCGCCACGGCTTGCCACCTCAGCCGTTCGCATTCTTCCAGTCGATATGCCGCCACCTGATCGAACACGGGCTGGGTGCGATTGTCCTCGCAGAGCACGCTGGAATGACCGTGGCCGGGGCTGTGTTCTTTCACTCAGATGGCCGCGCCATCTACAAGTTCGGCGCCTCCGATAAAAGCCACTGGGACCTCCGGCCCAACCATGGAATCATGTGGCGCGCCATCCAGTATCTAGCTGACTCGGGCTGCCAGTCACTGCATTTCGGCCGCACATCCAACGATGACTCCGGCTTGCTTCGTTTCAAACATTCTTGGGCTGCGGCCGAAGGGCCGCTGAGATACTTCAGATATCACACCGGCCGACAGACGTGGATCGCCGCCGTCAAGCCACCAGTAGAATGCTTGCCGCTGGTCTTTGGCCACCTCCCACTCTCCATCAACCGCATTGCCGGTCGCCTCATCTACCCGCACCTCGATTGACTTTGCCCCTTCTCTCTCGTTGCATCATGAAACCCGAACCCACCAATAGCGCCATCTTCCGAGCCCAGCAGCGGCGCCAGAGCAGCCTCAATATCTATGATATCCTCTTCGTGCTGTTCAAACACAAGTGGAAGATCATCTTCCTCTCCTTGCTGGGTCTCGCGGGTGCTTCGGGCGTCTTGTACTTGAGCCTGCGCTCGCCCAACTATCAGACGGAGGCCAAGCTGTTGGTCCGCTACGTCCTCGAACGTAGCTCCGTGGACCCCTACGAAGCAAAGGTCGATGCCTCGGGATCTCAGGGAATTGCCTTAATGGACGCTGAGCTTGAGATCATTAAAAGTGCCGATCTGGCTATCGAAGTGGCCGCCAAGATCGGCCCGGAAAATATTCTATCGAAAATATCACCTCAGCCAAGCAAAGGGGACGCAGCGATGGCGATTGCCATGAACCTGGATATCAAGGCGGAGCGCGGCAGCAATGTCATTCATCTCAGATATCACCATTCCGACGCCACAGTGGCGGTCGCTGTCCTCAAACAGCTGATTGATTCCTATTTCGAAAAGCACTTGGCTCTTCACCGCTCGACGGGCAGCTTTGAAACCGTTGCTAGACAAACGGACCAAGCCCGCAGCCGATTGACCCAGACCGAACAAGAACTTTCCAAACTCAATTCAGAGTCAGGTTTCCTCTCACTCGCTGACGCTAAGACGGCCTTGGAGACACGTCGCAATACAGTGCGCTCAGCCCTCTTGGCCGCGCAGGTTGAACTGGCCGAGCAACAAGTCAGGGTGTCCATGCTCCCGGCAGCCACAGGTGTGATTGAGCCCGTGAGCCCAAAGAGTGACCTGGATCAGACGGAGGAGGCGACGCCGGATCGCATGGCACGGGCCAAGGCGCAGGAGAAATACCGCGACTTGGCCGAGCAAGTCACGCTGTTCAAACAGCGGCGCAACTTTCTGATGGTGTCGCGCAAACCGGGTGACCCGATGCTTGTGGCTTTGGACCAGCAGATCGAATCAGTCCAACAACAAGGGTTTGACCTCATTGAGCAGTATCCCTCGCTTGCCAGGCAGGTGAAAATTCAGGGCGCTCCCTCAGCGCGCGCTGGCGGCACCGATTTGAATGTCGAGCGGGCTCAGTTAGCCGCAGTTGAGGCCAGGTGCAAGGCTCTCACCGGCCAAGTCAAGAAGGGGGACGATGACATGGAGAGCCTGTCCGCCAGCGCCCAAGCATTCACTACCTTGGAACGCCGCAGGCAGTTGGAGGAGGAAAAATACCGCTATGCTGAAACCAGTTTGGAAAAGGCCCGGGTGGATGAGATCCTCAAGCCAGCCAACATGCCTAACATTGGTGTGGTGCAGAACCCATCGGCTCCTATTAAGGCAATTGCGGCCACTACCCGCAGGCTGGCGCTTGGCCTTGCCACGTCCGGGATTGCGGGAGGCTTGGTGCTGGCCTTTCTCATCGAGTGGGTCATTGATCGGCGGGTATCCCGGCCGATGGAGATCCAGACGCGCCTGCAACTCCCGCTGATGATGTCAATCCCACGCATCCGATCGAAGGACGGTATGGCAAAACTCATCGGTAAGGAGCCGGGACTCAAACGACTGGGTGATGCCGCTGATTTTGAATTTCCGCCGGAAATCCTTAACGGAAACGGTGATTCCCAACCTCATGAGAACGAGCATTTCATCATGCCTTATGCTTTAGCAATCCGCGACCGAATCATGTTCAATTTCGAATTCAACAATATTACCCACAAGCCGAAGCTCATCGGTTTGACGAGCCTATCGCAGGGTGCCGGCACCTCAACGATCGCCATCGCTATCGCCAAGGCATTCGCCGAGAGCGGCAAGTACAAAGTATTGCTGGTGGATCTCAACTCATCCTGGAGCGTCGCACTGCCGGCCTCTCCAGTGGAATCACTCGATACGGCCTTGACCATCTCTCGCACCGATGCCTTCCGGAAAAATCCAAGATGCCTCTACTTCGCCGGGGCGCCTACCCGTCGAAGCGGCAAAGGCGCGCGCTCACTTGCATCCGTCGCGATGCATGAACTCATTCCTCAACTTGAGGTCTGTGATTTCGACTATATTGTGTTCGATATGCCGCCAGCCGGGCCGACGAGTCCGACCATCGCTATGGCGGGTTTCATGGACAAGGTGCTGTTGGTGCTTGACGCGCAAAACACCAACCGTGAGAGCCTCAGTTGGAGTTATGCGGAACTCGAGAAGGGACGGGCTGACGTGTCGTGTGTGTTCAACAAATCGAGATCCCACGCCCCGCGCTGGGTGGGCGGCGAAGCGTGATTGACCCGCCTGCTATCTCGCCTGGATTGGCAGGATGCATCCTGTTGGAATTCTCTCGCAGATCTTAATCAAGCCATGGTCGAACTTTCCGGAACAATTCTAACTCAGGCATACTATCACGTGAAGCCGTACGTGCCCAAGGGGGTCCGCTGGACATTGCGGAGGCACCGGGCGGCAAGTATCCGCAAGCGCCGAGCCAGCGTGTGGCCGATTGATAACGCCGCAGGAGCGACACCTGATGACTGGCCAGGCTGGCCCGATGGCAAGCGCTTCGCGTTGATTCTTACTCACGATGTCGAGACTCAGGAGGGTGTGGACAAGGTTCGGGCATTGGCGGAGATAGACCTGAAATTCGGCTTTCGATCCTCATTTAACTTTATTCCAGAAGGGGCGTACCGGGTGCCCGATTCGCTCCGCGGGTGGCTCGTCGAAAATGGCTTGGAAGTAGGAGTGCATGATCTCAACCACGACGGTAAACTCTATCGATCTCGGGCAGCCTTCAAAGCCAAGGCGCAGCGGATCAATCATTACTTGCATGAGTGGAAAGCGACCGGATTTCGCTCGGGCTTCATGCTCCGCCAACTTGCTTGGCTGCATGATTTGGATATTGAATACGAATGCTCGACTTTTGATACCGACCCCTTCGAGCCACAGCCGACTGGTGCCCATACGATCTTTCCCTATTTCATCTCCTGTCCAGACTCGGCGACGAGGCCGGGTCGCCGCAGAGGGTATGTCGAGCTGCCATACACCCTTCCGCAGGATTCGACGCTATTCTTGCTGCTGCGCGAGCCGGACGCGGCGATTTGGCAGCGCAAAGCCGAGTGGATCATCCAGCGCGGTGGCATGATTCTGATGAATGTGCACCCAGATTACATCGACATGACTGGAACCGGCGGCAAGATGACATATCCTCTGGCCCACTACGAAGGGTTTCTCCGCTGGATCAGTGATCAATACCGTGAAGATGTCTGGCAGGTTCTACCACGCATCATCTCAAGCTTTCTTCACGCCTCCCAACCGCTGCTTCCGGATTCTATCGTCACTCCGCCGTTGTTGGCGTCCCTCCCCAGTTCTTCCATTATGAAGATTTGGATTGACTTGGAGAATACGCCTCACATTCCGTTTTTCCAGCCTATCATCCGCGAGTTGCGAAAAAGAGGTCACGAAGTAATTCTAACTGCCAGGGATGGCAATCAGACGTGCGAAATGGCGGGCTTTCACTCATTGGACTATCAGCGAGTCGGTCGGCATTACGGTCGGCACTTGACGGCCAAGGCCTTTGGGCTGGTCATAAGGAGTGCTCAGTTGTTGCGTTTCGCCCGGCGCGAGCGGCCGGACCTGGCGCTCAACCTTGGTTCAAGAAGCCAGAACCTCGCGGCTAAACTTCTCGGCATTCCTGTGGTTGAGATCATGGATTACGAGCACACAGCGGAGTTGCCAATGTTAGAATCCCGCTGGTATTTCACTCCAACCGCCGTATGCGCCGCAGTCCATGGCGGCAGGCCCACAGATCGCATCCGCACCTATGAAGGCATCAAGGAGGATGTCTATATATCTGATTTTCAGCCGGATGCCACGATTCTCGATCTGCTAGGCTTGCGCGATGCCTGTTTAGTGGTTACGGCAAGACCACCGGCAACCGAAGCCCATTACCACAATGCGGAAGCTGAGTTGCTGTTTGAGCGGTTCATCGATCGGGCGCTTGAATGCCCTGATGCCAAGATCGTGCTGATGCCCCGAAACTCGCGCCAGGAGGCGCATTTGAGAACCCAATTTCCACTGTGGTTTACTAACTCGAAACTCGTGGTTCCGCAAGGGGTCATCGATGGCCTCAATCTCATTTGGCACTCCGATCTGGTGGTCAGTGGTGGCGGCACCATGAATCGCGAAGCCGCCGCCTTGGGCGTCCCGGTTTACAGCGTCTTCCGCGGCCCGATCGGTGCTGTGGATCGCCTTCTCTGCGATCAAAACCGTCTCGTTTTGGTTGAAACTCCCGATGATGTCGATTGTAGGATCCCTTTAGTGCCGCGCATTAGAGGCGAGTTGCCTATTCCACGAGGCTCCGGAGCACTCACAGAGATTCTGAATCACCTCGACGCTATTATCACTTCGCTTTGCCCTCAGCTCGCAACGACTCTGGATGGACCGTAAACCCTGCGACTTATCCTCTATCTTCTATCCAATGCTCTCACCCTTGAAACTCCTTTTGGTCGCCGGCGCTAGGCCGAATTTTATGAAAATCGCGCCACTGATCCACGCGATTCGGGCGAATAACGCCGCCTGCAACGGCAGCGGGCGGTCGATCGACTTCAGGCTCGTCCACACCGGCCAGCACTATGACGCGAAAATGTCCGGAGTGTTTTTCCAAGAACTCGGCATCCCGGCCCCGGACCACGATCTGGAAGTCGGCTCTGGGTCCCATGCCGCTCAAACCGCCAACATCATGCTCGCCTTCGAACCGGTCTGCATGAGCGAAAAGCCTGACTGGGTGGTGGTAGTGGGTGATGTCAATTCTACCCTGGCCTGCACCATGGTTGCCGCAAAACTCGGCATCCCCGTCGCCCACATCGAGGCCGGCCTGCGCAGCTTTGACCGCGCAATGCCCGAGGAACTCAACCGCCTCGTCACCGATGCCCTCGCCGACCTGCTCCTCACTCCATCGGCCGATGGCGATGACAATCTCCGCCGCGAAGGGGTGCCCGAGACCAAAATCCGGCGGGTCGGCAATGTGATGATCGACTCGCTCGTCTCCCAGCTTGCTGAGGCCGATGCCGTCGGAACACTCCAACGACTCGGTCTGCAACCCGGACGTTTTGTTTACGTCACCCTGCACCGTCCCTCCAACGTCGATGTCCGCGAGAATCTCAAGGTCATCGTGCACGAACTCGCATGTCTGTCCGAACAGTTCACTATCGCTTTCCCGATCCATCCGCGGACCCGCCAGAGGATGGGCGAGTTCGGCCTCAGCTTCGACGGCCACCCGGGTATCCGACCGCTCGAACCCCTCGGCTACCTCGACTCGCTCAATCTAACACGCCACGCGCGCTTCCTGCTCACGGACTCCGGCGGCCTGCAGGAAGAAAGCACCTACTTTCGGACCCCCTGCCTTACCCTGCGTCCCAACACCGAACGCCCGGTCACACTCACCCTCGGCAGCAACCGCCTCACTTCGGTGGCCACCCTGCGCTCTGATATCTCCCAACTCCTTGCCGCACCCGCCCGCATAGGCCAAGCCCCGCCGCTATGGGACGGCCGCACCGCTGGGAGAATCGTTGACGAACTGCTGGCGGGGTGAAATGAGAAGAAAAGCAGAAAGTTGAAATACATAATTCGCTTCAGCGCGAAACTGCGATTTCAACTTTCAACTTTTCTTCCTCAACTCTCAACATTTCTTCCTTTGATCCGGATCACCCTGCTACTGCTCCTTGTCGCTTTCTTTTCCGTTTACGCGTGGAAAGATTGGTTTGTCAGTCTGTGTGGGGCCATTCTTCTGCTAGCAGTCGTCCGGCATCCGGACTTTCCCAATAATATCGGCGGGATTCAGGGGGGGAATCCGTGGAATGTCCTGATTCTTAGCATTTTACTGGCATGGGCGACTCGGCGCGGCGAGGAAGGACATGAGTGGGATATGCCGACGATTGCCGGGTGGATGCTGTTCGCTTGTTTTGTCGTGGTTGTCGTTGGAGTGATCCGGTTGCTCCTGAATGACTATCCCACTGGGGAAACCAACGGTACGATTCTCAGCGAGTATCTGGTGAACACTGTCAAGTGGGTGATTCCCTCGCTGATTCTTTTTGACGCATGCCGGACGCGCCAGCGGGCGACCATCGCATTGGGAACCATCCTTTGCCTGTATTTTCTGCTAGCGATTCAAGTCATCCGCTGGATGCCCTTGTCCGAAGTTGGTAGCGGAAGCGATCTTTCGTCGCGGGCTTCGAAGATCACCCAGAATGAAATCGGCTACAACCGGGTGACCTTGTCAATGATGCTAGCGGGGGCTTCATGGGCGGCGCTAGCAATGATGCCCGTCTTGAAGCAGAACCTCCCCCGCTTCATCATGCTTGGCGTCGCTGCTTTGATTGCTTTTGGCCAAGCTCTAACTGGCGGCCGAACGGGCTACGTCACCTGGATCGGAATAGGGATTGTGCTGGCTGCACTTCGCTGGCGCAAGTTACTTTTGATTTTACCGGTTGCGCTGCTGGCTATCGGCGTATGCCTCCCTAGCGTGAGCCAGCGAATGTTCCAAGGTTTCGGTGGCCAGGAAGGGAATTTTACGGTTGGCACAAGCGCCTACGAAATGACCTCCGGACGGGACATCGCCTGGCCGGTGGTGATGGCGGAAATCGGCAAAGCTCCGCTGATCGGCTATGGTCGGGAGGGCATGATGACCACTGGCATTAGTGACCGTCTGATGAATGAGTATGATGAGGCCTTTCCGCACCCCCACCAGGCTTACCTGCAGTTGCTGTTGGACAATGGAATCATGGGGTTTCTGCTGGTTATCCCCATTTTTCTCTACGTGATCAGGCACAGTTTCACTCAGCTGCTGGTACGGGACGATCCGCTGGTCTGTGCCATCGGTTGCACCGCTTTCTGCCTGGTACTTGCATTGATGATCGGCGCCTTCGGTGGCCAAACCTTCTACCCCCGTGAGGGTGCAGTTGGCATGTGGGCGGCAATCGGCTTGTTGCTGCGCGTCCATGTAAATTCACGCCAAGCTGTAGAAACCGGCGAACCAATTTTCCCAGAGGAACTTCCCACCAAAGGGTTCTTCAACGGCCCGGAGGAGAACGGGGTTCCGAGTGAGGATCCCCCGGAGAGGATCTGGAATCACCACCAAGCCACATCCGATCCAGCCATTCTCAGCAGGTCCACATAAATCCAGCATCTCTCAATTCATGATCCACGAAAATCACGGTTCTGCGGACAGGATGGCTTGGTCAACCTTATGCGCTTGGACCGCATCGTCCGCTGCGGGTACCGGATTGATCACCAGCACGTTTGCCTTGTCTCGGTGGCTGCCCCACCAGACCCAAATTCCTGGTGAGGTATTTCGTGACCTCATCGATGCATCCGCAGGCCATTCTGGTGTCTGGCCTGGTATGGCTTCATTTGTTGTTGGCTATCTCTTATTCGTCCTTTTCTTGGGGGCAATTTCCCTTCTGATTTGGGGTTGTTGCGGTGGATGTCGATTGGCTGACTACATTGTGTTTTTCGTGATTCGGTTCAGGGGCTTATGTCTGTTAGCCATTCCAGCGATTGCTGCGACGGTCTTGCCGCCGCGGTGGATCCCTCTGATCTGGATCTCAGCCTTGGGCATCATCGCGGTCGTGGCGTGGCTCACCGTGATGCGGTTCCCTGAATTTCTAGCAGACAGAACTGCTTTGGAACGCATCACCGGGCGGTTCAAGCGGTCGGCTGCACTTGGTCTCTCGGGAGTTGTTGGTTTTGGGATTCCGTTTTTACTGTGGCGTTTAGACCCCGGATCGGGTCGCGCGTTCGAGAAACTCCCGAACAGTCTGTGCCTGCTAAGTTTCGATAGCGAAGAGGATTGGCAAGGCAAGGATTCGACGGTTCAGGCGGAGATCCATCCCGGCGAAAGTTGCTATCTCGGGACGTTCGATTATGTCACATCGGGCTATTTGGATCAGTTGGTTGGCGGCCTTGCTTCGCGGAAAATCAGGGCGACATTCTATTGCACCCCAAACCTTGCCAAAGCACACCCTGAGGCGTTGCAAAAAATCTTGGCATCCGGTCATGAGATCGCCGTACACTTGCATCCCCACCAAGCGCGCAAGGTAGATTATCCGTTCGTTTCCAGATATGATAAGGATCTCTGCGGGTATCCGAAGGATGATGTCCTTAAAATGATTTCGGATGCGAAAAACTCGGTGGAGTCGGCCGCTGGTGTACAGGCAAAAAGCTTTCGAAGCGGCGAATGGGCGTGCGATGCCGGCGTCGAGAATATATTGTCGAGAGCCGGTTTTGAAAGTTTCAGCAACCATGATGCAACATTCCGACTCGGCAATGGAATGTGGCAGGTGGCGACAAGGAAGGATTTCGACATGCTCAAATCTCCAGAACTTATGCTCCTTCAAATCATGAAACAGAAGGATGATGGCACGATCATCCCATGCTTCAGCCATCCGATGGTGGGATTTGATCATGTGCGGAAAGAACCGAATTTCGAGGGTTTGGAGCACTATTTTGCGATGCTTGATCTTGCGATAGAACGCTGCCCGAATGTAAGATTTGCCACCACCAGCGAAACCGTGGATCTCATCCGAGAGACCACCCCTTCGATCCGGTTAAGAAGCTTCTTGGTTGTTGCGTTCGTGGCTGGCAATCTGAGCCTTGTTCGAGCGTCTTTAAGAATCGTTCGCCGCCTGGCCTGATCGTTCGGTCCTTAGCGATTTCCAAACCTTACTGCTGCTTCTTGTCCCATGCCACAACTTGCCTACCTCCTCGCTGCCAGTCACTCTGGGTCCACCCTGTTGGCGATGTTGCTCGGTGCCCAAGCGGATGCCTGCACAACCGGAGAGTTAAAAGCAACCCATCTGGGAGACACTGACTCGTATCGTTGCTCGTGCCTCCAACCCATCCGGGATTGTGACTTCTGGAAACAGGTCAGCGTGGCCATGGCGTCCCGTGGTTATCCTTGGTTTGAGATCACCCGCGCTGGAACCAATACCTTTGAGATCGAGAGTCCCTACGCTCAGCGGTTGCTGGCACCTCTCTATCGAGGCGGTCTGCTCGAAACAATCAGAGACCTAGCGTTATCCTTCTCAGCCAGATGGTGTGCCAGACTAGCCGACAGCAATAGGCGCAACCTGGCCCTAATTGACTCGCTGCTGGAAGTCACCGGAGCAAAGGTGGTGATAGACTCGTCAAAGATCGCTCTCCGCTTGAAATACCTCCTAAAAATCCCCGGCCTCGATCTGCGAGTGATCCGCGTTATCCGCGACGGACGGGCCGTGTCCCTCACTTATACCGACGAGTGGAATTTCGCAGACTCTTCAGACCCGAGGTTAAGAAGTGGTGGCTCCGGAACCCGCCACCTGCCACCGCGGAGTTCTTTGGCGGAAGCAGCCAACGAATGGAAGCGAAGCAACGAATCATGCGACGCCTTGATCGCCCGTCTGCCCATGACGCAGTGGACCGAAATCCGCTATGAGAACCTCTGCGCCGACCCTGAAGGCAGTTTGAAGCACCTTGCCTCATTTCTCGAGCTGGATCCTGATCAAGTCCATCTTGATTTCCGCGCCCAGCCCCAACATGTCATCGGTAACGGCATGCGAATGGACACGACTTCGGCGATCCGCCTGGATGAGCGCTGGAGATCTCATCTTAGCAATGATGATCTCCGAGTTTTCGATAAAATAGCGGGGAATCTTAATCGAAGCTACGGCTATGTCTGAGCAGGTAAACCATTAGAGAAAAATGTATGAATGATATATACAAAAATATAATCAGGCGCCTCATCGGAAAGTGCGGAATTCGGATTTCCCGTGCTTCATCTATCAGATACGCTTATGATCGAGAGAATTATCCATTACTTAGTAGTACCTCGACTCCGGTGATTTTCGATGTCGGCGCAAACATCGGTCAGTCGACACTTTGGTATCTGAAAAGCTTTCCTGCTGCGATGGTGTATGCGTTTGAACCGCTTCCAAGTGTCTATAAAACATTGGCTTCAAATGTCGGCAAGCTTGAAAATGTTATCTGTATCCAGAAAGCAGTGGGGGAGAGAAACGAGGCTATTTACATTCCATCCATAAAATCAGAAACCATACAAACGATTCAGGTGTTAGGAATCGCATGTCAAGACAATCAATCAGATGTTAAGATCGATGTGTTGACAATTGACCGATTTGTAGAGCAGCAGGGTATTCCGATTTTGAGTATTATTAAAACAGATACTGAAGGATATGATTTAGATGTCCTTAAGGGAGCTTCTGGAGTTTTGAAACAGCAGCGGATCAAATATGTTCTTTCTGAAGTAAGTATTCATGAAAGCGACTCACAACATACAAATCTATTTGTTCTGAGGGATTATCTTAAGGTGTTCGGCTATTCCTTTTGTTCATTCTTTGATGGTTACCACGATGAGAATGGACGAATTCCATATTTTAACGCCCTTTTTCAGGCTGGTGACTGAGGTCTAGCGCATTGTTTTCATAATACCATCTACCACTGTGACACCTCTTGCTGGTTGCGAAAAGTCTTTCTCCAAACAATCCTTTTTGGAAGATTGGAATGGTTCTTTGAAGAACTCCAACTCACGACTGACCGCTGATGTCTTTACGCCGTCGCTTGCCATCTGCAGCGATCTCGATGAGACGCCGGACGCGGCAACCTATTTCGAGTTGATTCGCTTCCTTAATACGACCGAGGAAACCACCATGGGTCCGGGTGTGGGACTTGAAGTTGGCAATACGATCTACTTCGACATGGCTCCAGGGCATTTCTCTTATTGGAACGCCTCGGAGGCCGAACGTGAAAAGATCCGCTCGCTGATCCGGAGCGGCTACATCGACTGCCTCCATTCCTACGGCGATCTGGCGACGGCCCGGGCCCATGCTGGGCGTGCGCTTGATGAATTGGTGAAGCACGACTGCTGGATCCCTGTGTGGGTGGATCACGCCGTAGCTCCGACGAACTTCGGGGCCGACATCATGCAAGGCCACGGCGATGAACAGGGCCATCCGGCCTATCATGCCGACCTGAGCATGAGTTATGGTATCCGCCACGTCTGGCGAGGACGGGTCACCAGTGTGATCGGCCAGGACCGGCCTTTTAGTTTGCGTTCGATTGGATCCGCTCGCCATCCGCTCGCCTCAATCGGCACGCTGGCGAAGGAAGCGGCTAAACAAATCCTCGCTCGGAGAGGTCACGCAAAATACATGCCACAAGCTGGCAATCCCTTGGTCGTCGAAACGTCACTGCGCGACGGCCAACCGGTCCGTGAACTCATCCGCTGCAATCCATCCTGGGGCAGCGTCAGTTGCCACGACCGCGGCGACGAAATCCACGAAGTGCTGACGCGCCGTTTCCTTGATCGGCTCGTCGAACGCCAGGCCCCCTGCATCCTCTATACTCATTTCGGCAAGCTCGGGCGGGGCGCAACCCCTCATCGCTTTCAACCCGCAGTGGTCAAGGCATTCCGCCTGCTCGCCGAGTATCATCATAGCGGCAAGCTCCGAGCTACCACCACCGCCCGCCTGCTAGATGCGCATGCGGCAGGGTGGCAGACCGGTCCGCTGGAGCCTCTGGTGTTTCCAGATCTGTAACAGCGAAGACAGGGTACATAGAGCAAGGCGTGAGACTGCTCTCCTTTGCGCATCACCCCTATCCTTCGACTTCTGATCTCTGCCTGCTGACTCCCCACTTCCTTTCAGTCATCCAAATTTCACACGATTTCTTCCAAATGTCCTCTCGCCCTTCCATTCCCGAGACTGAAGCGGCCCCCGAAGACGGCCGCGAACGATTCGGTCGCAACGTAGCCTTTGCCTGGGGCGGCTATATGGTTAATGTGACTTCTGGCTTTATTATCCCCCGATTGATCAGTGATCAGTTGGGGCAAGTCACCCTCGGGGTTTGGGACTTCGCTTGGAGCTTCGTTGCCTACTTCGGGCTCGTGCAGTTGGGAATGGGCGGCTCAATCAGTCGCTACGTCGCCTATTATCGTTCCAAGAATGATATTGCCGGCCTGAATCAATCGGTTTCGACCATTGCGGTCTTCCAGCGATTGATCGGTTGGCTGGCACTGGTGTTGGCGGTGGTATCCGCTTGGTGGATTCTGCCGTTCTTTGGCGTGCGCTTGGGAAATGCCCTTGGCACTGCGCGATGGGTCCTTCTGTTCCTAGGTGCAGAGATCGCCCTGACAATCTCCCTTTCGGTTTACGGGGCGGTGGTCGTCGGCTGTCACCGATGGGACCTGCACAATACCATAAGTGCCGTGGCCTATGGCCTTAATGCGTTTGGAATGGTCGGCGTGCTGCTGCTCGGTGGCGGGCTTCCGGTCCTTGCTCTGGTTCACTGCTTGGTCATGGTCGGTTCTGAAGTGGTACGCTGGCGAGTGGCATACCTGGTCTGTCCGGATTTGCGGATTGATCATCACTTGGCATCATGGACCGATTTCAAGGAGCAGGGTCGTTACAGCATCAAATCCCTGATTCCCTCGATCTCTAATCTATTTTCCAACCAAGCTCTGAGTTTGCTAATCACGGCATTTCTTGGCCCGGCAAGTCTCGCGGTGTTCTCGCGTTCGCGAAGCCTGATGGCCGCCCTTGGGACACTTGCGGTCAAGTTCGGCATGATTGTAGTTCCTACGGCCAGCGCCTTCCAGGCGCGGAATGACCAGCAGGCCTTGCGTTCCACCTTGCTTGCAACTCCGGCCATCATTTCAAGTCTGGTTCTGCCGGTCCTGATCGCGCTCAGCGTGCTAGGGGATTTCTTGATCCGGGTATGGATGGGTGATGCCTATGTCTTACATGGTTTGGTGGTGATTCTCTGCGCCGGAACCTATGCCACACTCGTTCAGGAGCCGGTGTGGAGCCTGCTGTCCGGGATGAACCGACACGGTCGGATTGCGCTGGTCAAACTGGGCGCTTCGGTGGGGTCAACTCTGCTTCTCACCGTGGGCTTTTGGTTCCTTCACTGGGGTTTGCTGGGTGCCGCCCTGTGCTTGGCCTTGCCGCAATTGCTGATGGATGGACTGGTAACGCCTTGGTATGCGTGCCATGTGGTCGGGGTTCCCAAGCGTCTCTTTCTCTGGCAGGTCTTCGTTCGCCCCATGCTCTGTGGCGCATCCTTCGGAGTGGCCTTGGCCGTCGGCTTCGAAGTGGTACCCAGCCTGTGGGCGGCGTTTTAGAAAGCCGCTGAAGTGGGCGACTTGAACGTCGGATGGCGCTTGCGTTAGATCTTCTTCGAAAGCTTCTATCTAAACTCTTCTTCCTGCGTCTTCTTCTGGGTC
>CAIKHZ010000068.1 GCA_903827375.1 Akkermansiaceae bacterium
GGACTGACCCCATCGGCCGATGGGGTCAGTCCTCGCACGGTAACATTTGTTAGATGCCTTGCGCTTCCGCCCGCAGCCGACTGTTAGGCAATCCGACTTGCTCGCTCCGAGGTCGAAATCGAGGTCGAACACTGGGAATCCCTTCGGTTAGAGTGCAGGCGGGCCTGTCTGCCGCGCCGCTACGCTCTGCGGTGCAGGCGGGCGAGCACAACTTGCGGCGGAAGTTTGCAACAAGCGGATAGGATCGGTTGAATGATCCACGACCGGCACGATCCGGTTGCGCTTCCCGTTGGGTGAGGGAGCGCGACGCGGTGGGAGATGGATGTGTTTGGCGCGTTCCAGCTTCAGCAACAGCGTGCGGGCCGCCATGTCCTTGATCCTGCCTTGCGCGTTACGCCAGTCCCAGCGGTGGCAACGTTCAACGCTGAGCCGAGACCGGCACCAGTCCGGGTGTTCGTCGAGCAATCCCCGGATCAGACCGATGTCAGCACCATCCAGCTCCCGCCCTTGCATCACCATAATGCTCGTCACGCCACGCAAGATGCGGCATGCATCTCGCTGAGTTCAGCAAAAAAATATTTTTTCGCTGGCGCACGTGGAATGAAAATCTACTCTGGAGTCAAGGGTAGCCTCATGATGAGGCTACCTGAGTAGTAACCAACGGAGAATGAATCGAACCACACCTGCGCGATGGCAGCACAAAGGGATGTGGTGATTGTCATGAGACGACGGCCGGGGATGACGCCTAGGGGATCGTCACGAAAGGATCAGGCTACCGTATGCCTTCGACATCTGAAAGAGAGGATCTTCGCACATAAATGAGTCCTTGGCAATCCAATCAACAACCCTTATGTTTCACCCGTGACCACGACCGAAAAAGAGGCGCTCCGCGCACACGTCGCCGCCCACACCGCTCACGGTGGATATTTCCAACTCCCCGAGAAATACGGCAGGCGGATCCTCGGCAAACACGGATTCAATGATTGGGTTCATGCCACCCGTATTTCACCTAAAATCGCCCAGTTTGTTTAGCCCAAAGTGATTTTCCTTACAGCCACAAGCTCTCAACCCACTCAAAAAAAACGCCACGGGTGGTCTGAGGGGGGTGCCTCGCTTGAGCTTGACACCGGGCGGTCAGGAGCACTGACTCTCCGCGTGATGAATCGTCGCCGTTTTCTGACCCTTGCCGCCGCTGCCCCCTTTGCGGTGGCTCCTCCCGCCCATGCAGCGACCAGCAGCAAACGCAAAAAGGGCATTGGGATAGCCACCAGCGAGGACGGCAAATGGCTGTCGGTCATCAAGCAGCTCAATGCCCGATGGTTCTACTCGTGGGGATCGAACAAGCCAAGCAACGTGCCGACAGACGTGGATTTCATTCCCATGATCTGGGGTTATTCGGGCGATCAGGCGAGCATCGGCAAGACGGGTGCCGCTGCCAAGGAGGCTGGCATTCCCGAGCTTCTCGGCTTCAACGAGCCCGATCATCAAGATCAATCGAATCTCACCGTTGAGAAGGTCTTGGGTGTTTGGCCGGAATTGATGAAAACCGGTTTGCGGTTGGGTTCGCCTGGCTGTGCGCATCCTGATGGTGAGTGGATGAAGGCGTTCATGGCAGGGGTCAAGAAGCAGAAGCTGAGGGTGGACTTCATCTGCGTTCACTCATACGGCGGCACCGATGCCAACGCCTTCATGAAGCAGTTGCAAATGGTCCACAAATTTTTTGACAGGCCGCTGTGGATCACTGAGTTCGCCTGCGGCGATTGGGAGGCGAAGAACGTCGTTCAGAACCGTCACAAGCCGGAGCAGGTTCTCAAGTTCATGAAGCAAGTATTGCCGCAACTGGAAAGGTGCTCCTTTGTCGAACGCTACGCGTGGTTTCCGGCTGGGGCCGACAGCGCGGCTCTAGGCACCTCCGCCTTGTTCGACAAATCTGGCGAACTCACGCCGCTGGGCAAATTCTATCAATCGGTCTGAGCCCGCAGACCTCCAGACAGCATGCAAGCCAATTCCTGGAACCCTTGAAATACCAAAGATGATGCCGTTAGGTCTAATTTCTCGTCTTGTGCTTTCAAGTCTTGCATCTTGGGTTTGAGCCGAAGCCTCGCTAGCGATATGATCTCCCAAAGAAATCCGTTAATTCTTGTGAGCGCAATGATGACCGTACTCGCGGCCAGCGGGATCGCAGGGGAAAATGCCGCCGATACCGAGAAAGTTGCAGTGGACTGGCGGCTCGAACTCCTGTCCCGCGAAGGGGTGTCATCGGAAACGCCCGCGTTGCAGGAAATGGAGAAACGACTCACGCCTTCCGAGGAAGGACTGGAGAATGCGGTGGGTCGTCTCGGAGCAGAGGATTTTCACACCCGTGAGCAGGCGCAGCATGAAATTCTCAAAATGGGGAGGGACGCTCTTCCGTGGATTCGCCGGCAGCCTCATTTCGATGATCCCGAAGTGCGCGTCCGGCTTGGTCAAATCGAGCAGACTCTGGGTGCTGACGGGCGTTGGATGAAGGAGGACCTGCTGCGCGAGGCGGTGACCAGTCTTCTAAACGAGCGCCTGGGCCGTAAGGCGGAAAACCCTGCGGGAAGCCTGGTTTTAGAGACCTTCGACCAAGATGCGGATTCTCTTGGCGAGGGATACCGCCGCTTCCGCTTCAAAGCCGAAAAGGGAATGAAAGCCAGCGTTTCCGGTGGAATCCTGCGAATGGCCGGGAATCACCCAAACGATGGTGACCAGCGCCTATTGCTTGATGCAGAGCGGGTGACTGGCCGGGAAGTGTTTCCCGACGCATTCCAGATTGAGGCCAGACTTGGCGGCAATCCTGGTGGCGAGGGTGCCTATCACGTCGGAGTTTCCGTGGGCAACGTCAGGGTTTTGTTTCATCCGGGCTACCCGTCTGGAGGGTTCCGCATCGAGCGAGTGGACAATCATAGGCCACTCATTGCCAATACCGCGATGGGCTTCGACCCGCCTGCTGGAAAATTGCTGCGCTTGCATCTGGACGTGCAACGCCGCCCGAGTGGCGACGTCGAGATCCAAGCGGTGCTCTCTAACGGCGGCCCGACCTTCCGCAAATCCGTCGTTCTGGCTGCGGGCGAGATCGGGAAGCTGGACCATATCGGGCTGGACCGCAGCGGTAGGACCGGCGGCGACGGGTTGTTCGACGATTTTGTTCTACACTTGGGCGAGCCGTGACCTTGGCGGGCATCCGGATCGATCCAATGCGCAGTGTCAACTCTGCGGCAGACTTGTTTCCACGAAGGCAATGCCCAGCGCTGCTCCTATCAATCGTCAAAAAAATGCTTCCGATCCCGATGACAACCCATCCCTCATTTTTTACTCCAAAACCCGCCATGACGCCCATGTGGATCGCCTTGATCAGTTGGGCGGCAGCCCTAGGCGCTTGGGCTGCAACAGATCTCACGGTGGCACTGCCGCAGGGAGAAACTCTTCTAACGGACGTAGGACTCTACCGCGTCGGTTGGCAGTCCTATGGCGGGCACGTTCACTGGATGCCGCCTTCGTGGAGTGGTGAGGCGGATCCGGCAAGCGGTATCGTCTATCAGGCAAAGCCGGGCTTTCTTGGGCGTGAAGCGTTGCTGATGCATTCGCCGTGGCGCGTGCCATCTGGCCGGACGTGGGTCGAATACAGGCTCGCCCTGCCACCCGTCACCCCGGTCGCGCTGTCATTCGGACTGGCGATGGATCCTAACAGCATGCTTCCTGGAAAAAGCGACGGGGTCACATTTTCGTGCACATTGACAGGAAAATCCGGGGAGCGCGAGTTGCTGCGTCGCCACTGGGCAAAAGGTGTTTGGGAGGATCATGCCTTTGATCTATCCGCCGAGGCCGGCCAGACGGTCACGCTGAGGCTGCAGGTGGAACCGGGTCCGGCTAACGATTCTGGCTGGGATTTTTCCTACTTTGGTGCACCCAAGATCACGGTGGGCAGCGGCGGTTCCCAACGGGCGGCGCTGGTCGGGCGCATGCTGGACTCCAAGGCATGGAAGGCGACGGCGGCAGCCGACATGCGGGCGCTTGGCAATGTGGCAGACCGCGGTGTGACGCCGTCCAATCTGCTGGCCCACCACAATACGTTAGAACCGGCAGGTAGCGATTGGAGGTTTATCTATCAGGGTGACGACTGCCGGATCGTCTATCTCTACCATCCGTCCTCTGGAACGCTCGATGACTTCACGGTGGCCATCGACGACGCTGCGCCGTTTTGTCCGGCGAGCGGCGGCGGTGCCGGGGCGAACGGCTTGCTAGATAATGGCCGATTGGTGGCCATCACTCCGCGCGGCGCTGAGTTGGTGGCAGAGTGGGAATACCAAGTGGATGGAAGGGCGCTGCGGATCGAGTGGACCTATCAAATTCAGGGCAAGGCCCTGCGGGTGGCGGCGTGCTGCACCACACCAGTGATTGATTCGTTCACGCTGGGTCAGGCGGCGGCTGGATTGCGCCAACAGGTCGATGTTCCCTATCTGGCAGGCCGGGCCGAGTTTCTATCGGCTCAGGGTGTGTTCATTTGCCGGTACCTCGATTGGACGGTGTCGAATTCCTCGCGGTGTCCGCAAGCCGGGGCGGTTTATGAGATGAAGATCGACGGCACGCGCCAACCATTGTGCGAATCCGGGTACATCGCCGTTTCGCCGGAGTTGGCAGAGGTGTTACCTAACATCCCCAATTCGTCCTCGCCATTTATTGGCCAACTGGCACCGCGCATCATGCTGGACGTGTGGGGCCATCATGGCGGGCGCTATGCTGGAGACACGGCTATTTTGCGCGATCTCAAGGACAACGGGGTGGATCATTTGGCGATCATCCAGCACGATTGGCAACATTTCGGATATGATGTGAAGTTGCCCGATCATTTACCGGCCAACCCGGTTTACGGCAGCGAGGACGATTTACGGGCTTACGGACAGGCGGCCCGGGAATGTGGGTATCTGTGGGCGCTGCACGAGAACTACATTGACCTCTATCCGGATGCACCATCCTATGATCCGTCTGCAAGGGTGTTGCAAGCGGATGGCAAGCCCAGCTTGGCGTGGTTCAACCCAGGCACGGGTGTGCAGAGTTATGGGTTGAAATGCAATCGGGCACTCGGCTTCGCCCGCCAAAACTCTCCTGCAGCCCATCAACGCTACGGCACCACCGCCGCCTATCTGGACGTCCATACCTGCGTGCCGCCTTGGCACCAACTCGATCATGAGAACGGCTTGTCAACCGCCGCTCTCGCACGCTTCAAGGTGGCTCAGGACGTCGATTTGTTCCAGTTCGAGCGCGATACCCACGGAGGTCCGCTGTTTGGCGAAGGTGCCAATCATTTTTACTGGGCGGGCCGCTGTGACGGCGTCGAGGCCCAGGTTCAGGGCGGCGAAGATCACATGCCGTTGCTAGAGTTTGACCTGCTCAAGCTGCACCCGCAGATGGTCAATCACGGCATGGGTTATTACGAACGCTGGCTGCGCAGCGGCGAGCAAACCCAGTGGGGAATCAATGCCGGTAGTGTACTTCAGTTAGATAAGTATCGCGCCATGGAGATTGCATACGGCCACGCCGGATTCATCGGCAACGCCCTAACATCAGACGTCCAGGCCATCATCCGCGAGCACCACCTGATGCATCCCGTCCAGCGCTTGTATGGCAACGCCAAAGCCGTGGAAATCCGCTATGAGGTGGCAGGCCGCTTCGTATCCGGCGGGCTTGCATTGTTAGGTGGTGACACCTCCCGCCAGCGTGTTCGCTATGACAACGGGCTAACGGTGTGGGTTAACTGGAGTGCGCAACCGTGGAATGTTGTTGGGGTGCCGGGGCGTGATGCGGTGGTGCTGCCGCAATGGGGGTTCCTGGCTGCCGGACCGGATACCTGGGTTGCCACCCAATTGATCGGTGGGAAAATCGCGGATTTTGCGGATTGTCCGGAGTATTGTTTTGCCGATACTCGCACGTGGTTCGATCCGGGTCTGCGGCGGACGAAGCGTGACATTGAGCCGCGCTTGAAGGAGTTCACCTATCTAGGAGGCAAGCGTGTACGCGTCACCTATGAATGGCGGGTTGGCGAGGTTGCGGGTGGGGAGTATCAATGTTTTGTGCACGGCACTCATCCGGATGTCGCCAACCCCGATCATATCGCATTCCAACAGGATCACCCGCTGGCCAAACCCACCGGCAAATGGCAGCCCGGCGAGGTGATCATCGACGGCCCGTATGAAATGGATATCCCGGCCGACCACGATTGGTTCGACCTGACGATCGGCCTCTATCTGGGAGAGCGACTGCCCCTCACCGGCCTCACCGACCGCGCCGGGCGGGTGCTACTGGCAAGACTAGTGTTAGATCGCGAGGGCGGGAAAATCACCGGCATCCGCCGCGAGAATCCGGTGGCACCGCTTCCCACTGCCGCCACTACGCCGCCTATCGATTTTGCGGCGCACACCCATCCGGCAGGTACCTGGATCGACTTCGGCAAGGTGGCCACCGACGGCGCTCTGATGATCCGGCGCGAGCCAAAGCAACTGACTGTGTTTCCCTATCCACGAGGGCGGGTGTTTCGGGCCAGTCTAGATTTGAAGGCCCTCACCCCGCAAGCTGACTTTTCCCACGTCCACGTCCAAGCTCTCGCCGCAGGCACCAGCGCCGACCTCGGCCCGTTGGAGACCACGATCGATAACGGCCGGCTCATCCTGCACTTCGGCATGCCAAAGGTCGGCCGCTATATCATCACCTGGTGAGGGCGGAATCGCTTAAGGGGGATTCCGGCTTGTGATACGTCTGGCAACACGAGCTAGCAGCAGATCAGCGTCACCTACACGCCCACCGCGCTGCAAGCCTGGCGACAAACGTACTTCGGCAGCCCCGACAATACCCGCGACGGCGCGGACCTCAACGAGTTCGACCATGACGGCAGCGTGAATCTTCTGGAATTCGCCTTATTACTTTGCTGGGGTGGCGGCGAGGGTTGCGGCCTGGCGCTGGGCGGCGGCGGGCAGATTGCCGGGCGGGAGGGAGTGGATGACCAGATCTAGCAACTCGCGAGCAGCGGCTGGATTGCTGTGTTTGGCGAGTTCCGCTGCAGCGGCGAGTGCCGCATGTGCGGCGGGAACGCGCAACTCAGCGGGGCCGCTGGTGAGCACGCCGCGCAGGGTTTTGGCACATTCGGCGGTGCCGATCATGCCGAGGGACGCCAGGGCTTCACTGGCAACACCCCGCTGCGGATCGACTGCGAGTTTTTGCAAATCAGGCACGGCGGCGAGGTCGTGGCGCACTCCCAGCGAGTTGACGACCCCGGCCAAGTGGCGGCCGGTGAGTTTGGGCAGGGCCTTGCGCAGGGCTTCGGCGGCGGCGGGATCCGGGATATTTTCCAACCCGCTGCGGGCGTAATCGGCGAGCGGCTCGTTATCCAACAACGCGGCGAGTGCGGCGATGGACAGAGGGCTGGCCACCACAGCGAGTTGCTGGCAGGCGCGGGCCTTTTCATGGACTCCGGCGTTGGAGGCAAGCACGGCCAGTGCGGCGGCTTCGGTGGGTTGGGCGGCCATGCCGGAGTTGGCGAGGGCGAGAACGATGAGGGCGGGGGCGAATGAACGAATGGCAATCATAATGAGGAACAAGCTGGGGTTCAGATGTGCCAAGGGGCGCGGCGGGCGCGGCTGCACATGCGGTTGGCTTCCGGGTCGTTGACGAACGTCTCGGTGGCTGGATCAAAGTTGACCTTGCGGCCGAGCCTCCAACCGATCGATGCGGCATGGGAGACGATGTGGCCGCGGCGCGTCACGTCGGCATTGGCCGCCGGTTTGGCACGCGATTTCACGCAATCGAGGAAATTGCGGACATGCTTGCTGGGGTCCGTGCCGGCCATGGTGCCGGGTTCTCCGCCTGCAAGGAGTGTGGGCGATGAGACGGCAAGCTTGCCGGAGTCGGCCGCTTCCACCCAGCCCTCATCCCCTTCAAAACGCACCGGACAGGTCCCCGGTACCACCCATTTGCCTTCACCATTGAAACCGGCCAGACGCATGACCATCTTCACACCGTTGGCATAGCGGGCATGGATCACTTCACCTTCATTTTCAAATTCAACCGGTGTGGTGTCGTCGGCATTGGCTGCCCACTGGCAAATATCGACGGTGTGAGCGCCCCATTCGGGCAACGCCGCACCCCCATGAAAATCGTAGTATCCGCGCCAGCGACCCTGGACGTAGGCCTTGTTGTAGGGCCGCCAAGGTGCCGGGCCTAACCAACGGTCCCAGTCGACCACGTCGATAGCCGGCTCGGTTTCTGCCGGCAGCCACTCGTGGCTTTCCTCCAGGTGCAGGATTGAGGCGTGGACGGTGTGGATTTTTCCGAGTTTGCCACTGCGGGCCAATTCTGCGGCGAAGCGGAAGTTATCGACGTTGCGGCGCTGGGTGCCGGCTTGGAACACGCGGCCATAGCGATTGACGGCATCGGCGAGTTCCTGGCTTTCGCGGATGGTCATGCTGCAAGGTTTTTCGCAATAGATGTCCTTGCCGGCTTTGGAGGCGAGGATAATGCCCAAGGCATGCCAGTGGTCGCCAGTGGCGATGAGCACCGCGTCGATATCACTGCGGCCGAGCACTTCAAACATGTCGCGGGTCTTGGTGCAATCCTCGTTGCCATATTGCTTGTTAGCCATGCGGCGGACAATCTCGCGGCGTTCCTCCTGCACGTCGGCGATGGCCACAAACTGCACGTCAGGCTGCTTGAGAAACGCGCCGAGATCCTCCCGCCCCCGAGGACCGATGCCGATGGCACCCATCACGATGCGGTTGCTCGGGGCCACCGCCCCGTTCTTTCCCAGCGCTGAGGCCGGAATAATGGTTGGCATTCCCAGGGCCAAGGCCGTGGTTTTCAAAAAGTGGCGTCTTGTGGCTTGCATGAGTGTGAATTTGGCGAATCCCCCGTCAGCAGGGGAAAGCCGTGTGATTACGGGTGGGAGCGAATGGCTGTTTCAGGGAATTTTGGAATTTGACAAAGATTCGCTGTGGCTGCGGCTTTCCGCCGCCCGCTGGAGGGGAAACGGAGGCCTGTCCAATGCAGTTCGTTTAGCCGATGGTCTTGCAAATTGATGAATCCGGAGAGCGTGCCCGGGCCACAGTGGCGGAATGATTCCGCAGGCAAGAATCTCGATTGGGCAGGATCGGACATCACGCATACGTCAAAACCTGGCAGCCCGAGGGCTTCCCGAGCATCCGCATGAATATTTGGAATGCGTTAGAGAAAGGGGAATGTCTGGTAGTTAGAGTGTTCCATATTCTGAGACTTGCACGGTGGCGGTTTAGCCTCTACGGTCGGGGCTCCATGGCCACCATCAATGCAAATTTTCTCAAGCTGAAAGCTGGTTATCTGTTTCCAGAAATTGCCCGCCGGGTACGGGCGTATAGCGAGGCCAATCCGGCGCAAGCGTCCCGCATCATTCGCTGCGGGATAGGCGACGTGACCGAGCCGCTGCCTGCCGCTGCCGTTGAGGCGATGCACGCCGGGGTGGAGGAATTGGGTAGGCGGGAAACGTTCAGGGGCTACGGACCGGAGCAGGGGTATGAGTTTTTGCGCCAGGCCATCGTCGAGCATCAATTTGAGGGATTGGGCATCAGCGCTGATGAAGTGTTTATCTCCGACGGCTCCAAATGCGATACCGGCAATATTCTCGACATCTTTGGCCAGGGCAACATCATCGCCATCACGGATCCTGTTTATCCGGTTTATGTGGATACCAACGTGATGGCCGGCAATACCGGCGATGCCGATGCCAAGGGAACCTATGCCGGCTTGCTCTATTTGCCTTGCCATCCCGCTAACGGCTTTGTGGCCGCCGTGCCTAACGAGCATGCGGACCTCATTTACCTTTGTTTTCCCAACAATCCGACCGGGGCGGTGGCTTCTCGGGCACAGTTGGAGGCATGGGTTGCCTATGCACGGGAGCATGATGCGATCTTGCTATTTGATGCGGCGTACGAGGCGTTCATCCAGGATCCGACCATTCCTCACTCGATTTTTGAGATTGAAGGGGCTCACGAGTGTGCCATTGAGTTTCGTTCGTTCTCAAAAAATGGGGGATTCACCGGCGTTCGCTGTGGTTACGTGATCATCCCCAAGTCAGTGACCGGCAGCGACGGCATGGGAGGCCGAGTGCCCTTGGGTCAACTCTGGTCCCGCCGCCACAGCACCAAATTCAACGGTGCCAGCTATCCCGTGCAAAAGGCCGCTGCCGCGATCTTTTCAGAAGCCGGCAAGGCGCAGGTCGCCGCTTTGATCCAACACTACATGGGCAATGCCAAGCTCCTCCGGGAAGCTTGCACGGCGGCCGGACTATCGGTGTTTGGTGGCGTTGATGCCCCGTATGTGTGGGTGGGTTGCCCGGCCGGATTGAGCTCATGGGACATGTTTGACAAGATGTTGTCCGAGGCTCAGGTGGTCATCACCCCAGGCTCTGGATTCGGCTCTGCTGGCGAGGGGTTTTTCCGGATCTCCGCCTTCAACTCGCGCTCCAACGTCGAGGAGGTCTGCCGCCGCCTTTTGGCCCTGCTGGGCTGAAGGATCAAGACCTGAGCTCAGTTGCTGAACTTGGCGAGCTTGGCGGCTATTTCACCGCGAAGCGCGTCAAATACCCCCTGCACAGCAGCTCCTTCTGCTAGCGCGCCTACGGGCAGTCCGCGGGCACTGGCTCGGACAAACAATGGGTCGCGCGGAATTTGCGTTTGGCACAGCCATTCGGGTGGTAGCAAATTGCGGAGCACTAACCCTACGTCACGGCTTTCGGGCAAGTCAGCTTGGACCATTGACAGGCACACACCGAGTACATTGAGGCGCGGATTGGTGATGCGCAGTCGGCCGAGTTCCTCCAGCAATTTGGGCACGGAGCGAATTCCCAACGGCTCAGCCTGCTGGGGAATGAGGATGGAATCGCAGGCGGCGACCACATCGCCGCTGATGCCAAAGAGGCCGGCGGCGGTATCGATGAGGCAGAGTTGGAAGCCGACGGCAGCGGCCCCCCGCAAAAATGCCCGCACCCGTGCCAGATGGCCGCCCGCCCCGCCGACGTCGTATTCGCTGGCCCGGCCGCTGGCCACCAGCGAGAAGGTGGCTAAGCGGGTGGCTACCACCATTGGCTCCAGCGGCAGGCTGGGATCGGCAAGAAAGTCGTAAAATCCGCTCAGCAGTTGCGATTGGCGGGTGAGAGAATGACCGACGGACCCCTGGGGATCGGCGTCCACCAAGAGGGTTTTGACGCCGGACCGTGCGAAGGCATGGGCCAAATTGATCGACAGAGTGGTTTTACCCACTCCGCCTTTTTGACTGGAAACAGCAATACTGGTCACGCTTTGGAGGAAATTGTCGCGCCAACCTAGCTTGTGCTTGCCAGAGGGGAAGTTTTTTATTTAGCGTGGAGGCGCGGCGCAGTCGGAGCCCAAAGCGGCGCGCTCCTAAAAAACCATCATGAAGCTCACGGTTATGATCAGGCGGGGAAGTGTGGCTCTTGCCATAAGCGGCACGGTCCTGCTAGGGGTGACGTCTTGTCGAAAACAGGCCCCTCTAACAGCGGATGAGCCAGCGGTGCTGGCACCCGAATTGCGGGCCAACAATATAGCCGGGTTGCCGGGCTTGATTTATCAAAGCCAAACCAAATCGCCGATTCGCTGGCAGCCGTGGGCTCAGGAGACGTTTGACCGGGCCAAAGCGGCCAAACGCATGGTGTTTATGGTCATCGCCATGCCGCAGCAAAGTGCCTTTCACAAGGTTTTGAGTGATATGTCAGCCGATGCGGCGCTGGTGGCACAGATCAATGACAGCTATGTGCCGGTTCTCGTCGATGCCGATGCAACTCGGGAACTCGGGTTGCTGGCGGCCGATCTGGCGCAGGAAATCAGGGTGCCGGTGCAGTTGCCAATGTTTATGTGGTTGACGCCTGACGCCAACCCGGTGGCGTGGATTCCGGTATCAGGGGGGCCAATGAATTCGGCCCGTGACTTGTTCGACAAATCCCATGCCTTGCTCATGCGCACTTGGACTGGCGATGCGGATTACGTTAGAAAAAACAGTGAAGCCGACAATAAGTTCCGGCGCATAAGAATCGGCAGCCGCCGCAACGAAGACCAAGCCAGCAAGCAACCGGCGCTGGATCTGGTCAAAGCGGTCCGGCAACTCACGTCGCTTTACGATCCTGTGTCCCGTTCGTTTGATCAGGCCGGCGGGCAGTTTCCTTCCGGCACGTTGGAATTGCTAGCCAGTGTGGCCATCACTCCGTCATTGCCAAAAGAGGAGCGAACCCGCAGTTTGAGCATGCTCAAAGAGTTGCTCAAAGACTTGCTGCCAAGCCCAATGTTTGATCCACTCGATGGCGGCCTCTTCACGGTGCGGCGCTCCGGTAACTGGGCGTTTCCGGTGTTCGATCGCGAAGCCGGCGGCCAGGCACGGGCCATCGTCGCCTTGCTGCGGGCCTATCAGGCGACCAATGATCCGCTGGTCCTCGAGCGGGCTCTAGGTGTGCTCGCCTACATCGAGAAATCCTTTGCCGCCCGGGGCGGCGGATTCGCCATCGGCGACTCGCCCGGCGAACGCCCAAAGTGCTGGCTGTGGACAATTGAGGAAGTCAGTAAAATCCTGCCCGCCGACGACGTGGCGTGGTGGACGGCCGCCACAGGTATGCACGGCTTAGGAAATCTGCCCTTCGAAGCCGATCCAACCCGCGAATTTTTCCGCAGCAACACCCTCGGTTGGGCCAAGCCCATGAGTGAAGTCGCCAGTGGGCTGGGGCTTACACCGGAGGCGTTCAAGCCTCGCTTTGAGGCAGCTCGAAAAATCCTGCTTAAAGCGCGTGACGAGCGGCTTGGGGGCATCTCTCGGGATGAAGCCGAGCATGCCGCCACCACCCTGCGGATGGTTTCGGTTTATGCGCTTGCATTTACAGCGACGGGTAACCCGCTGTTGCGTGACAAGGCGGTTGCCTTGCTCGGGCATGCCCGCAAGACGTTTGGTGATGGACCTCAGCTCTGGGCGTATGCCGCCCAAGCCCCGCCGTCAGTGGCAGCCGGCCGAGCCTTCCTCTACGGCCTCGCCTTGCAGGCCACTCTCGACGTGGCTGATATTACCGGCGAGGAAAAGCACCTTGCCTGGGCCGATGATCTGGCCAGCACCGCAGCTGAGCGCTTTACCGCCTCAAATTTCCTCAAGGAATGCCCGGATAATGCCAAAATAATTGATCTGCCGGTCACTGACCTGACGATGCTTTTTGATGAGTCCACTGCCGGCCTCATTTCCATGTCCGAGTGTCGTTTGGCGGCACGCGGCAGGCCCTTGGTCGAATCGTTCAGCCGAATCGCGGTTCCGCTGCCGATGCTCGCCCTCGAGCAACCGGTGATGCACACGGATTTGATTCAAGCCACCTTGGTGCGCCACTACGCGCCGCTGGTGCTCTGCGGCAAACACCTCACTCCGGCCATGGACGCCGCTCTCACCCGCCTGCCGCTGCGCTTGGTGAAACGCCGGGTGGCCACCGCTGCCGATGGCGTTGCCGACGGAATGGTCAAGGTCATCCAGACCGATCAATCAAGCTCCGAGGCGGCCACTCCAGAAGCCTTGCAAGATGCTCTCTTGCCTTCTCCGGCAAACCGGTGAATAGTCCGCCGCCCTTAATTGCCCACACTTTATGAAATTCACATCTACCCTTCTATCATTTGCCATTGTTGGCGGATTTTCCGTCGCTAATCTGGCTTCCGCCGCTCCCGTCGTTCTTAAGGACGGCACGGTATTAAAAGGTGAATTCACCCTCAAGGACAAAACTGTCTTGATCGGTGAGGTCATTCGCATCGATGGCGATTCCTACGTCATCGAGTATCATCGCAAGCCCGGCATCGGGGAGCAGCGAACCGTGCCCAAGGCGGATATCGTGAAAATCGTCACCGACAAACCTGACGCCAAGGCGTTTGAGGCCATCGCCAAGCTGACGCCCACCCCCGATTTCCTAACGGCTGACGATTACCAGCAGCGGATCCAGGCGGTGAAGGCTTTTTTGCTTAAATTTCCTAAAGGATCCAAGGTCAAGGAGGCCACCGAGATTCTCAAGACTCTAAGCGATGAGAGTGCCGAAGTTGCGGCCGGAGGCCGAAAAGTGGACGGACTCATCATCAAGGCCGCAGAATACCGCGCCAATGCTTTTGACATGGATGCCCGCATCCTAGAGGGGAAAATCCGCAGGGCTGCCAAGAATGCCCAATGGCTCACGGCCTTGCGTGCCTTTGCTGAGTTGGACAAGGAGTATCAAAGCGCGGCCTGTTACCGTGAGGTATTGCCAGTGGTCGTCAATGCCTTGCAATCGCTGCGCGGCCAAGTTGACGCCAGCCTCAAAACATTTGACGCCCGCATGGACAAGCGCAAGGCTGAGATTGATTCATTGCCCCCGGGCGAACGCCAGAATACCCAGAAGGCCATTGATGAGGATACCGCAAAGTTGGAAAAACTCTATCAGCGTGAAAAGGCAGCTTCCCAGCTTTGGGTCACCCCCAATGCCGATTTCAAGCAATCTCTCGACGATAACCTCAGCCTGGCCACATCGGAACTCCAGCGACTCAGCACCTTACCGCCTGCTGTTGCTGCCGACGGTGGTAAGATTTTCCGGCATGCTTGGAAAGTCCTTCACAGCGAAGCGGATGCCGAGGAAATGACGAAGGAATTGGCCGTCGTCGAGGCCGCAGCTCTGCCAGCGCGTTATCTTAAATCCCTGCAGGACGCTGCCAAAGCCAGTGGCCTGATGCCCGGCGAGGAAAAATAATCCCTCAGGATTCATGGATAGCCCGCGCATCGCCACCCGCTTCCGCCAAACTGCGGAAACCACCATTGAACTATCTATCAACCTGGATGGCACCGGCGTGGCGGATGTCGCCACTGGTATCCCGTTTTTCGATCACATGCTTACCCTGTTTGGCAGGCATGGCTTGTTCGATTTGAGGGTGAAGGCAATTGGCGATCTAACGGTTGACTTCCACCACACCGTGGAAGACACCGGAATCGTGCTTGGCGACTGCTTGCGCGAGGCGCTTGGTAGCAAGCAGGGAATCAGTCGCTACGGTTGCGCCTATCTGCCGATGGATGAGACACTGGCACGGGTGGTTGTCGATTTGAGCAACCGGCCGCACCTTGAGTTTCGAGCTGCCGCCGGGACCGCCTCGGCGCCGAATTTCCCCTTCACTCTTGTCGAGGAGTTTTGTCGGGCCCTTGCATCTAACCTGCGTGCCAACATCCATGTGGAGCTGCTTTACGGCCGTGATGGCCACCACATCGCCGAATCCATCTTCAAAGGTATGGCCCGCGCCCTGCGCGACGCCTGCCAGCGGGATGCCCGGGTCAAAGGCATTCCCAGCACCAAGGAAGCGCTGTGAAGGTTTCTCTAATCGATTATGGCGCGGGCAATCTGCGCAGCGTCGCCAATGCCCTGACGGCCCTTGGGGTGGAGCCAAACATTGCTGGCGCTTCAGCCGATTTGGCTGATTCGACGCATTTGGTGCTCCCGGGTGTTGGTTCGTTTGGGGATTGCATGGGACAATTGGCCAGCCGTGATTTGTTGGATCCGATCCGTCGATGGGTTCTGGCAGGTAAGCCTTATTTGGGGATTTGTCTTGGCTACCAGATTTTGTTGGATGCCAGCGAGGAGAGTCCAGGAGTGGCCGGGCTGGGTCTGGTGGCAGGTACCGTGCGCCGCTTCAAGGAGATGCCCGGATTGAAGATACCTCACATCGGTTGGAACTCAGCCGTGCCACAAAGGCCAGAATCGGGCCGTTGGCAGGGCTTGGGCACCGAGCCGTATTTCTATTTTGTGCATTCTTATTTTCCGGTGCCGGACGACGCATCGGTGATTGCCGCGCAGAGTTCCTACGGTGAGGACGTCTTTGCGGCCGCCATTGAGTTGCCCAACCTCCTCGCCTGCCAGTTCCATCCGGAAAAAAGCCAGCAAGCAGGGCTGCGCCTCATCAGCAATTTCCTTGCTCTCGTTCCATAAGCCCGAACTCCGGGCAAGACGCAGGCAATCCAATCATCTCAACCGATTTGCGCAATTCTCCGTTTAATAATTCCAATTTGTGAAACCTTGTGGACCTCATCTGTCAGGTGTCTGGCATACGGCTTGACGGCAGTGGTGGTGGCTGGCACTTTCTCGGCCAGCCATGCACGACGACCTCACAGCGCTACTTGGACGCACGATTTCCGAAGGGAAAACCAAGCGTATCATTGAAAAGAAGGATGATTTGACCCGTGTTATCCTGTTAGCCAAGGATGACATCACGGCTGGGGACGGGGCCAAGCACGACATTATTCCCGACAAGGGCCGGATTGCGACCCAGACGGCCTGCAATGTTTTCCGTTTGCTCAAGGACTGCAAAATTCCGGTGGCCTTCGATGCCCAAGGGGGACCGGATTGGTTTATCGCACCCAAGTGCGAGATGCTGCCCTATGAGGTGGTCACCCGCCGTGAGGCCCATGGTTCGTTTCTCAAACGAGAGCCGCATCTTGCCAAGGGCCAGTTGTTTCCACGGCTCATCGTCGAGTTTTTCCTTAAAACAAAGGACCGCCGCTGGCTGAAGCACGAGCTGACCTGCGACGATCCTTACATGATTTGGGACCAGGCGGCAGCCACCATCAGTCTGTTTCATCCCGCCAAGCCGTTTGCCACGCAACAACCGTTTCTCGTGCTGGCGGAAAGTGAGGTGTTCAGCCAGCCAGGAGAAAGCGAGTTGTTTGTGGAAATGTCGCGGCGTGCCAGCCAAACGTTTCTCGTTCTCGAAAAAGCCTGGCAACTTCAGGGCCGAAAACTCGTCGATATGAAAGTCGAATTTGGCATCGATCCCGCCGGCCACTTGCTCCTCGCCGACGTCATCGACAACGATTCCTGGCGCGTGCTGGAAGACGGTGCCTACATCGATAAACAAATTTACCGGGATGGCGGCGAGTTGCTAGATGTCGTTAGAAGCTACCAACTTGTCGAGCGACTCACTGCACGATTCGGATTGCCGCAGCAGCGCGTGATCCTTTGGGCAGGTTCACCCAAGGACGATCTCAATGGACTCGCCGAAGCCGTGGAGCGACTTTCTGAGGGACAGATCCCCACGGTTGCAATTGCCTGTTCGGTCCACAAAGAGCCAGTGCGCAGTCTCGTGGAACTGGCCAGGCTTACCCA
The DNA here is from genome assembly GCA_903827375.1 of Akkermansiaceae bacterium. Lineage (GTDB taxonomy): Bacteria > Verrucomicrobiota > Verrucomicrobiia > Verrucomicrobiales > Akkermansiaceae > Luteolibacter. The sequence goes on from CAIKHZ010000068.1 coordinate 17,183, forward strand.
AGAGGTGCCCGATTGCGTGGTGCTTGCTTGCATCGGTATGTCTAACGGTGCGGGGCCGACGCTATCTGCCGCCACCAGCGTGCCGGTCATCACCCTGCCGGCCCAATATGAAACTTTCCCGGACGACGTCTGGTCATCGCTGCGCACACCTAGCAAGGTGCCGGTGATGACCGTGCTCAATCCGACCAATGCCGTCCTCGCCGCTTTGGGGATTCTAGCATTGCACAACCCTCAGCTCCACGCCTGCCTGCGCAGCGCCATTGAGGAACGCTGCACCAATGTGGTTGTGCTGGGAAATTGACGCGTGCCGCTTGGTTTGACTTGAGATTTTTGATCAGTCAGCAACGGGCATGCCTCGATTATCAGCCCCCTGAGCTCTTACGAGGTCAGGGTTCTGAGGCAGTGGTGGCGAGACCTATTGATAGGACGATTCCACGCGCTCAGCGACGTCGCGGTAGCTGTAATCGACTTCGTAAATTTGTTTGAAGCAATCCAGTGCCTGCGTTTTGTCACCCATTTCGTTGTGGAGGATGCCTTTTTCGTAGAGGACTTCCTTCTTGGTGTTGTCCATGGCGTGGAGGTCGGCGATGGCGTCAGACAACTGTTTGATGGAGAGGTCGAACATCCCCTTGGCCTTGAAAGTCCGGCCTAGCAACAGTAGGACCTTGGTGCGGATGTGAGGATTGCGCGTCGCCTGCTGGAGGTGGAGAATCGCTCCGCTGTGGTCACCGGCCTGATAGAGGGCATTGCCCAATTCATAGCGCAGTTGAGGGTCTGTTGGGTTTTGTTCGACGCGGCGCTTGGCCTCAGCAACCACTAAGGCAAGGCGCTCCGCTTTGTGGGCGGCGAGGGCTGCTTGGAGGTCGGCGTTGCTGGGGTCTGCGGCGGCGGCGGCCTCGAGGTTGCGGATATCAGACTCGGCGGCGCGGTCTTTCATTTGGCCTGCCTTTGTGCTCAGGGCGACGTCACCATTGCTGAGGGTGTGTGCCCATTCGTAGAACGTCTGGGCGTTGTGCCAGTCTTCGAGTTGCTCGTAGAGGTTGGCCAGATCCTTGACGGTTGTTAGGTGGTTGGGATCCGCGTTGTACTTCTCGATGGTGCGGTCACGGCGTTCTTCCAGTTGTTCCTTGGTGAGGCCGGTGCGGGTGGACTTCTCGAGTTCCTCCACTTCAGCCGCATTGCGCATCAGGCTCCGCATGTCGGCATTTTCGTCCCACTTGGCTTTGGCCATGGATGCGCGTGCCGAGGCGTTCTTGGCCCCGGCGATGGCGGCGGAGTCGGTGGGGTGGTGCTTGATGATGTCGTTGTAAACGTCTGAGGCGACAAGATGCAGGTCGCGGGTGAAATAGAACTCAGCGAGTTTGTGCAGCAGTTTGGAGTTTTCCGGGTAGCCTTTGCGGACGGTTTCCAAGGCGAAGGCAGCGGACTCGAACAATTCCATGCGGACGAAGGTATCGAAGAGCAAATCGTTGGCGGACTCGTTGTAAGGGTCCTTTTCGAGTTCCTTTTCAATGAGTGGGAGGCTGCCTGCCGGATCCTTCTTTGCCTGGCTGGCAAGTTTCATCAGGCCCATGCCACCGGTCTGAAGACTGAAGAGTCCGCCTTTTTTCTTTGGGCCGCCGGCGAGTTGGATCTCGCAATTGCGCAGGATCTTGCGCCCGTCTAAAAACCCGGGACTGTCCTTGAGTACGGCCTGCAGCAGACTGACGGCATAGGAAAGATTGTTGGTTTGAACGGCGCTGAGGGCTTTGAGCCAGAGGGGCTTGAGGTTGTGCGGGAGTTCTTTTTCGGTGATCTCAGGCATGGCTTGGGGACGGGGATGAGAAGTTTCGGGAAAGGATGGATGGCGGAGCGCTTAGCATGGCGCGTGTCCGTCGGCTTGGCAAGCGTCCGTTGCAAATGGAATAAAACTTCCTCAAAATTTGGAATTGTGAAAAAACCCGCGATTTTCGGATTGACAGTGTGGGGTCGGGTTCCTAGATTGCGCCCCCCTTCGCCTGCGACGGTGGCCGTTCGCCGCGCCCGAAGATTCCCCATAAAAGCACATGAAGACGTTTTCCGCCAAGCCGCACGAAGTCGAGCGCAAATGGTTTGTGATCGATGCCAAGGACAAAATCCTCGGCCAGGTCGCCGTGGAGGCAGCCCGCCTGCTCCGTGGCAAACACAAGCCGATATTCACCACCCATGTTGACACGGGCGATTTTGTCGTCGTCATCAATGCCGATCAGGTATTGTTGAGTGGCAACAAGGAGCAAGCCAAGATTTACACGCGCTTTTCCGGCTATGTGGGGGGCAAGCATGTGGAGACTCCGCGCCAAGTGCGCGAGCGGCGTCCAATCTTGTTGGTCGAGCGGGCGGTGTGGGGAATGCTCCCCAAGACCCGTCTTGGCCGCGCCCAATACGGCAAGCTCAAGGTTTACGCTGGCGAGGCACATCCGCACGAAGCTCAGCAACCCGCTGTTTACGAAGTTCGCTAACTAACAATCAATTCTTACTCATGACCGCCACTCCCACCACCAGCGCCACAGGTCGCCGTAAAACCGCAGTTGCCCGCGTATGGATGACTGAAGGCTCCGGCCAAATTGCCATCAATGGCCGCCACTTCGAAGAATATCTGCCCACCGCAGAACTCCAAAATAGCATATTGGCCCCGTTCCAGCAGCTCACGCTGGTCAACAAGTTCGATCTCCGAGTCGTGGTTAAGGGCGGTGGCATCCATGCCCAAGCCATCGCCATCCGACACGCCATTAGCCGCTCGCTCACCCAAGTGGACCCGGAGAACCGCAAGGTCATCAAGCCACTGGGCTTTCTGACCCGCGATCCGCGCATGAAGGAACGCAAGAAGTCCGGCCAGCCCGGTGCCCGCAAGCGCTTCCAGTTCTCCAAGCGTTAACTCCCGACCGGGGTCATTTCCCCGTTTTCCCAAGAGCCGCTGCCGGGTTTTCGGCAGCGGCTCTTTTTGGGTTGGGGAAACGGTGCCGATGGGAACGGTGCCGATGGGTATTGGCGAGAGCTCTGAAGGTAAATATATGATGTTGCTTTCCTTACCCCGGTAAATGATGGATTCACTTCGGGTTTTTCAACAGGCCAGCCATTGCCTGGCCCATGGCTTCACCCACGTCCATATAGGTCTCAGCGTTACCGCCGTAGTGGCTGTTTCCGCTGCCACCCTTTGACAAGGGGTTGGTATAAACCGTGGCCACATTGCCTTTGAACTCCGGATGTTTGCCGCTTGCACCGTCAACTGCAAGCTGAGCATTGAGCACCATGCCCTCGTTGCCTTCGCAACCCTTGGTGGCTTCGCCTAGAGTGGCGAGAACAAATTTTGCGTTAGGCGCATCAAAGTCCTTGCGCAACTGCTTGATGAAGCGGACGAGATTCTGCTCGTAGCGAGCCGCATGCCCGGCATTTCCGCAATCCTTTTCACCTTGCCAGAAGAAAAATCCTGCCACTTCGTACTTCGTCGCCCCGGGGTAATACTTGTCGAGTTCTGCGAGTACTTTCTTGGCGTTGGCGACATCGTCATCATACTGTTTGCCGGCATACCAGCCGATGGGCTTTGGTTCGGATCCCTTCGGCCAAGAGTCTGGCGATTCCTTATAGCCAGCATAGATCTTTCCTTCAAATTCGAACGACTCACTGCCCGGGGGCAGTAGATCCCAGCCCAAGCTACGGTTGCCGATGCAGCTCTTGAGGATCATTGCAGGGGCATCGACGGCATTTCCCACAACCTGTCCGATGCCAAACTCCGGCCCGATCGTCTTGGTGCCTTTGACGGTCATCCATTCGTTGTTGAAAACCTGCATGTCGCCGCCTTTGCCAACCATGACGCGCACATTTCGCACACCCTTGTGCTCCGACCAGTTCCCTGCATCATCCGCAAGATAGGTGTATTTGTTCTTGTTCTTCACCGCATTCTCCAGTGAGCCCTCCCCACCAGCGATCTTACCCATGCCAACCATGTTGGACTGTCCCATCAGGATGAAAACGCTGACAGCCTTGGTCGTGTCCACCGACTTGGTGGGTTCCGCCGCCAGAGATGTGGACGCGCCTATGGATGCGACGGCCAACGCAATACCGATACCTAATAACAATTTTCTGCTCATGTTCAGTCGTTTGGTTGTTGATGTTTCGTTTCTTCTCAATGACTCATTGCCCCTAACGGCGATGGAAGCAATTTCTTTCAACTTTCTCACGGTGGAGACCGCAGCCATCCCGAAACTTGGACACTGGCGTTTAATCCGTAACTCAAGGCACCGACCGGACGAGACTTTGCCAGTGGAAACTAACACCAAAGCGGCCGAATAGTGAGTTGGTTCCGCTTCCAAGGGCATCAATCTGCGCTGAGGTATTTGTAATCTTGGAGGTTGAGGGATTGAAGGAGACCGGCAGCATCGTCGTAGAGGACGACGAGGTAGTTGCCTGGCCCGCCGACCGGGATGGAGGGGAGTTTTTGCGAGTGGCAGCGCAGGGGAACGTAGCCCTCTGGATATAGGATGGGGGATTGGGCCAAGGCCAGGCGTTTGACAGTGACTGCCGTCCATTTTCCGTTAGGTGAACGGATTTCCACTTCATGTTCAGGAATATGGGAGACGGAAACAAAGGTGGCGGAGCGTTTGGTGACGGGTTCCATTTGGCGAAGTCGGAGGATGCGTATTGCCCAATACGCGGGTTTTTTTTCGGATGCGGGGATTTGTTCGGCAAAGGCGATGAGGGTTACGGTTTGTCCTGCGGCAAAAGTGATGCGGGTCGTACCCTGGCTCACGCCGGGGCGTTTGAGGGTGATTTCATGCGGGCCGGGTTTGAGACCGATTCCCCCGGTGACGTCGCCCAGAATGTAGCCATCAGGATTCATCGATTCGCCGTCGATGAAAAGCCGCAGTTTGTCCTGGCCTTGCGCCACGGCATGGATGAGGCGGGCGAAGGCGGGGATATCGGCAGGAGTAGCTGGCGCTGCGGTGGACGTTAGAGAGCCGCTAAAGAGCCACGCGGTAGCGGAGAGGGCGGCGTGAAGGACGTTAAAAGGAGTTTTCATGGATGACGGCACATTTCGATTTATCAGGGTCGATAGAGCCCTCGCTGTCGCGCCGACCTGGATCGGCAAACAGGGTGAAGACCTTGCGGACCTCCGCGAGAACTTGGGGCGCGGAGTTGGCGGTAGTGGTGGGCGCGAGCGCTTGGCCAACGACCCACACACGGAAGTTTCGCGAGCGCACCGTGGAAGCTTCGTACATGCGGGTGAAAACTTCTTCAGCGGCGGCATCACTCCATTGGACGCGTGTGTTGTTAGGTATGTGGATGCCGGGGCGGTACCCGTTAGGGTTGCCGAAGATCGGTTTGGCATCCTGATCCTTGACCATGGCAAGTTGAGAGGGACTGGCAAACGGTCGCGAGCGGATGATGGCATCGGCGATGTCATCGGCTTCGGACAGGTTGCCAGTGGAAGGGGCAAAGAGAGTAGTTAGAGTGGGAGGAGGAGCCATGAGAGGGGCTGCCTGATGGATGAGGGTGTCAGGAACAGTTGCCAGCGACGGGTCTTGGCCGATAGCGCCGGCGGCCAGCACGCGCAGGACATCCCTGGTGGCGGTGTTGAGATTCACGTGGCCGCAGATTTCGACCAGTTGGCCCTCGCGCAAGGAGACCTCTGGCGAGCGCGAGCGGCCGACGTGGAACAGGTCTAGCAGGTGTATGGCGCGTTTGCCGGGTTGGTCAAAGGCTGGGTGTTCCGGGCGGCCGATGCGCAGCGAGTTGCCGCCGCCGTGGTCGGTGCTGGGAGGGCTGGCGGCGAGCACGTCGGGCCAGGCGCAGCGATTGGAGGGCATGAGTCCTTTGCGGATGGAAGCGGTGTCCTGTGGATTGTCGAAGGTGGGCAGCCACAAGACCGGATCATAGACGTTGCCGAGTTCGGTGGCGCTGAAAAATCGTCCGGCATTTGAGATGCGTTGGGGGGCTTGGCAGGCGATGGGAGATTGGGTCCAGAGGTAGCGGGCATCGGTGGGGGTAACGGCATCGTCCTCAGATAGCGGCCAGGATCCAACGGCGGAATCATGGCCACCGTCCGGCCATTCCGATGGCAGCACTCTGCCGTAGGTTTTGGGTTTGCGGGGTGAGTCGGCATCGTAAATGGTGCTGCGGCGGATGTTGCGGCGGTTAGGGCTGGAGTTTTCCGGATTGGCATTTTCGGCGAGGGGGGTACTACGGAGGTAGTAGGAAATTCGAGGGTCACCGGGGTTGTCAATTTCCGAGCCGAATGCCCCGAAGCTCAGGGCGGCGACGGTGGCCTTCGATGCATAGCGAGGGGTGGAGATATTGAACTCGAGGCCCGATTTCTGGCGGATGATGGCGGTGGCGCGATCCACTTCCTGGCCGTTCCAAAGCAGGGAGATGCCCGCGGCACCTTCTGGCTCGGTCAGACTGAAATGGTTAGCCACAGCAATGCTGGTAGGGCCAACGTCCAAGGCGTAGGCAACGTCGGCGGCCTCATAGGTTTTGTATTCATTGGCACGCAGGGTCGCGTTGATTGTCGGCGACCAGAATTTGCCGGCGATTTTTGTGAGGTGGTGGCTAGTTTTAGTGGGATCGTCGAGCAGGGTGGAGTCGTCGAAGCGCTTTGAGCTGGTGCCAGCACCGATGCCATCCATGGGCAGGGCTACTTCGTAGCTGAGGCGCAAGGAGCCGCTGACGTCGATGTTGGACATGTTCCAGAGTTCGGCAAACAACTTGAGGCGCCAATTGAGGATGCGGCGTCCGTTGAGTTGTTGTTCACCGGCGTAGTGGACTTGCAGGATCACCTCGCTGATGAGCGGAAAGGAATCGATGCCTCGGTGGCTGTTGGCGACGAGGGTGGATAGGCAATCGGCGTCGGCGTAGTCGATGGCGTTGGCAGCGAGGGTCTGGAGGTAATCGTCGGGAAACCCACCCTTACGGGTTTCAAATTCCGGCAGGGCGAGCTTGATGAATGTGGCCATAGGGGCGACGCCGTTCGGGCCTTTGGCCAGCAGGGAGTTGAGGTTGAGTTTTGGGGAAGCAGCGACAGAGGCTGCGATGCCGGAGACATAGGGGACGCGTGGCTGCTCCAGGTAGGGGAGAGTGGTGGTTGCCAAATTTTCCTCGACGGCGCGGGCAGCTGGGTTGGTGAGATGGCCGTGGGGGTCGCGGGTTAGAGGGGGCAGGAAGTTGGCGGCGGCGAGCAGCGAGTCTGGGGAGATCAAAGCATTGCGGTTGGAGATGAGCGATTGAGCGAGCTTGCCGGATTGGGCGGTAGTGGCGGCTGGATCGATGGCATGAAGGGCGATGGGGCCGAGGGCGAGATGGTCGGGGTTAGGATCGAGGGCGGGAGCGGGAAATGGCCAGCTTGGAGCAAGCGCGGAGGCGTTGGGTCCATCGGCATTGCCAATGGACCGAGGATCGAGTTTTCCCTGCAAGTCCTCAACCCAGAAGGCGTAGCGAGCGACGAGCTGCTGGCGATCATTGAGAATGGGAACCCAGGCGAGGCGCAGCGGCTCAAGGTAGGGCAGAGGACTGATATCAAGGTGGGCATCAGACGCCTCCGGCGTGAGTTCAGCAGCATCCGGTGCGCTGAGCCAAACCGTGTCCGCCGCTTGGCGCGTGGCGCTGAAGAGCGGGAGGTAACTGAAGGTGAACGTGTTGTTCGGAGCGCTCTGGCCCTGCGCGATGAATAGGCGGGGCGCGGGTTGCCGGTCGGTCGGCTTGGATGGTCTGCGGTTGGCCTCAAGCACTAGGAACGTGTCGTTCGAGGTGGCGTGTTTCAAACTGGCTTTGATGTGTTCAAGGCCGGCGGTGGCGGCCAATTCTGCGCGCTGGTAGTCGAGGTACGAGCGAGCGGAGTGGCGTTCGAGGCCGATGTTGAGGAGCAGGCCCACGGCAAGGATGAGCAAGGCCGAGATAACAAAGAGCACCGCCGGCAGAATGAAGGCTGGTTTCATGTTGGACATGGCTTCGGGGTGGGGGACTAAAGCCTGAGATCAGTTAGGGCTGGATGGCCGTAGCGGATGATGGCTGTGTACACTTCAAGGTGGCGGTTGCTGAGAGCCATTGACGGCATTCCCAACAAACCGCGGGCTTTGCCGTCGCCGTTCCAAGCGGCGGTGTTGATGAGTTTGGCGGCGAGTTCGCGGCGGGCGATGACGAGGCGGAAAGCGAGGGCGGCTGGGGCTTGTGTCATGAGGGGTTCCCAGGCTTGCCATTGGCCTGCTGGGTTGCGGATTTGCGGGCGGGCCTCGAATGAGATGATGCCGAAGGCGAGGGCTTCGTCGCGATTGGAGCAGGTGAAGAGGGAGGGGGCTTGTTTGAGGTGGAGGGCTCGAAAAGTCTCGCTGCTAGGACGGACACCGCGCATCAAGCAGCGCACGGTCTTGCCTGAGATGAGCTGATCCTTGACGTAGTAATGAATGGCGCAAAGGTCGCCAATGCGGTCAGTCGGAGCTTGTGCGTCTGGAGGCTGAAGACTGAAGATGCCGAGGCGGTCGCCGGGCCATGGGGCGTGGCTCTGCTCGAACACGCTTGCTGGGTGAAACGAGGCACTTTGCAGATCGGCGTTGAGCTGGTTGATCACGGCGCGGGCATCCCGATCTGCGGCAACGCTTTCGTCGAGGCGAGCGGATTCATCGCGGGTTCGCCCAAGCATCGAAAGCGCGAGGATGAGCACCAGCAGTCCCACGCTCATCGCCAGCAACACCTCGATGAGAGTGAAGGCGCGTCGCAAGTGGTCGGTGGTGTTCATGGGATGCATGTGTAAAATTCCAGGTGCCGGCGTTTAGCCATCGGTGCAGCCGGCGGATATTCAAGGGTGATGCGCAGGTGGAGCATGGGCGGCATGTTGGGTTGGGCTGGAGCGGGCTCGGTGTGCAACGAGGCGAGATAGCGGATCGGCTCGTCGGCAAGTCGGCGAATGCCGACGAGGTAGGCTGCAGGGGCGACGCATCCGAGGAGACGGCCATCGCGGGCAAAGGCGAGGATGGTGTCGGGAGTTGGGAAGGGGACACCGCAGGGGAGCGCAGGTAGGAAGCGAGCCGTGCCTTGTTGTGCGGCCTCGATTTCATCCATGCAGGCGGGCAGGATCGCCAGGCAGCGGGTTTCAGTTTGTGCCTCGGCGCAGCTTTGGCCTGCACGGGCCAGGACAGCGAACACCAGTGGTAGCACCACTGCCAGTACGCCCATGGCCATGAGCACTTCGACGAGCGAGGAACCCGCAATCGGCCATCGCTGAGGACGGCGTGGTTTGATCCAGAATTGGGAGATGGCTACCACTGGTTTCGCTCTTTCTGTTTGGGTCATTTGTCAAACTGATAGGGCCGGGCCGTGATTCGGCCGATCTGCAAGTGGTTTTCCGCGATGCCACCGGAGCGGCTTCGTGTGTTAGGAGTGGGTTGGCCGTTGCGGTAGGCACCTTCGGCGATGCGCAGCGCGAGTGGATCGGTACCCGAGGGCCATAGCATGGATCCGCGTGGCGAGAAGGCTAGGAGAAAAAAGCGTCCCGAGGTGGCTTGGTTGGCCGCGAGGTGACGGATCGTGATGGCTGGCTCGTCACGCGGATTGCGCAGGCCGCTGACGCTGCCTGGCAGGATGACCACGCCGTCGGGCAGGGATTGCCAGTGGCCGACCGGGATGCCATCCAGAGTCGCGGGTTTAGCCGGCCACTCGTGAATTTTGAATAACCCGAGGCGGCATCGATGGTCGTTGGACGGAGGTTCGCCCGGTTCGGCCACGGCCAGCACGACGATGCAGCGCGAGGTGATGGCAGTGGTTCGCGCCTGTTCCAACATGCCGATGACGGTCGTGGTGGCGACCTGCCGGGCCTGTCCTCCGGTGCTGCCCAACGCGTGGATACCCGCAGTGAGAAGTAGAGCGATCACGGCCATGACGGCCACGATTTCGACGAGGGAAAAGCCACCGACCGGCAGAGCGGAGCGGGATGTATGGTGAGATTTCACAGAGCGTTATAGGTGCCGCCACGAACGGGCGCCACCTATAACGCTAGGAAATCACAAAATGGGAGCGCCTGACAAGCGCTAAATCACCAGCAGCCAGATATAAGCTACTGCAAGCCACCGCTGTGGCTGCCGACTCCGGTGCTGAGGAAGCGGTAGTACACTTCGAGCATCAGGGTGCAAAGGCAGGTGCGATAGACCTTGTCGCCTTGATAGCTGGGGGCTGCGGCACGGATCTTGCCACCTCCGCCCGGGGCCTTCCACGAGCCATCGGCTTCCTGGTTGTTGAGAACTTGGTCGCGGAAGATGCCATTGTAGAATTTCCAGGCATCGCCACCACGTTGCATCATCGCCTGGCTTTCATAATAGTGGCCGTAGAGGTCGCTGCAGACGCCGTTGTAGTCGAACTTCGTGTGATCTTCGATGTACTTGATCGCATGGTTCACTTCCATGCCGTTGCCTTTGTCCCACATTTGCAGGCAGAGAGCCCCCACACCGGTGAGTGTGAAGTAATCCGCAACCCCGGAGTTGGGGCCAGAGTACCCATAGCCACCGTTGACGTTCTGGCAGGATGCGAGGTACTTCCATGCGCGGGTTAGGCAGGCTGCCCGACCTTGGAACTTGAGGCCGGTGTGGAGGCAGGCTTTCAAGGCCTGGATCTGCCACCCAACCACCGACATGTCAGTGTGGCCGCCGGTCACTGCGTATGCATACGCCCAACCGCCGTTTTGGTTTTGATGGTCGATGATGAATTGCCCGGCTTTTTGGACGACTTCATCAAGGTAGGGGACGACCTGGCCGATTTCTTTGCAGAACGTGTAAGCCTCGGCAAGGGCATAAGTGGCGATGCCATGCTCGTAGGACCAGTGGTTGGCGGTGTAGTTATCGGCAATTTTGCCGTCGTTTTTCATGCCGATTTCAACGAGGTAAACGATACCCTTGAGGCAGGATTCGCCGAATTCATCGGAGGCCGGGGTTTCACAGTGGCCGAAGTAGGCGAGGAGGGCGAGGCCGGTCATTGCCACCGAGCTTTGACCACTCCAAGAACCGTCGGCATTCTGATTGGCCTTGAGCCAGCGCAGACCTTTGAGTACGGCATCCTCACAGGCGGGGACGCCGCCGTTATCGGTGATGCGTTGGAGGCGGTCGCCTTTCGAGCAGCGCTTGCTCATCGCCAGAGGAATGAGACCGAATAGCCTGCCGCTGCCTTTGCCGTTGCCCATGCCATTGCCACTGCCGCTGCCTTTGCCGAAGCCGTGGCCCGAGCCGGAACCGCCTAAGCCCCCGGACATGCCGCCGCCGCCGAGTGACGTGAGGGGGGACATTTCGCCGAATTTATCGCCTTGGTCGGGGATCGTGTAAGTGGAGCGAGCGCCTTCCGCGACCACCCGCTTGGCCTTGGAGATGGGCACGATGGTCTTCATTTTCTTCTCCTTGACGGCATGATCCGCGCTGCGTTCGCCGCCGCCACCACCCGGCGGCAAGAAGTCAGGAATAATTTCAGGCTGCTTGATAATTTGGAAAATCCAAAATGCCCCAAGTGCGAGAATGAGCAAGTGAACCACCACCGCGACAGTTAGAGCGCGGCCGCCCATTTTATCCCACAAGGTCAATTTGGTGATGGGTGCTGGACCCATGGCTTCGAGTTCTTCCAAGTCTTGGTCCTGCTCTTGTTCGTATTCTTCCTGATGGTTCATAAGGGTCGGGTTGGTTGGGGGCTTTTCAAACTACAGAAACACATTACTCTGGCGCGACGGCTTGAAACGTCACATTGCCGATTTTTGCCCGGGTGAGGGCATCCAAAACGTCGATGACTCGCTCATAGCGGGCGAGTTCGTTGGCGTAGATGGTCACCATCACTTCGGGGGAATTTGCGGAGATGGAGAGGTTGTGAAGGTTGATGAGGTTACCAGCCAACTCTGGCAAGGTTTTGGCCTCAGGTTTGTCCACAGGTTCGTCATTGAGAAACACTTGTCCATCGTCTTCGATACGGATCGAGATTTCGTCGGGTGTCGGCGTGTCATCCTTCGTCGGGATGGTGCCGGGCAACTTCGTGTTGTGGGTGTTTTCCGTCTGAACGGCACCGGCCAGCACCATGAAGAAGAGCATGATGACAAACACCACGTCAACCATCGGAGCGATTTGGAAGCCGAGGTTGACTTCAGAGGATTCCTTCTTGTGGCGCTTTTTCATTTGGCTTTTTCCTTGCTGGCTGCGGAGAAGGCAATGTCCACAAATGTGGCTTGGCCGACGAGGTCCATCACTTTCTGAATCTCGGAGGCCGGCAACATGCGGTCACCACGGATGAGGGCACGCATGTTGGGCTTGGCCTCGATGCGGCTTCTCAGGTAAGCGATCATGTCTCCTGGGGTCTTGAATTCCTTGTCTTCAACCAAGACCGTGGCCTTATTGGCTTGGGCATTCCAACGCACGTTGATGGCGATTTCCTGTTTGGTCATCTTCGCATCGTGCGGTTTGGCACTGGCCGATACGGGCAAGGTGATGGACGAATCCACCTTCAAAATCTCCGCAGTGGTGATGCACATGAAGAAGATGAGCAACACCAGCAACACGTCGATCATCGGCGCGATTTGGAACTCCGGTTCGCCGCTTTCAGTACTGCCGCCGCCGCCTGCCATGGTCTTTGGTTGTTAGGGTGGGAAAGGATTGAGGCATCAGAAGGATTCCGGTGCGGCTGCCTGCTCGGTTTGCATCCACAGTGGCATCGCTGCGAAGGTCTCTTCCTGGCCGACATCTGCATCCCTGAGGTAGTCATAGGGTGCATTGCGGAACAAGGCTGAAGCTTCGCTCTCCAGGTGATGGATGGCGGTTTGGAGCTTGTTGCGCAGGAAATAGAATCCCATGAAGGCGGGAATGGCGATGAAGAGGCCCGATGCGGTCGCAATGAGCACTTCGCCGATGTGCTCGGCGAGCTTTGAGGTGTCCCCGATGCCTGAGGAACCGAGTGCAGCGAACGCGCCGCGCATCCCGGAGACGGTGCCAAGCAGCCCAACCATCGGGCTGCAAACGCCGATAACGGAAAGGTAGTTGACACGGGTTTGCAGGGTTGAGCTGACTTTATCGACCTCGGCCTGGAGAGCTTCCTCGGTGGCATCCTTGCCGTGGCCAACCGAGCTGAGCGCGGCTTGGATCACTTTGGCGAAGGGGCTGATCGCGGATTTCATGGATTGATAAGCCGTCACATAGTCACCTGCGAGAAACGCCTGTTTGGCGCTGAACACATCGGGCTCAGGGGTCATTTTCTTGGCGTTGGTACGAATCCAAAGGTCAATGATGAGCCAAACGGTGCCGATCGAGAAGAGGCCGATGGGATACATACACCAACCGCCCTCCTTGAGGACTTGGATGAAGGTTTTTTTGACCACGACGGCTTGCTGGGCACCATCCGCGCCAAAAGCGACCATGGGCAGGAACATCAGGGCCGCGACAGCGGCGTATTTAATGGCATTTTTCATTGAGTTGGAGGTAGGCGGGTAGTTGGGGGGTTGTTTGAGAGTTGGAGGGATGGGAACAGCGCTATTTGATGCTTTGGTAGAGGTTGTTGGCCAGATCGTGACCCAAGGTATCCTTGGTGTAGCGCAACGCGGACTGGACCAGACCGACGGCCTCGCTGCGGCGATCAACGGAAGTTAGATACTCTGCGGCCTTCAACTGGGCCATTCCGTTAAGCATCATTCCGCCGGAGGGAAACAAGCAGGGCACAGCGAGGTAGGCTTCCAGTGCCTCGGCATCGCGCTTATCACTTTGCAGCAGGCCAGCCAGGAAGTAGCTGGCATAGCCGCACACGTCTGCGGGTTGGGAGTCGGTTACGAGGGCCTTGAGGGCTGCCTGGCGATCGGCGAGTTTGACGGTCTTATGCATCACCAGAGCCTTGCTGAGAGCGACGAAGGGATCAGGTGAGACAGGCGAGACGGCGGAAATCTCTTTGCCGAGGGAATCACATTGGGGGCCGGCCCCTTCCAATGCGTTAGCCACGAGCGACACGCGAGCCGCCTCCAACCAGAAGTTGCCTGGCAGTTTTGCTGAATCCTTGTGCTCGGCGAGAATCGGGATAAGGAGCTTTCTACCTTCGACCGGCTTTCCGGTTAGCACCAAGGCGATGGCTTGATTGATGGCTGCAGGTTTGTCACCGAACACATGGTCCACCGAGGTTACCGGGATGGTCTTGCCGACTTCGAAGCGGCCGGTTTCGACCTTGACTTCGTAATTTTCGCCTTTCAGTGCGACTGCCGACAAGGGCAGGGACACGCCGTTTTGGAGGACGATTTGCGTGGGCCCGAGGGCTGGCGGGGGTTGGGCTGCTGCGGCGGGAGTTCCTGGTTTGGCAGGCTTGGCGGGAGCGGGAGTGGCGGGCTTGGCCGGGGCTGCGGGAGCAGTGGGGGCGGGAGTTGGTGCGGGAGCGTCCGGAGCTGCGAGAGCCTGGGAGAGGGCAAGCAAGCCACCCGTGCTCAGTGAGAGCAGCGCGCTACGGAACGGGAGCGGAGGGGGGA
>CAIKHZ010000069.1 GCA_903827375.1 Akkermansiaceae bacterium
GGTCAAAGGCCCAGTCAAAGGCCCAGTCAAAGGCCCAGTCAAAGGCCCAGTCAAAGGCCCAGTCAAAGGCCCAGTCAAAGGCCCAGTCAAAGGCCCAGTCAAAGGCCCAGTCAAAGGCCCAGTCAAAGGCCCAGTCGGGGCTAGAGTCGGGGGCCCAGTCAAAGGCCCAGTCGGAACGGATCCTGTTGGCGCTGTCAGACTGCCCGTTGTCTTCGCAAGAAATCGCACTCGTTCTTGATCTGGAAACGAAGTCCGGAGCGTTGAAGCGGTCGCTGAAGCAATTATTAGAGCAAGCTATGATCGAATACACCCTCCCCGACAAGCCCAACAGCCGCCTCCAGAAATACCGGATCACGGAAAATGGCCGCAAGGCCTCGAGACCCTAGCAACTCCTTTTCTCTTCTTTCATCATTCCTCCTTCATAATTCATCCTTTCTCCCCATGCCCGCCTTCATTGAAACCCAGTTCCCCATCGCCCGCCTCTCCGCCGAGTCCTACAAGGAGCGCAAGGCGAACAACGGGCAGACACTCACCCGGCTGGGGAAATGGTGGGGCCGCAAGCCGCTAATCCTCGTGCGCGCCTCGATCCTGGGCATGCTCATGCCCGCTTCCGATGACCCGAAGCGCGATAGGGAGATCTTCCTCAAAATCCTCACCATGGACGACGACGGAGTCTGGCAGCGCTGCAAGGGAGAAATTCCCGTCGCTGCTTGGCGCGAGGCCGCGCCGCTGGAAATTCAGGAGGAGTCTTTCACTGCCCGCGGCTTCGAGCGTGGCCTCAGCGACGAGGAGAAAGACGCCGTCTGCGCCCGCATTTGGGATGCGCTCGATGCGGAGGGGCGCAAGGCGCTCGACGACCAGCGCCGCCGCCCCGTGCCCGAGCGCGCCAGCTTCGACGCGCTGACGTATGCGGAGCGCATCGGCCATTGCGAGCGCCCGGAAAACATCGAAGGCCCTGCGCCCGCAGCTTGGGCCGCCATCAACGCCCACCTCGGCACCACCGCCACCAGCCTGCCGGAACTCGTCGGGCAACTCGGCCAGCGCACGTTCGGCCACACGCCGCGCGTCGGCGACTCGTTCTGCGGCGGCGGCTCGATCCCGTTCGAGGCCGCCCGCATCGGCTGCGAGGCGTTCGGCTCCGATCTCAACCCCGTGGCCGGGCTCCTCACCTGGGCCAGCCTCCACCTGCTCGGCGGCGGACGCGCGGTGCAGGAGGAGGTCATGCGCGTGCAGGCCGCCGCCCTCGCCGAGGCCGACGCGCAGGTCACCGCCTGGGGCATCGAGCACAACGAACACGGCGAACGCGCCGACGCCCTCCTCTACTGCGTCGAGGTCAAACCCGAAGGCTGCGACTACTTCATCCCGCTCGCCCCGAGCTGGCTGGTGGGCGAAAAATCCAAGGTCGTTTGCAAGTGGCAACGCGTGCCCGGCTCCGAACAGCTCCAACCAGAAATCGCCCTCGTCTCTGCCGACGAGGTGAGTGCCTACAAGGGCGGCAAGGAGGCCACCGTGGCGAACAGCCGCGTCATCGATCCTTTCGCTCCGGACCGCTCGTGGTCGGTCGAGGCCCTGCGCGGGGCCGCCGGGCTGCGACGCTGGACCAACGACGATGTTGTGCCCCGCCCCGGCGATGTCTTCCAGGAACGCCTCTACTGCATCCGCTGGGTCAAATTCGTCACTGGCCCCGATGGCAAAACCCGCGAAGTCCGCCGCTACGCCGCCCCCGATGCCGCCGACCTCCAGCGCGAGGCCCGCGTCCTAGCCCTCCTCCGCGAACGCTTCCCGGTGTGGCAACGCCAGGGCTTCATTCCCTCCAAGCCGATCATCAGCGGCTACAACACGGAACAGCCCATCCGAGAACGCGGCTGGACCCACTGGCATCACCTCTTCACTCCCCGCCAGCTCCTCACCCACGGCCTGCTCGCAGAGATTTCCGGGCGGTTGGCGCAATCAAAAGAGGCGAAAGGGGCCTTCCTATTGAGTTTGGGGCGTCTTGCAAACTGGGACTCAAGACTCTGTCAGTGGATGGCTGACTCGGCGCACGAATGTACAAACTATGTTTTTAGTAACCAAGCCATCAATACCCTTTTCAACTGGGGCCACCGTCCTCTCTCAAAATTGGACACTGCTTGGCCTCTATTTGTAAAAACGTCCAATTATCGCACACATAAATGCACAGCTTCACTTTCTGACGCCCGCGACCTCCGCGAGACCTGCGACCTGTGGGTGACCGACCCGCCCTATGCCGACGCGGTGAACTATCACGAACTCGGCGACTTTTTTCTCGCCTGGTACGACAAGCAACTTGCCCACGCCTTCCCCGAATGGGTTCCCGATGCCCGGGCCGAACTCGCGGTGCGCGGCGACGGCGAGGACTTCCGCCGTTCCATGGTCGAGATTTACAAGAACCTCTCCCGCCACATGCCGGATAACGGCTTGCAGATGGTGCAATTCACCCACCAGGACCCGGCGGTGTGGGCGGATCTGGGCATGATCCTGTGGGCCGCAGGCCTTAAAGCCACTGCCGCCTGGACCATTAGCACCGAGACCGAAGCCGTCGGCATCAAGAAGGGCAACTATGTCACCGGCACCGTCTGCCTCGTCCTGCGCAAGCGCGTTTCACCCGAGCCCGGCTTCCTCGATGAAGTCTATCCGCTCGTCGAGGACGAGGTGAAACGTCAAATTGTCTCGATGCAGGCGCTCGACGAGGACGGCGAACCGAACTTCAACGACGCCGACTATCAACTCGCGGCCTACGCCGCCGCGCTCAAGGTGCTCACCCAATACGCCACCCTCGATGGCGGGGACGTCGAGCACGAGGTGTTCGCCGTGCGCGATAAAAACCAGAAGAGCGGCTTCCAGATCGTCATCGAGCGCGCCATCATGATTGCCTGCGACCTGCTCGTCCCGCGCGGCCTCGACACCTCGTGGCGCGATCTCGCGCTGGTCGAGCGCTACTATCTGCGCGCCCTCGACATCGAGAGCCGCGGCGAGCGCCGCAAGGGGATGTATGAGGAACTCGCCCGCGGCTTCGGCGTCACCGACATCCGCCCGCTGCTCAAGAGCGACCAAGCCAACGGCACCCGCATGCACACCGCATCGGGCTTTGGACAAACCCTCCTTGGCAAGGTTGAAGGAGGAAGTGTGAAGGATAAAGGAAAGACTCTGAAGCCGGGAGGTCGCAAACTTCAACCTTCATCCTTCAACCTTCATCCTTTTGCCACCTCCCCGCTGCGCCACCTGTTTTTCGCGATCCACGAGACCGCAGCCGCCGACAACAACCCCGAACCCGGCCGCCAATACCTACGCGACACCTTTGGCCAGGGTTATTGGCAGCGCCGCGAACCCTTCGTCGGCCTCCTCGAATGGCTCGCCGCCCTCGGCAACGCCGCAGGCATGAACGAATGGCACACTGACTCCGAAGCCGCCCGCATCCTCGCCGGCAGACTCAGAAACGACCAAGCGTAAACCTATGAACATCGAATCGATTCGTGTGAAAAACTTCAAATCCCTGTGCGACCTGCCCTTGGAGAACCTGCCGTCATACTGCGTCTTTGTCGGAAGAAACGGCACGGGGAAAACGACAATCTTCCGCATCTTTGCCTTCCTCAAAAATTGCCTGGCCAAAAACGTGCGCACTGCACTCAGCGCGGAGGGTGGCAGAAACGGCCTGCGCGAGGTTTTGAGCCGCGGCCATGACAAGGAAGATCTTGAAATCGAAATCCAATTCCGCCTGGAAATTGCGGGCACCAACCGACTGGTTACCTATCGTCTGGAGATCGGCGACCAGCCTGGCCGGGGGACGATCGTGAAGCGGGAGATACTGCGTTACAAACGAGGTCGCCATGGTTCACCCTTCCATTTCATCGATTTCTCCAACGGCGAGGGCTATGCGATCAACAACGAGGAGGAATTCGATAAACCCGACACGGAACTGACCCGGGAATACCAGAAGTTAGATTCCCCGGAAACGCTTGCCATCAAGGGGCTGGGGCAATTCGAGCGGTTCAAGGCGGCATCTGCCTTCCGGCAACTCATCGAGAACTGGCACATCTCGGATTTTCACATTAACAGCGCCCGCGGCGACAAGGAAGAGGTGGAAGCCGAGCATCTCTCTGCCAGCGGCGACAACCTGCCATCGGTCGCCCGCTTCCTATATGAACACCATCCGAAACGCTTTGCATCCATCAAAGACAAGATGAAAAAGCGCGTGCCTGGTGTATCCGACATCGCGGTCACGGTCACCGAAGACGGTCGCCTGCTCATGCGCTACAGCGACGGCGCATTCAAGGAACCCTTTATCGACAAGAATGTCTCCGACGGCACCATCAAGATGTTGGCCTATTTGGTTCTTCTGGAAGATCCGAAACCCCACCCGGTGCTGTGCGTCGAGGAGCCGGAGAACCAGCTTTACCCGGAACTCATGGGCACACTCGCCGAAGAATTCCAGCAATACGCTGAGCGGGGCGGGCAGGTGTTTGTTTCCACCCACTCCCCGGACTTTCTCAACGCCGTCCCTCCGGAGTCGATCTTCTGGCTGGAGAAAACAGCCGGGAAAACCCATGTGCACCGGCTGACCGATTTTCCTCTTCTGCTGGAACTGGTGAAGCAGGGCGACCTGCCCGGTTATCTCTGGAACCAGGGTCTCTTTGACAGCAACCGACTCAAGGAATTGATTGGCACTGGTGCCAAGCGGGAGCGGGCCACCATGATCGCCCGCTATTTCCAGCCCGGCAAGAACACCTCGAAAAGCTTTGAAGTCTTTATCACCGGGGTCGGCAAACTCCAATCGGAATCCTAACCGCTCCCCCTCCTGCTTTGCTTCAACGCCACTCCAGCCGCCGCACCCGTCTCGATCAAGCCGTTCTGAATCAACGGCTGGATGGCGCGGCGTCTTATGACCGCATCGCCGGCTATTTCCGATCCAGTCTGTTTGAGGTCGCCGGAGAAGCCGTCATGGCCGTGACCGGCAAGGTCCGCATCATCTGCAATTCGGATCTCGACCCAAAGGACCTGGAAACCGCAGCTGCCGCCCAGGCGGCACTTCGTCGAAGTTGGTGCGCCGGTCGGCCCGAGGAAGCTCCGCCCGCCGCCATTCCCCGCTACCGCGCTCTCTATAACGCCCTAACCAGTGGAAAACTCGAAGTCCGGGTACTCCCCGATACCGCATTTGGACTCATCCATGGAAAGGCGGGAGTCGTTCGCCGTTCGGATGGAACCTCCACTTCGTTCCTTGGCAGCGTTAACGAAAGTTCTTCTGCTTGGAAGTTGAACTATGAATTGCTATGGGAAGATGACGATCCCGCCACCATTGCATGGGTGCAGGAGGAGTTCGATGCTCTCTGGAATGACTCACGCGCCGTGGATCTCGCTTGCTGTCCATTCATCCAACAAGACGTTCAACGGATTATTCGGCGTCAGGTGATCGAGCCTGATGAGTGGAAGATGGCCACTGACCCGACCATCGCTGCGGCCAGCGCGGCGGTTGAAACTCCGGTTTATCGACGCGAACAGGGACTGTGGCCCCATCAGAAATATTTCGCCCGGCTTGCATTGGAACGGCACCGACTGGGAGGCGCACGCCTTGTCCTCGCTGATCAAGTGGGGCTTGGCAAGACCGTGCAACTTGCCATGGCCGCCATGCTGATGGCTCTGGACGATCCTGATGGTGGACCCATCCTCGTGCTCGCCCCAAAGCCACTGCTCCAACAGTGGCAGGATGAGTTGATGGAACTGCTCATGCTGCCCTCGGCACGCTGGAACGGACGCGCCTGGGTGGATGAGAACGAAGTCGAATATCCGTCCGATGGTGTCAAGTCGCTCGGCAAGTGCCCGCGCCGGATCGGCCTGGTTTCCCAAGGTCTCGTGGTGCGCGGAATGGCGGAGGCGGTCAAGCAACTCCTGAGCCGGCGCTATACCTGCGTGATTGTGGATGAGGCCCACCGTGCCCGCCGCCGCAAGGTCCCTAAAGTCGATGCTAGTGCCGACGAAATAGACGAAAAGGCTGAGCCGAACAAGGTTATGGCATTTCTTAGGGAAATCGGACCAAGGACAAAAAGCATGCTCTTTGCCACCGCGACGCCGGTGCAACTTCACCCTGTCGAATCATGGGATCTCCTTCATGTTCTCTCGTCAGGTAACGATGGCGTTCTGGGAGGATGGACACAGACGAGTCCATGGTTCCGTCCCAGTCGGTGCCTTGAAATCGCAACCGGGCTTGCACAGGTTCCGTCTGACGACGAGCGTGATGGATGGGAATACGTCCGTGACCCACTGCCGTCACGGCACGAAGACCCAGCGCTGCGGCGCATCCGTGATCACCTCAGTGCCACAGACACAAAATGGCAGTTCAACCCCGAGTCGTTAGAAAACCTGTCGCCGGCCATCCGACGGGTCCAACTGCGCAACGGTCTTCTGTCCGATTACGGGTCCCGCTTCAACCCACTGCTCCGTTGCATAGTGCGCCGCACACGCGGCTACCTCGAAAGCACAATCAATCCTGCCACAGGCAGTTACTTTCTCCCCAAGGTCACGGTGAAGCTCTTCGGGGAAGAGAACGAGAGCGCTTTGATCCTCGGCGGTTACCTTCACGAAGCCTATCAGGAAGCTGAGCATTTTTCCGAACTGCTCCAACAGCGGGTCCGGGGCGCAGGCTTCTTCAAAACACTCCTGTTGCGCCGCCTCGGAAGTTCGATGGAGGCGGGGAGACGCACCATTCGAAGGCTCCTCGGTCAAGAGCCAGACACCCCCGAGGATGAAGATGAGGATGATGCCGAAGAGGACGAACCGCCCCAAGTCGGGCGACCGGCACAGGGTGCCAGCGATTTCAAGAACTTCACGGGTGACGAACTGAAATCACTGCGTCGCTGCTTGGACTTGCTGCGGCAAGGAGGGAACAATGATCCAAAGCTGGAAGCTCTCGTTTCCTACCTCCTCGGAACCAGCCCCCATACATCGGCCCGATGGCTTGACCACGGATGCATCCTCTTTTCTCAATATTACGACACGGTCCGGTGGGTCGGCGACGAACTGGCCAAGCGCCCTGAATTCGGCAACATGGACATCGGCCTCTACGCGGGAAGCAACCGCTCCGGCTTCTGGCGGCAGGGGCGCTTCCAGCGTTGTGACCGCAATGATCTCAAGGCCCGGGTCAGGGCTGGCGAACTGCGCCTACTCCTCGGCACTGATGCTGCATCCGAAGGGCTCAACCTCCAGCGCCTCAGCACCCTCATCAACATCGACCTTCCCTGGAATCCGACCCGGCTCGAACAGCGGAAAGGCCGCATTCAGCGAATCGGCCAAGCCCGCAGCGAAGTCTGGATCGCAAACCTTCGCTACCGTGATTCTGTCGAGGACCGTGTCCACCAGGTGTTGGCAGACCGGCTTGAAGCAATCCACGGCCTTTTCGGTCAGATCCCAGATACCCTTGAGGATGTCTGGGTGCATGTCGCCCTCCACGATGAACAAGCCGCCCGCCAGCTCATCGACCGGACCACTGCCACGCGAAACCCATTCGACGTGAAATACAGCAAGGTCGAGGACGCTGATTGGGAAACCTGCACCACCGTCTTAAACAAATTGAGCATGAAGGAAATCCTCTCGAAGGGGTGGTGATCCGAAACTCGAACCTCACGCAACCAATATCTATGGAATACGAAATTGATTTCTTACCCGTTGGTGGCTAGCTCCCCTACTGGACCCATTCTCAGGCACCGCCTCATTCCTCAGCTAGCGTGGCGATTTGGCGCGCGGCGTGACGTTCCTGTTAGCTGATAGCAACCTCGAGTTTATCACCGGCTGACATATTTGCCGCGGAGCCCAGAGTGATGAGCAGACGGGACCCCTCCGTCGTAAACTTCGCCGCGAGCGCCTTGCCATTGAGCGTGACCTGCACCGCAGTGGCACCGGTAGCGGCGAGAGCGAGGGTGTTGACGCGCAGTTTCCCCCACAGCAGGGCGAGGTCGGCGGTGGTTTTGCCTTGGGCAATCTTCTGGCTGAAGCGGCCCCAGCCTTCGGCGCTGGTGAAGGCGCATTTAAAGTCGGCCGGGGTGAGGCGTGGGGCGAAGCCGATGTGGCCGTGCGGACCGTGGTATTCAAATCCACTGGCGGCGGTAAAAACCCCGTAGCCAGCCATCGAGCGGGCATAGTGATCGCCGCATTCGATTTCATTCCACGGATTGCGCCGCGATGCATCGTAACGATCGTGAATGGCTCGGGTGACCGCCAAGCCCTCCATCGCCATGCCTTCCCACAACATGTGCCCGGCCGCCTGATATTCGAAGCCGTTCATGCACTCGTTGAAGTAAAAATCGAAGCCAGTCTGGACGCGCTGAGCATCGCCCTTGGGCCAGGTACACATGATCAGGCCGCCTTCGCCGGCCATCGCATACCAGCGCCCTGGCTTGTTCGCGTTGCGCCACGGTCCCACATCCGGCGTGAAGTTATAGCGCCACAGCGACTGCAAGGCGGTCTTGACATGGTCTTGCGGCAGGATACGGCCCAGCCCGACCTGCCAAGCCCAGCTTTGGCCGAAAACTTGGTCAATTTCGCAGCCATCGAAGGAGCCGACGGTTTTGGCCTTATTTTTATCGGCTGTCTGATGATAGTACTCGCCGTTAAAGAGTTGAGCATCGATGTTTTTGGAGCCTAGGGCGGCAATGGCGCGGCAGCGTCCGGCAAACTCCGTCTCGCCAACCTCCGTCGCCATCGCTTCGCCGGCACGCAGCGCCGCCAGATAGAGCGAACTGAGCCATGCAATCTTGCCAAACCATGCCTGATCGAGCGTGTTCATCTGAGCACCCTCCAACAAGCCATCGTCATTGCCATCGAGCTTGAAGAGCGGATCAAACATTTTCTTGATGTTCGGCCAATTGCGCTTCAAAAATCCATCGTCCACCGCCATCTGGTGCTCCCGATAAATCCGCAGCAGCGTGCCGCACTGGCCGTCCACCGCCAACCCTCGGTCAAACTCGCCCCGGAAGCCGCTCACCCCGCTCGCTGCATCCAGCGAGAGCCCCAGATCCACCCGTTCGCGGGTGTCCCGCTCGAGTTGCGGGAACAAGCGTGCCGGGCCATGGGCGTAATGCCAGACGTGGGTGCAGGTGCCCTGGCAGCAGCCGACGCCCTCCCAGCCATAGAACCGGCCATTGCCGAAACGGAAACAGGTGGAGGTGGCCAGGGTTGATAGAGTGAGGAATGTGCGGTCGAGGAACCAGTAGGGCAACGTCGAGTCATACCAAGTATCGCGCCAGAGTTTGGTCTCTTGATAGAGGCGGGGAAAATTGGCGGCCAACCCCTCGGCCACCGCCAGCGCCGAAGCAAACTTGGTGGCGTAATGGCGGCCACCGGGCAAATTGTGCATTTGCAAATTTGGGAAATGCCACGTCAGCACGAACGTCCAAACTGCCGACTTGCCAGGGGCCAGTGCCACGCTGCGGCCGAGCTGGCCGACGAGTTTATCGGCCAGCGGGGCGGTGGCATCGCCGCTGGTGTGGCCGGCAACCTCCCCTAACAGCGCCAATCCCATCGTGCCAAAGTCCGGCAACTTGTCCAGTGCGCCGCTGACGGCGGGCTTATCCGTGAAAGTGATTCGGCCGACGCCGATGTTGCCCCAGGCCCCCTGCTGGGCGTCCACGATCTCAATGATTGCCTGTTTGCCAGCCAATGCCTGCACGTCGAATTGCTGCACGCTCATGAGGTTGTTCGCCTGACCTGTGGCACTCTGGACGACCTTGCCGTCCACCAACAAATTGAGGCAGGTTTTGCCGGCATGATTGCCGCCGCCGATCCAGAATTGTATGAAATTCTGCTCGATTTTGAACGGCCGGCTGGTCAGCTTGCCGGTGGCATTGTCGCGGACGGTGACGTCGCCGATGGCGGATGCATGTGAGTTGACGACGCGCTCGGTATCGCCGCCGACGTCCCCCTGATAGGCTGGAATATCCTTCTTGAGGATAGGCCCGCTGCCGAAGGCGTTGCCCTCGGCCGTCCACCCCTGATAGGTCGGCTGGTGCCAATCCTCAAACAAAACGTCAGGGCGGGGTGCCACAGCGGCGGGCGCTGGATTGGTGCCCGCCGAGCACTCCAGAAAGGTGAAACCCGCGCCGTGTACGATCCGGTTGCGGCGCGTGCCGGCAAGGTTGCGGTGGCCAAGGCAGACCGCATTTTCGAGACGGCCGGTCAATTCCACGTCCAGCGCCTTCGAGCCGGTGTTTTTTACCGTAAACTGCATCACCGTGGCCGGATGGCTAGAGTCATCCACGTTGAGCGGAATGAACGGCGAGAACGCTTCCAGCCGCACCTCCACCGGCAGCTCAGGCTCCCGGTAATCGACGATGCCCAGCGGGTACTCACCCCGGAAACTCACGTCCTTGAAACCGGTCTTGTCGAGGGCTTTTGTCACCTCGCCGACCCGCAGCGAGAACCCCTGCTCCAGAGGCGCTGTGGGCGTCATTGGTTTGGCATAGTGATCTCCGTTAGTCGATGTGCCCACGTGCTGATTGAATATATCCCAGTGCCACAGGCGGCCGTCGCCACCCAGATAGAGTTGGCCCGAGCAAAGCCCACCGACGGGCATCCCGATGAGCTCCAGATCCTTGCCGCGATACACCTGCGGCGCGCCCCGATCAAACAAGCTCTTGAGCCATTCCGGGCTGAGCTTCTTGTCTGAGGGCACCAGCTTCTCAAAATCACCGGGGACGAACGGGCCGGCCATCACCGGCATCCGGGACGCGAGCATGGCCAACGAGCCGCTGCCAGCGAGTTTCAAAAAGTTGCGACGGTCCACTCCTTTGCGGCGCTCAGCTGGCTGTGGGTTCAAGATTTCCTGTTGGGTTGGATTCATGGGGTTGTGATTAGGTTTAGCGTGCGGCCACGGTATCACCTGCATCGTTTAGCGCGAGGATTTTTCTTTGCAGCCTCAGAGCCCCTGACCTCGTTTGCTTGCCCAAGTCAGACGTCCTGATCCGGGGCCAGCCCGAAAAACACTAACCACACGGGTCTTGCCCGCCCTTGCGGGTCGGTCTCGCCCATCGCCGTCGGCACGCCGCCGTGTGGCCACTTCATGCCACATGACACGCCCCAATATTTTAGTAACATTCGTGAGTCGGCGCTGCTGGCCCCTGAGTCACCCCCCGCGTTTCTCTCTCGGGGGGGGCCTGCAGAAGGCCAACAAGATTGGTGGTGTTCAATGCGCCGCTAAGATTTTCCGGAGTTATTGGTTTTTCTCCGGAAATGGCGGGGCCGCTGGTGCAAATCAGCGGTCCCGCTTCATTTTGCCCCTCCGCCATTTCTGACAAATTTCTGACAATCTTCTTGAATTAGCTGTGCAAGTTGGACACACCTGCGCCGGTGACAACCGGCAAATTCATGGCGGGCTGCGTGGCGCTGGCGTGGGTAGCCAGTGCTTGGCAGGCAGCCGCGAAACCGGTATCAAATATTGCTTTGCGTGCGGCGCTTGCCGCCGACGGGCGCTCGTTTAGTTTTTCGGCATCCGGGCTGAGTGGGTTTCAAGGTGGATTTTCCGCCAAAGTCCGGGTGGGTGATGAGAAGCGCGAGTTGACATCAGACGGGGGCGTGGTGCTCGGGCCGGTGCAACATCTCAGCGAGGCAACGCCCTATGGCCAAGCGGATGTGAGCACTACGGGCATGCGCTTTGAGGAGGTGCAGGTGGACTTATTATTTCGCCTTGGGCAGGTGCCTGGGGTGGCGGGGGTGCTGGCGCAAGTTGGGGTCCGCAATACTGGGCAGAAGTCTGTGGAGGTTTATACGATGGTGCCCGCCATGGTGCGCGGCCGCCTCGGCGGTAGTCCGGCGGACTGGCTGGTGAGCCGCCTTCATCCAAGGAGCCGGGCCCCGACCCAACGGGTGGCGGACATCGACAAGGTCCTGCACATCTGGGAAACCGGGAGCCTGTACCGCCCGGATGGCACCGGCTTTCTCTTCGGACCCGTGGGCACGCCCATTGCCTACATCGACACCCGCATCACACCCAGCGACGACGGCTCAGTGGATCTGAACATGACCGCGCAGATGGGCCCGGTGCGGGTGGATTCCGGCGAAACACGCTGGAGCCAGCAGGTACTCTTGCTGGTTGAGCCCCCGCAGCAGGCGCTGGAGCGATGGTCCGAGTGGGTCGGCAAAACCCATGGTGCTCGCAGCACCTTTGGGGCCTTGTCCGGTTGGAGCAGTTCGCATTATCTGGTCGGTGCCGTCAGCGGCAAGGAAGTGTTGGAAATCACCGACGCCGTGTTGCAGTCCCATGGGCAACTTCACCCAGAGGTCATTCAAATTGACGTGGGCGGCGAGGAATCCGTCAGTACGCGCAAAACCAACGAGCTGTTCCCCGAAGATCTCGAATTCTATGCCAAACGCATCGCGGCGACAGGTGCACGCCCCGGCCTGCTCGTCCGCGCCTTAACCGACAACGAGCACCCCAAGCTCAGTCCTCAAGATTGGGACGATCTCGCCCGGCGCGTCGGCCAGGCCGTGCACCATGGTTTTACCTACCTCAAAATTGAGTTTTACGGGGCCTTGCCCAAGCCCGAGAGCGACCCAAAAAAAACGAGTTTTGAGGCGATGCGCGAGGGGCTTGCCAAGTTGCGAGAAGCGGCCGGAGAGTCCACGTACCTGCTTTTCGCTGATTACCAACCGGACCGGGCATCCGTTGGCCTGGTGGATTCAAGCAGCACTGGACTGGCTGCAAAGCGGCCGGTGGTGCGTGAGGCGATGCCCGATGTGCTGCGCTCCTACCAGCTGCACAAGCGCTGGTTCGCGGTGGACAATTGCAACTACTACATGGGCACTGACCCTGCCAATCTGAGTGAAATTGAGGGTGGCTGGCCGCTGGTGCGCACCTGGATGAGCATGGTTGGCTTGTCCGGCGGGGCTGCCATCACCTCTGATCCATGGCATTGGGAGAGCTTTAAGCCCTTCTGGCGCAACGTCGAGGCAATGACCCCTCCGGCCCATGAACGGGCCGATGTGCTCGACTTGGGGGTGAGCGAGGAGTGGCCGAGGCTCATCGGCCACGTGCTGCGTCCCTGGGGCGACGCGACAGTCGCCTTGCTGTGGAATCCAGGAACCACCGAAAAGGCAATCACCTTGGATTTCGTTAAAGCCAGCTTGAATCCCGGGCACCGCTATGCCGTCTGGTCATTCTGGGACAACCGATATCTCGGGGTGACGCAAGGATCGTGGAGCACCCCGGCGCTGGCACCTTCGGCCTCCCAGCACCTCCGCTTCACCGATCTGGACCGCGAACCAGACGCCCCAGTCCTCATCGGCTCCAACCTCCACATCTACTGCGGGGCAGCCGAAACCAAACTCATCACCAGCAAACGCGGCCTCTGGCAAATCGAACTGACCGATGCGGGTGCCCGCAGCGGCGACCTCTTCGTTTATAGCCGACTTCCACTCGACCTCAAAGCCGCCACTGGTTGCCTGGTCACCGGCGTTAGCCAGGCCGGCGAGTTCGTCTGGCGCATCACTCTGGCCGACCGCCAGCACGGGGCTCTGCAGCGGATCGATCTCAACGTCCTCCTGCCAGTGACCCGCCAATATTGGTTCTGGCTGCTCATCGCCCTCGTCGTGCTCAGCCTGGCTTTCGCCATCTCTCGCTACTTCACCAGCACCGACCTCCAACGCCTCATTGCTCTCGACCAAGAACGGGCACGCATCGCCCGTGACATGCATGACGAGGTCGGCAGCCAATTGGCTCGCCTCTCCATGCTCGGCGAATTGCTCATAGGCACCACCAGTGCCAGTTCTACAATACGCCAGCGAGCCCAAGCAATGACCCGAGGTGTGCGCCAAGCGGCCGGCGATCTGGAAAATATCATCTGGGCGGTCAACCCGAAAAACGACACTCTCGATCAGTTGGCGTACCGGATCTATCACTACGTGGAAGAATTTTTCTCAGACACGCTGGTGCATTGCCGGTTTGCGCCGTTGCCGGCAATTCCGGCGATAGCGATGGCCGCAGAGACCCGAGCTGCGGTGTTTGGGGCGATGAAGGAGGCTCTGGCCAATGTTCTACAACATGCGTCGGCCAGCACTCTCGAGGTCGCCATGCGCATCGAACACCTCCAGTTCGAGGTGAGCATTGATGACAACGGCTGCGGCTTCTATCAAGACCAGCGCACCGGGGCAGCCACTGGCAACGGCCTCTCAAATATGCGCGATCGCCTAGAAAAAATCGGTGGCGAATGCCGGATTCAGAGTATCCCTGGCAAGGGAACCCGCGTGACGCTGCGCTGGCTGCTCGGGAAACGCGAGACGCCATGACCCACATTTTTTAGAAGTTTACCATGACCATTCGTATATCCATCGTTGAAGATGACCAGCAGTTTCGACAAATGCTAGAGGAGTATCTGAGTCAAGCCGAGGGGTTCTTATGTGTGAGTGCTTACGACGAACCACGCATGGCGTTGCGCCACCTCGCCAGCGACCAGCCGGATGTCGTTTTGATGGACTTGCAACTGCCAGGTATGAGCGGCATCGACTGCGTTGCAGCCTTGCGCCAGCTGGCACCGACGATCCGCGCCGTCATGCTCACCGTCTTCGAGCAGGACGAACAGGTGTTTCAATCACTGGCAGCCGGGGCTTATGGATATCTGGTCAAAAGAACACCACCGCCGATGATTCTCGACGCCATCCGCGAAGTCCATGCCGGCGGATCCCCAATGTCCGCACATATCGCCCGAAAGGTCGTAGCCTCCTTCCATCAATCTGCTTCCGGCACTCTTTCGCCGCAGGAACGCGAGGTGCTCACCCTGCTCGCTCGTGGCGATACCTACGCCCACATTGCCCAACAAATGGACATCGCCGTGCATACTGTGCGCAACTATATCCGCCGCATCTACGATAAACTCCAAGTCCACAGCCGCACCGCAGCCGTCGCCAAGTTCACCGGCTATGGAGCCTGACTGGCGGGCGTGATGCAAATTCCTATCTCGCGGATAGGACTGTAGCGGCGTGCCCTAGCACATCAAAAATTCAGGCTTGAACTGGGGCCGGGAAAATCAAATACTCAATCCATGGATAACGAAACTCTCTACCAGCAGCGCTTGGCCCGCTACGTCACCGCCATGCGCAACGAGAAGCCCGACCGCATCCCGATCCGGCCGTTTGTCGCCGAATTCACCGCCCGCTATGCCGGATACACCTGCCAGGAAGTGGCGCATGATTACACCCGTGCGTTCGATGCTGCGGCCAAGTGTGCCCGGGACTTCGACTGGGACGCGGTGGTTCCTAACATGGTCTATGTATGGACCGGGCTGGCCCAGGCCGTCGGGCTGCGATATTACGGGATACCGGGGATACACATTCCAGCGACCACCGGGTTCAATTACATCGAACCTGAGGAGGATGAATCGTGGATGCGGGCGGACGAATACGACGCGCTCATCGCCGACCCCACCGGCTTTCTCTACAACGTCTGGCTGCCGCGGGTGTCCACCGAGGTCAGCAAGCTGGGTGATCCCTCGACCTATCGCAACAACCTGTCATTTGTGAAAGGCGGCATGGCCATGCTCCAATACTTCTATGCGTTTGGCCCGCAGGCTGGCCGGCTGCGCCTGGAATCGGGCACCGTCTCGGCCATCGCCGGCATCTTCAAGGCACCGTTTGATATCTTGGCCGATAAATTGCGCGGCTATATAGGTCTGACGATGGACATGGTCACCCAACCGCACAAGGTGCTGGCTGCCTGCGAGGCACTCATGCCGCATCTCTGCCACGTCGGGCTGGGCACGGCCGACGCCTCCAAGCAGGTGCCTATAGGATTTTGGATGCACCGCGGTTGTGTGCCGCTGGTCTCACCGAAGACCTTCGACACTCATTACTGGACGACGCTCAAGCCCATCATCGAGGAGTTTTGGAAACACGGGCATCAGACGTTGTTTTACGCCGAAGGCAAATGGAAACACCACTTCGATAGCTTCCGCGAACTGCCCGACCGATCCATCGTGTTCCACTGCGACCAAGACGATATCTTCGAAGTCCACCGCCGCCTGCACGATAAATTCGCCCTGAGCGGTGGCGTTCCTAACAGTCTTCTGAGCTTCGGCAAACCTGAAAAAGTCCGCGAATTCTGCGAACGTGTGATCCGCGAAGTGGCCGCCGAGGGCGGTTACATCATGGACGCCGGGGCCATCATGCAGGACGATACCAGCATCGAAAACCTGCGTGTTCTCACCGATGTGACGCGCGAGTTAGGCGGCTACTCAGCCGGGACCTATCAATTGCCTGTGTCTCTGACGGCCGGCGAACTGCCCACCTCGCTGGCCGATCGCGCCAACCTCACCGGAATGAGGGGTCGGGCCGCCCCCAGCCTCGCCCCGGGTCTGTGTCGCCCTTGGGAGCTAAAGGCCGCGGAATGCCCTCCAATCACCGGCGACAAGGATTTGATCCGCCAAGTTTGGAATGACATCGAAGGCTTGGCCAATACCTATATCTGGCAATTATTGCTGAGCTTTTGACAGCAGCCAGCCCCAGAGTCCCTCCCGAGGAATATGCCCCGGGAACGCCGAGGCTCCTCAGGTGCAAAGCGGTGACATGTCACCGCACTCCAAAAGCCGTGCTCAACCTGCGCCAAGGCTCCTCAGATGCAAAGCGGTGACATGTCACCGCACTCTAAAAGCCGTGCTCAACCTGCGCCAAGGCTCCTCAGGTGCAAAGCGGTGACATGTCACCGCACTCCAAGGCCGCTACACACC